>DGEY01000018.1:0-19167 GCA_002391385.1 Firmicutes bacterium UBA3914 | reverse complement strand
GGCAGGTAGTCCTCCCTTGGTTTAAGCTCCTGCACCCGGTTTTTCAGCCAGACCACATAATCCTTCAGGTGCTCGCCCTTCCGGCCCAGCTTGTTCACGTTGTTGAACAAGCCGTGGGGAAGTACATCCACCTGCTTGATGATCATGCGATCCGCGTTCAGCCTGCGGTCATCGCCGGTTTGGGCGAAGATCTTCACCCGCTCCGGGATGAGCTCCAGGCCGTATTCCTCCACAATGACCTCAGCCATGGTGAGGTGCTTGCTTCTGGCCACCGCATCCAGGATCGCCTGGGTCACTCCGTAGCGGATGGCCGTGTGCAGGGGCTTCCCTTCCCCGTTGGTGAGCTGGTCGATCTCTTCAGCCAGCTCACGGAAGGAGGTGAGCTTGCGCCCCACCAGCTTTGGTACAACGTATTCCTCAATCTGGGGTATATACCTATCGGCGAGGAAGAGGGGATCCCGCCCACCTGCGCCCGAATACTGAACCGCGGCGCAATCGCCATAGGCCACCTGACCGTCTTCCAGGACTAACTGAACCGACACGCTCTCCCCCGCTTGACGGATCTTGCTAAAGCCGGGGGTCATAGGCTCGCCTAGATATGCTATGCCGTTTTCTTGGTAGTTCCCCTGGCGAATAGCCCGCTGGTCATCGAAGTAAAACCCAGTAAGTCCCTTTGACAGTACGACATCCTTAATAAGCATGCCAACACTCCTTCTCCGAAATGGTTAATAGGTCAACTCCAGCAGCGGAGCGTGCTGCTGAGCCCCGTAGACATCGGTTTCCCCCAAGTCTCCGGAGGCCCGCGGCCGCACAATGGTGATCTTCACGGCATGGGCTGGCGCGAAATGGATAATGGAAAGCACCTGGCTCACGTCGATTTTGTACAGGGCAGCGATTTTTTCCTTCGTGATGCTGTGTCTGACCTGTTCGTAAGTTTCTGCATCGGGAAACATCAAGTCAAAAGTCAGTTCATAAGGACCTGCATTTTTGCTGCGGATAACCGAAGCAGCATCCTTCACGTAACGCATAGCTCACTCCTCTCTAATCTCCAGAGGGAACAGCCCCTTGGGGTCATCCACCTCCAGAAGATGGTAGATATTGAACCTGTACACCGCTCCCGTCGATGTATCCGAAGGCGAATAAGGAAAGGCCAGATTGCCCGCGGTTGACTTCCGGCCGGGATAACCATAGTGGAGCAGGGTGGAGCGGAAGAAGCTGCAGATGGTATCGGCCACCTCCTGGGTGGGCGCCACCGCTTCCATCACCAAGCCCAGTTCATGGGCGGGCTCGATCTGCGGTTCCAAACTGCCCATCACCCCGTTCTTTCCGTAGCAGTGGACATGGAGCTGGTAATCGCGGAGATCGCGGAAGTTGTCGGCAACCCTTTCTTTAACCGCGGCAATGATGTCATCGATCTGGCTGATCATGATGGGGTCCCGCACACCGGCTATGCTGATGGTGCGGTAGCCGACCTGACGGGCTCCTTCCAGCTTGAGATAGTACTTCTCCGTGGGCCTAAAGCGGGTGCCGGAAACCTTCACCTTCCCGCCGGGGAGCTCGGCAAACCGCGTCTCCCGCAGATCCAAAGTTCCACCGGGACCCGGAAGCTCATAGGGGTTGCTCTTCTCGTAGAGCGTGTGGGCGGCCACGGAAAGCTTGGTGCAGGTCCGCTCCGGACTTAGGGCTTCCAGAATAAAGGCATCTTCCTGCAGGTAGCCAAAGAGGCAGTCACTGCCGCTGCCGGGACTGGCCGCGATGGCAGCACATTCCAGGATCTTCCCCATATGCAGGGCGAGGGCCAGATCATAACCCTTAAGAACTGGCAGGGCGGCAAACACGGTGGGGTCATAGGCCCGGCCGGCCACGATGATCTGGGCCCCAGCTTCCAAGGCCTCCATGATGGGCTCTAACCCCATCTGGGCCACTATATGGGAACTGGCCAGGATTTCTTCCTCCGTGAGGGGACCCACGGGACCCAGGGGCTGGATTCTGCCCCGGCGCAGCTCCCTAAGGAGCAGCTCCCGATCCACATCGCTGTAGATCACCGCCAGCTTGGCCCGGACACCCAGTTCCTGGAGAATCTCCTTGATGATCTCCAGGGTCCAGTCCACATGGGGTTTGGCCCCGGAGCCTCCCGCCGTGCCGATAATCAGGGGGATGCCCCGCTCCAGGGCTGCTTTAACTAGGTAATGCAAATCTCTTTTCACCGGAGCACGCTGGGTGAAGGATTTACCGGCGCCCAGGTAATAGGGGCCGGGGTCGGTAGAACCAGCATCTACCGCAATCACGTGCGGATCCCGTTCCAATCCGGCCTGGAACGAGGACAGGGGAAAACCGTAGCCTAAAATGGCTGTGGGGGAAAGCACTCTCAGTTCACTCAATGCGCATCTCTCCTATCGGGGACGTCCCACTAATCTGCCTTGACCAACGGCGTAGATGTCGTCAATGACCATCTGGAAACTGGGGGCGCGCCGCTCCGCTTTGCCCCGCTCCGCCAGTTTGGCCCGGTGGAAATCCTGGATTTCCTTGGGGAAGGGCAGGTTGCCCCAGTGCAGGAAGCGCACCGCCCCCTCGTTGTCCCGGGCGGGCATGGTGCGGCCCAAATTGAAGGTGCTGGGGGCAAAGGGTACATCGATCACCCCTGCGGCAAAGGCCCTTACTGCGCCCAGGGCCCAGTCGCCCTCCCCGAGTTCCAGGGTCCGGTTTAAAATCGCCCGGGTCTCCTGCAGGATGATGTCCCGCTCCTCCGCCAGGCACGGGTTTTCCGGGAACACCTGATCCTGGAGCATGTTCAGCACCTGCTTGGTGGCCCGGATACCCTGGGCGTTTGCTTCCTTGGTGGGAATACCCAGGGCTTCATGGGTGGTTTTCACGATCACCTTCGTTGCTTTGCCCAAAGCGGCGGTGGCACTGCCCAGGGCGATGACACCATAGGCCTTGGCCTCGTCTTTGGGGAAGCCACCCATCCATTGGTGGAAGACGGTGGTGATTTCCACATCGTAGATGTTCTCCGCCCGCAGGTATTCTTCAGCCAAGATGGTCAGGGTCTGGAGGGCGGCCACATCCTGGATCACGTTGCCGCACTGGCCGTAGCCTAAGGTGATGTTCTTCACTCCCTGCTTAGCCGCGAGTACCGCCTCGATCACAGCCACCGCATGGGAGATGCAGGGCGCGACCAGGGTACCTGTGAGGGGGCCGAAGGGCTCGCGATTGATGGTCACCCCTTGCTCTTCATAAAAGCCCACTAAGCGGTCCACATACTGCCAGTGGCGGATACTTTCCTCCAAGGGGACCCGTTTGGCATAGGGGATGTTGTAGGAGATGCCTCCCCCTTCGAAGGCGGTAAAGCCCGCGGCGAGGGTGATTTCCGCCAGCAGCCGGGCATCGGGGGTGCCGTGGCGAACCTGGAGGGGGCGGGAGACGCTTTCCACCAAACGCCGGCAGCTGGCCACCCCATGATTGACCGCGGGGAATCCGTTGAGGAGTGACCTCCCCTCCCGCACGCTTTCCGCCAAGGCCTTTTCCGCTTCCTCATAGCGGTTCTGCCTGGTGTAGGAGTCTATGGTAGTGGGCAGAAGATCCGCTTCGCCCTCATCCTGCAGGTATAAAAGCAGCTGCAGGTGGCTGTTGAGGTCCGCGACCCCCGCCCTGGGCTGCGCCAGGGTTCTGCCTTCGGTCTTGGCCCGGCTCAGGCACTGGGCGAAGTTCAAATCTGCCGGCAGCTGTTTATGGAATGCCACGGCCTCGTCCACATCCACATCTTGGCCCGTGGGCCAGCTGACCAGCACCTGCTGCCTTTCCTCCTGCAGTTCATTCCAATCTAGTTTGTCATGCGTGAGCCGCTCACCCAACGATGGTTCCCTCCCCGCAAAGCTTGTAGTTGCTCAATGAGTTCTTCAAGATCTCCAGTGCAGCCTCCGGTTCCTCCTGGGCCAAAAGACCCATGGCTGCTAAGATGTAATCTCCATCCAGGTAAAACTCTGGACGCTCAGGCCGCAGTTCCAAAGGGGCATCGGCCTGTTTCCCGGCTCCTTCCAGCGCCGCTAAGGGATCGTCGCTTTTCACCAAAACGCCTCCTGTGCCGATAACCGTGGTCACCTGGGAAAGGTCCTTGCCTTCCTGCACCCAAACCAAACCCGCCGGAGTGTAAAGCTCGGAGAGATGGCCCACATGCCTGCCCACCGCGTGCCTCACCGCCTGCCGGGCCAGGGCCCGGTCGAAAGCAGCCTCCGCCTGGTTTTGAGGAAGAACCTCCGGCTGGCTGTGCAGAAGCTGGGCCCTGCTTTCCACTTCTTCCCGGGTCCAACGGGTCTCCTGGACCAGGGCGTCCACACCCACCGCCTCCAGGAGGGACAGCACGCTCACCCTCACCCCCAGATCCCCTTCCACAGTGCGTTTGGCAAAGGGTTCCGGCAGCCCCCGCAGGACAACCCCGGCCCGGCTGGGCAGACCTGTCCCCAGGGAATGGACATCGGTGGTGGCACCCCCCACATCGACGATAATCAGATCGCCCCAACCTGGGTTGGCGGCCGTGCCTTCGCTCAGAAGCTGCCCGGCCCGGAGCACCGCCGCAGGCGTGGGCATGAAGATGCCGTCGATCCAGCGCTCCGCCTTATCTAAACCTTTGGCATAGATGATCTTCTCCATGAACACCCGGCGGATCACTTCCCGGGCAGGGTCCACCTGGAGCTTGCCGATCTGAGGCATGACGTTCGGCGCTATATAAGTGCTGAACTCTTCGGGAAAACAGGCAGCCACTTCCTTGGCCACCGAGCGATTGCCAGCGATGACCACAGGCAGCGGCTGGGGCAAGCTGGCCAGCACCCGGGCGTTGTGGAGAATGTTCTCGCTGTTGCCTCCATCTGTGCCTCCAGCCAAGAGGATGATATCGGGCCCCAGTTCAATGATCTCTTCCCGATCCGCCTCGGTCAGCTGAAAGGAATAGGTGTTCAAAACCCGCGCCCCTGCTCCCAAGGCCGCCAGTTTAGCGGCTTTAGCCGTCAGATCCTGGACCAGGCCGATGGCCACCATGCGCAGGCCCCCCGCGGCACTGGAACAGGCCAGCTTCCTGGCCTGGCGCAGCTCTTCTGCGGTGAGCCCCAGCCCCTGCAGGGCATTTTTCAGACCGATGCTCACGTCTTGGATAGTGGTGGGCGCGCTGGATTGGGCCAGAATCCTTGCTTGGCCGGTGTCCACCGCCGTCACTTTAGTAAAGGTGCTGCCGATATCAACCAAAACCAGCGTCCGGTTCATGAAAAACCCCCCAACTACATACCCAGGTCTTCCCGCAGTGTGGGAATGAAATCCTCAGGCAGTGTACTGGGAGGATACACCCTATCAAAGCCCAGCTGTTTGAACTTGGCCTCCACTTCGGACCAATCCTGATTTCCCACTACCAGGTAGCCACCGATATACATTAAAATATCGCCGATACCGGCTTCGATCAGTGCTTCCCTAAGACCCCTGGCATCGATCTCCGCATGACCGTATAGGGACGAGACCAAAATTGCATCCGCGTTCGTCTCCAGGGCGGCTTCTACGAATTCCTTTTGCGAAACCAGTACTCCTAGGTTGACTACGTTGAATCCCGCTTCGGTAAGGGCGATTTCCAAAATCTTATTACCGACAGCGTGTACATCAGCGCCTATAACGCCCAATACAAGCGTCTTTGCCTCCATTCGCCTCTCTCCCTATTAACTATACGTAAATAAAATGTGCCTACGCAAGTTCTTCTCTATGGGCACAAAAAAACCTCCCGCGAAGACGCTTGTTTCGCGGGATTTTGTTCACTCAGGCCTAACCCTGCCTCATAGACCATCCATTCGGCAAAACTGGCGTACCCCTTTGTGGGATTATTCACAAAAACGTGGGTGATCACCCCCACAAGCATGCCGTTTTGCACCAGGGGACTTCCGGACATCCCTTGGACGATGCCACCTGTGAGCCGCAGCAGCCGCTCGTCGGTAACCTCAACCACCATCCCCTTTTCTGCGGGTTTGGTCTGGTTCACCACCTTGATGATCTCCACCTCAAACCGCTCGATGTTGGTGCCCTCCACCACGGTGTACATCTGCGCGGGCCCGGCCCTCACCTGGTGGGCAAAGGCCACGGGAATCGGCTGCGGGAAGGAGCTGCGGGCCTGGGAGCCCACCAGCTGACCGTAAATCCCTAAGCTGCTGTTGGAATCGATGATGCCCAAAATATTCTGCTCCCCGTGGAAGAACCCCACCTTTTCACCGGGCGTGCCCCTGCTGCCGTAGCGGATGGAATCGATGGAGGCCTCCACGATGGTCCCCTCATCGATCTGCACAGGCCGTCCCAAGCTGTCGGTGATGGTATGGCCCAGCGCCCCGAAGCGCCCCGTCTCGGGATGGAAGAAACTCAAGGTGCCCACTCCAGCCGCGGGATCTTCCAGGAGGATGCCTAAAAGGTACTGATGGGAACCCTGGCCGAAAATGTTGGTCTGCCAGGTCTTGGCAGGCTCCACAGCGATGGTCAGGATGCGGTCGCCCCGCTTCACCTCCAGCTGCAGAAAGCGCTTTTCCTGGGCCAGGGCGTTGATCAGCTGGCTCACCAGTTCAGGTCGGCGGGTGGGATAGCCCTCGATGGACAGGAGAATGTCCCCCGCCCTAATGCCGGCTTCCCGGGCCGGTGAGCGCTCCTTTCCCTCCAGGTCCACCACAGCGCCCAATTCGCTGATGACCAGGCCCTCGGAGTTGAGCAGCACGCCAATGGACTGCCCGCCGGGGAAGACCTCCACCAGGGGGACAACATCCACCACCAAGTTGGTCACCGGCAGCCAGCCAAACAAGCTGACCCGATAGACCCGGCTGCCTAAGCTTTCTGTGTCAAAAAAGCCGGTTACTTCCCGGCCATCTTGATCTTGGATGCGAAAGGGAGGTTTGAGGTCCACAGGCAGCTCCATGCCAGGGAAAACCCTGAGCTGCCGGGGTATACCCACTGCCGAGACCCAGTAGGGAACTGTGGAGAGCAAGAGCACGCAGGCCAAAACCAAAGTCACAACTACTCTGAGTAAAACTTTCCTCACAAAGCCACCTACCCCCTACATGCAGTTCATGGGTGTAGGTTGCCCGGCCCGCGAGGGCTATATAGAAGGAACTAGCTGCCAAGCTCCCCGGAAGTTCTGCGCAGAAGCTCCCGGGCATGTTCGCTGGTGACCTGCTCATCGGCGCTGCCGCCCAACATGCGGGTGAGTTCCACAACCCGCTCTTCAGGCCCCAGAAGCGAAGCCTGCACGATAGTCCGGCTTTGGCGGGTGGATTTCTGCACCGAATAGTGATGCGTGCCAAAACTGGCCACCACAGGCAGGTGAGTTACGCAGAGCACCTGGCGCAGCTCACCCAGGCTCCTGAGCTTCTCGCCCAGCTTAACCGCGGTGCGTCCGCCTAAGCCCGCATCCACTTCATCGAAGACGATGGTGGGAATCTCCTCCGCCTGGGCCAGCACGGTCTTCAGGGCCAAGAGCACCCGGGCTAGTTCACCCCCGGAGGCCACTTTGGCCAAGGGCTTGAGCTCTTCGCCCACGTTGGCGGCAAGCAGGAACTCAACCCTTTCCCGGCCCCCCAGGGCGGGGCTGCGGCCTTCCCTAGGCACAAAGTGCACCGCAAAGCGGGTGCCTTCCATGGCCAGATCCCTCAGCTCCTCCTTGACCCGCCGCTCCAGCTCCTGGGCCAGCTCCCGGCGGCGCTGCGTCAGCTGCTCCGCGCAGTGCAGCCAGTGCTCCTCCAAGCGCCGGCATTCCTCATCCAGACCCGCGGCCCTAACACCTGCCGTCTGGAGCACGGCCAGTTCGTCTGCGGCCCGCTGCCCGTAGCTGAGGATTTCCTCCACCGTACTTCCATATTTCCTCTTCAATCCGTCCAAAAGCGCCAGCCGCTCCTCGATGGCGTTGAGCCGTCCCGGGTCCGCGGGCAGGCCCTCCAAATAGCCCCGCAGTTCCCGGTGGAGCTCCTGTAGGTTGATGACCAGTTCTCCGTAGCGCTGGGCCAGCGGTTCCAGCTGCAGATCAAGCCTCGCGGCCCGGCCGAGTTCCCCCTCGATGGAAGAGAGCAGGTGCAGCAGGGGCTCGCCATCTCCCAAGCCTTCCCCCAAGAGGCCCACCGCCAGCTCCACAGCCTGGCGGATGCGGTCCAAGTTGGCCAGCCGGGAGCGCTCCTGTTCCAGCTGTCCATCTTCTCCGGGCTGCAGCTGCGCGGCGGTGATCTCTTCGATCTGGTAGGCTAGCAGATCCATCCGCCGGTTCCTCTCCCGCTCATCGCTCTCCAGGCGCCGCTTTTCCGCCTGGAGGGCCAGCCACTTTTTGGCCAATTCATCGCTTCTGGCCAGAAGACTCAATTGGTCCGGGCCCCCATAGCCGTCCAGCAGCTGCACATGGTTCTCCGGCCTTAAGAGGCTTTGGCTGTCGTGCTGTCCCACAATATCGACCAACTGGGCCCCTAAGGAGGCCAGCTGGCCCACGGTGGCCAGATGGCCGTTAATCCAGCACCTGCTGCGGCCGCTTGTGCTGATCTCCCTGGTGATGATCAGCTCCTCCCCCTCCAGCATGCCCCATGTTTCCAAAAGGGCAGCCGCGGCTGGGCTGGGGGTAAAGGCGCCGGAGATGAGGGCGCGCCCGGCTCCAGTGCGGATCACCTCGGTGGAGGCCCTAGCCCCCGTGAGCAGGCTCAGAGCATCGATGATGATGGATTTCCCGGCACCCGTTTCTCCGCTGAGCACACTGAAGCCAGAATAGAATGATAATTCCAAGTCCTCGATTAGGGCAAAGTCGCGAATCTGCAGCTCTTTGAGCATGCACTCACCTCTCCATGAGCTCTTGGATGCGGCTGAAGACAAGACCTGCGGGACCTTCCGGTTGGCTGGGCTTATTTTGAGGATCGTGGGTGAGAATCAGGATGCTGTCATCACCGGCTATGCTCCCAAGCATTTCCGGCCACTCCAGTTCATCTATGATGGCCGCCACCGCATGGGCCCCGCCGGGGTAGGTCTTGATCAGAATGAAAGGGCCGCTGAAGTCCACACTGCGCACATAGTCCCGGAAAATGCGGCGGGCGCGCCCCAAAAGATCCCCCATGGTCACGGTGGAGGGCAGGGAATACTTGTAGCCGCCCTGACCGTTGGGAACCTTAACCAAGCGCAGCTCTTTGATATCCCTGGAGATGGTGGCCTGGGTTACCCGGAACCCGTGGGCCTGGAGAAGCTCCATGAGGGCTTCCTGGGTCTCCACATTGTGCTGGCGCACCAGTTCCAAGAGCTTGCTCTGGCGCTTATGCTTCACGGATCCCACCTCCCATCTGCGGCATTCTCAGGCGAGAATGCAGTACTTGAAAAAAGCCCCGATCACCCAGCCGGGCGAATAAAGCCCACTGCCCTGCCCGCCGGATGGTCACCCGATCTCCAGTCAAGAGGGGAAAGCCATCGTGTCCGTCGATGGTCAGCATCACCGACTCACTGGCCCGGTTGAGGCGGATCTGCACCTCCACCTCGGGCCTGATCACCACGGAGCGGGCAGCCAAAGAATGGGCGCAGATGGGAGTGATGCAGATGGATTCCAGCAGGGGTTCGATGATGGGCCCTCCAGCTGCCAGGGAATAGGCGGTGGAGCCTGTGGGCGTAGCCACAATAACTCCGTCACCTACATAATCAGCAACTGGCTGTCCGTCGGCGAAAATACTGAACTCGATAATGCGGGCAAAGGTGCCCCGGGTCACCACAAAATCATTGAGGGCCACATGGCTGGCGATCTCCCGGCCTTCCCGCTCAATGCTGGCGCTGATCAGCATGCGCTTCTCGATGGTGAACTCCCCGGCCAAGAGCCTGTCCAGGGCGGGGAAGAGTCCATCGGTTTCCACTTCGGTCAAAAAGCCCAAATGGCCCACATTCACCCCAAAAACGGGCACCTGGACGTGGCTGGCCAGGCGCGCCGTGTTGAGCAGCGTTCCATCACCGCCCAAGACGATCACCAGGTCTACATGGGCCAGGTTATCCCGGCTGGGCGCCAAGATCACCCGGTGTTCCACACCCCGCTGGTCAAGGATGTGTGCCAGTTCGCGGCTGAGATCCATGGCTGTCTCTTTTCCCGTATGGGGTACGATTCCTATCCTCATCGACGTTCATCCTTTCCCTGACTGGCGGTCCCACCCGGCGCGGATAGCCTCGGCAACCACGTGGGAGGCGTCGCGCACCGCGGCCCCCAGGCGAAAATGGGCCAAAAATTCCAAATTGCCCTTCAGACCGCTGATGGGCGAGGGCTCAAAGCCCAAGAGCCCCAGATCCTGGCCCTGCAGTTCATTGACCAGCGGAGGCAGATAGGTCAAGTGGATCCTGGGGTCCTGGATCACCCCGTGCTTGCTCAAGCCCACGCCACCCGTTTCGAACTGGGGCTTGATTAAGGCGATCACATCGGCACCCGGCTTAAGAAGGGCCCGCACGTGGGGGAAGACCTTGGTGAGCGAAATAAAGGAAACATCTATCGTGGCTAAATCAGCCAGCTCCGGCAGCTGCTCGGGGGTGAGGTCCCGGATGTTGGTCTTTTCCATCACCACAACCCGGGGATCGCTGCGCAGCTCAGGCACCAGCTGATCCTGCCCCACATCTACCCCATAGACCTTCCTGGCCCCGGCCCGCAGCAGGCAGCTGGTGAAACCGCCGGTGGAAGCCCCCACATCCAGGGCGGTTCTGCCGGTCACCTCCACGGCGAAGACCTCCAGGGCCCGTTCCAGCTTCAGCCCAGCCCTGCTGGGATAGGGTAAGGGTTCTCCTAAGATTTCCAGCACCGCATCTGCGGGAGCCTGGTAACTGGGCTTGACAGCCTTAACGCCGTTCACCAGAACCTGGCCCTCGGCAATCAACTCCTTGGCCCGCTGCCGTGAGGGCGCCAGCCCCCGCCTGACCAACAGCTGATCCAGTCGGATCACTTGGCATCCCCACTTATGGCCACCCGCAATTTACGCCGGGAAACCGCTCTACGCAGGGCCTCGGCAACCTGCGGTGCGGTCAAGCCGTACTCCTGGTGAATGCGCTGGATGGAACCATGGGGAATGAAGCCATCGGGGTAGCCCAGGCGCTCCACCCTGCATGGGGGTTTGCCTGCGCCCATGTCCATAAGTACTTCGAGAACGCCGCTGCCAAACCCTCCAGCCAAGACGTGATCTTCCAGGGTGAACACGTATTTCTTCCCCTCCACCGCGCTGCGGACCACGGCCTGGTCCAGCGGCTTGAGGGTGCGCATATTCACGACAGAAAAACTCAGCTTTGGCTCCAAGCTTTCGGCGGCCTCCAGGGCCACATCCACCATGGGTCCGAAGGTGAAAACCACCCCATCACGGCCGGGTTTTACTTCCACGGCGGGAATGGGCTCTCGCGGGGCGAAGGGCCCCCGCGCGGCCAGGTTTCCGGCACTGCCCCGCGGGTAGCGTATGGCCACCGGCCCCTCCTGCGTGAGGGCCCAGGCCAGCATGGCCGCGAGCTCGCCGCCATCCCTGGGGGCCAGCAGGGTCAGACCCGGTACGGGACGCAGAAAGCTGATGTCGAAAACACCCTGATGGGTTGCGCCATCTTCCCCCACCGCACCGGCGCGGTCCACCGCCAGCACCACCGGCAGCCCCTGCAGGGCCAGATCGTGGATCACCTGATCGTAACCCCGCTGCAGGAAAGTGGAGTAAATGGCCACCACAGGGCGGAGGCCTTCCTTGGCCATACCCGCGGCCAAACCGAGGGCATGCTGCTCGGCAATACCCACATCGAAAAAGCGGGCGGGAAAGACTTGGGCAAAGGGTCCCAGCCCGGTACCGTCCCGCATGGCCGCGGTGATGGCCACAATCCTGGGATCCTTTTCCGCCAGCTGCACCAGGGTCCGGCCGAACACCTCGCTGAAGGTGGGACCGTTATCTTGGTCCCCGCTCCGGCTGGGGCCGACACCATGATAGCGGTGGGGATTTTCTTCGGCCAGAGCATGCCCCCTCCCCTTTTGGGTATGGACATGGATGAGCACGGGCCCCCGCCGCTGCATGCCGGCCCTGATGGCCCGCTGCAGCTCGGCGATGTTGTGTCCGTCGAAGGGACCCAGGTAGGCAAAGCCCAGTTCTTCAAAGAGCTGGCCAGGGAGCATGTGTTTCAGAGTGACTTTCACCCTATGGGCCAGCCTGGCCAGGGGCTGACCCACCAGGGGAACGCTGCGCAGGAAAGCTGCCAACCCCTCCCGGGCCTGGTAGAGCCCACTGTGGGAACGGATGCGGCCCAGATAATCGCTGAGGGCCCCCACGTTGTTGGTGATGGACATCTCGTTATCATTGAGGATCACGATAATGTCCCGGCCCAAGGAGCCGATGTGGTTCAGCGCCTCAAAGGCCATGCCCCCTGTGAGGGCTCCGTCCCCGATCACCGCCACCACCTGGTAGTCCTCGCCCCTCAGGTCCCGGGCAATGACCATACCTGCAGCCGCGGAAATGGAGGTAGAACTGTGTCCTACCCCGAAATGGTCGTATGCACTCTCGCTGGGAAGGGGAAAGCCCGAGAGCCCGCCCCACTGGCGTAAAGTGTGAAACCGGTCCTGGCGGCCGGTTAGCAGTTTGTGGGTGTAGCACTGGTGCCCCACATCCCAGATGATTTTGTCCCGCGGCGCGGAGAGGACCGAGTGCAGAGCCAAGGTAAGCTCCACCACGCCCAAATTGGCACCGAGATGCCCGCCGTTTTTCTCCACCGTGGAGACAATGATCTGCCGGATTTCTCCGGCCAGCTGCTCTAAGCTGCGCAGATCCAGCTGCTTAAGATCTTCCGGAGAATTGATGCGTGCCAAAAGTCCTTCGCCCATCTTGTTACCTCTTTTTGCTTTTCACCGTGAGGCCAGGCAGCCTCACCCCGATCTTCTCCAAGGAATAGAGTATGCGTCCCGCCACCAAGAGGATGGTGGTGGATTTGGAGATGGCCACTCCCTTGCCCAGGGCCTTACCACCCACCGTCACCGCGGCGATCAAGGCCACCATCAGTGTATTGGCCACCGTTTCCTGGAGCCGCGGCGACGCGCCCCGCAGCTGCAGCAGGATGGCCACACCCAGAGCTCCGCTGAGGGTACCCACCACATCACCCACCAGATCATTGCAGAAGGTGGAAACGCCGTCCGCGTGGCGCACCAGCAGGATGGCATGCCTGGCGCCTCGTACCCGGTTGGAAGCCATGGCATGAAAGGGCGCCTCCTCGCCCGCGGTGGCGGCAACGCCCAAAATGTCAAAAACTACACCTATAAGAATAATAAAAAGTAGTAACACCAAGCTCGCCGTCACCGGCATAATCGCTAGAACACTGTTACTACCCAGGTTAAATACTATGGAGACCACAAATGTCGTTAAGGTTAACGTAAGTACAGCCTTCCATCGGCCCATTACTCCGTGAAAACCTCTTTCTTATGTATACTGAGGTGAATGGCAGTGAACTGAGTAAAGATTGTGGCTTAGGTCCAGCAGGTTTTCCCAAAGATCTTCCAGTCCGTCACCGTAACTGGCGGTTTCCCCTTTCCGATCTTTTCGCTTGTCACCAACGCGAGGCTGGATTACCACTTAGACCACACCGTAATCCCCAGCTCACCTTCTCACTGAGAAACAGTCTAGGAGTTTTCCTCGACGCCATCCTTGTTTTCTAGTCTCTTTTGCAGTGATGGTTTCAAGGGTACTTCGCCTCCCGGCGAAAGACCGAGCTCCCTGGCCAGGGGAGCACAGCCCGCAAACCCTATCCCCCGATCACCACTCAAGACAGGCTACGCTGCACCCAACACTTAAGTACAACTAAGCTGCAAATGCGTATCGCGTGCAGGTTCAGTCCCAAGCCGTAGAAACGCGGTTTCCCTGTTTCCACGAGAATGGGTCTCCGTGGAGGGAGGGTCAACGCCTGCATGCCCTTGCAGATCGCCCTCCCACCTTAACCCTCAGCAGCAGCCCCCAACGGGGCGTCAGAAGCCGCCACCAAGGACTTCATCGATGTGCCAGCAACGGATTTTTAGGCCCGTGTTCAAAAACAAGGCAGGCGACTAGAATACTGCGCCATTCACCTCCAGGGTAATCTCATTATAGCATACTCTCTTCATGCGGGGCAAGCAAATGGCCCACGGACTAATGGGTGCGCTGGAGAATAAAGGAGGCCAACTCCCGCAGGAGCCCAGCCCGCTCAGGAAAGTCTTTCAGGGCCTCCAGGCAGTGCTCCACGCACTCCGCGGCCAAAGCCCGGGATCGTTCCAGCCCGTAGAGGCGGGGGTAAGTCTGCTTACCCAGGGACCGATCGCTGCCCACCGGTTTCCCCAAGCTCTGGGCATCACCCACTTCATCCAGGATATCATCGGTGATCTGGAAAGCTAAGCCAAACCATTCGCCGTAGCGGGTGATGGCCGCGAGCTCCTCCTCGCTGGCTCCGCCCAGAAGTGCCCCGCTGCGCAGCGCGGCCTTGAACAGCGCCCCGGTCTTGTGGGTGTGGATGTAGCGGAGGGTCTCTTCATCGGGGGTCTGCTCTGTGCTCAGCAGGTCCACAGCCTGTCCCCCCACCATCCCCCGGGATCCTGCGCCCAGGGCCAGCTCACCCACGATGCGCACCGCTGTTTCCGGAGACACCCCGTATTTTTCCGGCAGCCGGGCCAGTTCAGCAAAGGCTTCCGTCAGCAGGGCATCCCCGGCCAAGACGGCCATGGCTTCCCCGTAGACGATGTGGTTGGCGGGCTTACCCCGCCGGAAATCATCATCGTCCATACAGGGCAGATCGTCATGGATCAGGGAATAGGCATGGATCATCTCCACCGCGGCGGCTAGACCCGCAGCCTGGGCAGGGTCCCCGCCCACCGCGGCGCAGGCCCCCATGGCCAAAACGGCCCGGAGGCGTTTTCCGCCCCCCAGGGTGGAATAGCGCATGGCTTCATGCAGAACTTGGGGGAAGGTGTCCGCCGGGGGCAGCGCCTTATCTAAACTTGCCTCGACATCTTGGATCCAGCTGGACCACTCCCGGGAGAGGATCGTCACTCTTCTGCCACCTCCAGGGGTTGGATTTGTCCTTCCTTAATCATGATCTCGATTTTACCTTCCGCCTCATCCAGCTTATTGCTGCAGAAGCGGGCCAACTTGACCCCTTCTTCGAACAGGGTCAAGGACTCATCCAATGTGGACTCGCCCTGTTCCAGCAGGCGGACGATCTCTTCCAGTCGGGCCAGGGCCTCCTCAAATTTTAGCTCCTGGGCATTAGGCTCCGTCATGGAGAACTCTCCCTTCTACTCTGCACACTAAGCGCCCTTGATAGAGGGTTACGTTCACCGCATCCCCGCTGCTTACCTGCTCTGCACTGCGCAGCACACGCCCCTCTTCATCTGAGCAGATGGCATAGCCCCGGGCCAGGGTCTTGAGGGGGCTGAGCGTCTCCAGCTTCCCCGCAAAGGTGCCCAGCCGGCTGCGGCGTAAAGCCAGATTGTGGGTGGTGTGCAGACCCAGGCTGGTCACCAGGTCATCCACTCTCTGGCGCAGTTGATTCACCATAAAGTCGGGCCGCTTCAGGGCGGCACTCTTGGTCAGCTGAGCCAGGAATCTGCGTTCCGCGCCGATCTTCCGCCGCAGGGCAGCCGCCAAGCGGACCCCATACGACCCCACCGCAGCCCTCAGTTCGCTCTGGAGGGGCACCACCAGCTCCGCGGCGGCAGACGGGGTGGGGGCCCGGAGATCGGCCACGAAGTCGGCGATGGTGAAGTCGGTTTCGTGCCCCACCGCAGAAACCACGGGGATGGCGGATTGGGCTATGGCCCGGGCCAGCTGCTCGTCGTTGAAAGCGGACAGCTCCTCGAAGGATCCCCCTCCCCGGCCGATAATCAGCACATCGCAGTCTGTACCTTGGGCCAGCTCCAGGGCGTGGCGCAGACTGGCCGGCGCTTCTTCACCCTGAACTAAAGCGGGAAAGACCAGCACATTCACGCCGGGATGACGCCTGGTGAGCACGTGCAGGATATCCCGGAGCGCCGCCCCAGAGGGTGAAGTGATCACCCCCACTCGCCTGGGCAGCAGAGGCAGGGGCTTTTTGCGGGCCGGGTCGAAAAGCCCCTCCGCTTCCAGCTTGGCCTTGAGCTGTTCAAAGGCCAGGTGCAGCTCGCCGATTCCTTGGGGAAACAGCACCTCCACATAGAGCTGGTACTCCCCATTGGGTTCATAGACCCCCACCGAGCCCACTGCGATCACGGTGTCGCCGTTTTTGGGCAGGAACTTGAGCAGCCGGTTGCGGCTGCGGAACATCACCGCTTTGATCCGGCTGTGGGCGTCCTTCAAAGAGAAGTACATGTGCCCCGAGGAATGGTGGACGAAGTTGGAAACCTCACCGATAACAGCCAGGTTCTGGAAAACAGGATCGGCCAGGGCCGAGCTGATCATCCTGGTTAGTTCACTGACGGTGATGGGCTGCACCGGCATCCCCCTTTGCTTTGTGGTTAAGGCAGATAGAGCGCCCCTTCCCGCAGGGCACTGAAATAGGCGGCTCCCAAGGCATTGTCCACGCTGTAGCGGGGCGGCGCGAAGTACAAGCACCAGTTAGGCAATCTCCGCTGAAGCTCCCCCCGGATCAGCAGATTGGCCGCTACCCCGCCCACCAGCAAGAGCTCGCGGCAGTCTGTTCTCTCCTCCGCCCAGCGGATCCATTTCACCAGCGTCCTGGCGATGCCAAGCAGGCAGGAGCGCGCCAAGATCGCGGGCTCCACCTGGCCCACCATCCTCTCCAGGGCGGTGAGGGGACCGGAGAAACTCACCACCCCCTGCCGGTGAAAGGTGGGTACAGGTACCGTCTCCGTGGTCTCGTCCGCCAGCGCCTCCAAGGCAGGCCCAGCAGGAAAATCCAGACCCAGCCGTACCCCCAAGCGGTCCACAACCTGACCCGCATGCAGATCCAGCGTTCCGCCCCAGAGGTCTATGCCCAGGCGGTAGGTCTCACTGTTCCTCACCACATGCATAAGCTCGGTTGTTCCACCGGACAGGTGAATGGCGAGAAACTCACGGGCCTGGGGACCTGGAGCTGCGGCAATCCCGCTCCAGATGTGTGTTTCCTGATGGGAAAGCTCGTGGCAAGGCACGTGGAAAAAATCCGCCAGGCTCCGGGCCAAGCCCCGGCCTGGCAAAAACACGGGCATGTAGGAATCGTCCTGCGGTCGGGGCTGCACAGAAACGCCCAGAGCCGCCAGGGTATGGCCAGCCAAAGCCGGCCGCAGGGCTGAGGTGAGCTCCGGCAGATTCTTCACGTGTTGAAATAAAGCTTCTGATTGGCGCAGTCCCCGCGAACCAGAAGCTACTTGCAGCGGCAGGCGTTCATCGGCGATGATCTCCCCGTCCTCGCCCAGCAGACACATGGATGTTGTGTAGTTGCTGGTGTCAATGCCGAGAAAAACCCTCATGCAAAGCCCCCATCCCGGACCACGGTGCCAAGGAGCCCGTTGATGAACTTGGGTGATTCCTCATCGCCGAATTCCTTGGCCAGCTCTACGGCTTCGTTCACCGCCACCCGCACCGGGATTTCATCCATAAAAACGATCTCGTAGATCGCCAGCCGCAGAATGTTGCGATCCACAAAACCAAGCCGGTGTACCTGCCAACCCTTGGAGACCGCGGAGATCTGGGCATCAAGGGCGGGCAGCTTCTGCATTACTCCCCGCACGACCTCTTTCACATATTCCTGGTTGTCCACATCTAGTGCAGCATCGTCCAACCGCTGTTCCAGCGCGGTTTCCACGTCACTGTTGGCCAAGTCAATCTGGAACAGGGTCTGAAATGCAACTTGGCGTGCCAGCCTTCTACTCAAACGCGATCACCTCAAAAACCGACCCAAGAAACTGTCCGACCCCCTGGGGGAATCCAGCAGCGCTCCGAGATACAGCCCGGCGGCAACACAGAGCACCACGAACAAGCCCTTCAGAATCCCGTAGGCGATGATAATCCAACCAAGTATGAGACCGAGCACCGCACCGAAAATCTTCCCCATGTGGGCACTCAGTATGGCCACAAGCCTTTCCTTCATTGCGCACACACCTTTCTACGCTATCCCATGGAGTTCGGTGTCGGTTTTCTTGGAAATTCCCACCACTGATATGTCAATCTCCTGGATGACTACTCCCACCGTTTTTTCCACATATTCCTTTACGCTTTCCTGAATCTCTTCAGAAAGCTCCCCCAGATTGTGATCGGGATAAGCGGTGATTTTCAAAGTTACCTTCGGTTCCACCACATCTGTAAAGGAAGCCCGTACCTGCTGCACGCCGGGTATCTGACTGGCCGCCTCCACAATGAGGCTCTCCACGCTGTCGGCGCTGATGCGCACGGTACCTAGTTCCCGCTGGTAAACGATATACTTACTGGTATCCATCCTGCCGATCAAAACCACCAGATAGGCAGCTAAAAGCACCAGAATGAGGGCTACCAGGGAACCGTCAAAACCGAAGCTGGGCGAGTTCAGCCAAGCCACCAGCACGTCGCTGCCAAACAAGGTGGCCGCGGTCAAACCCGCAAAAATGACCAACACCAGTGCACTGATCCCAAGAAACACTCGGTCCAAAAGAGTCATCTTACTTCCCCCTAGAGGCGGGCACCTGCTCTTCTTCTACCTTTTCTCCCTTGTCTTCCTTCTTCTCTTGAGGAAACTGGACACCCAAAACGTGCAGATTAACTTCCATCACATCAAGGCCGGTCATAACCTCGATGGCGCGCTTCACGTTCTCCTGGATCTGCCGGGCGACTTCGGGAATGCTGTAACCATACTCGATGATCACAAAGAGGTCGACCACGCATTCGTGGGCCCCAACATCCACCTTGACGCCCTTGGACAGATTGCGGTGCCCCAGCATTTCCGCGATTCCTCCGGCAATCCCGCCACTCATACCGGCGACGCCCGGTACTTCAGTGGCAGCCAACCCGGCAATGATCCCCACTACTTCGTTGGCAATCTTCAGATCGCCCAATTCAGTGCGGCGTTCGTTTTCTGACATGTTCCACACCTCCTTAGGGTATTATACCAAACAATTCCTTATCCTACAATTTTCGATTCTGGGGCGATAGTGTCAAGGCACTGTATGATCGAATGTCCGTTCCCGCCCCTGTGACGAGCCAAGATATCATGTCGTTCTCATCAGAACTCAAACACTGCGTTGGATAGCCTTAG
>DGEY01000064.1:924-10567 GCA_002391385.1 Firmicutes bacterium UBA3914 | reverse complement strand
TCCGCCTTAGTCTCGTGGGGCTCGGAGATGTGTATAAGAGACAGATTTAGAGTTGCATTTCTGCCACGCTAGCGTCCTTCTTGAAAGATCTTGCCCGCGGATAGACAGTGTGGTAGAATAGCTTTGTAGTGCCAGCAAGGAGCAGGGAGGTGTCAGCTAACTGTGGGAACGTTCTTGATGGTGATCCAGTTCTTGATCTGCATCGCCCTCATCGTGGCAGTTGTTCTGCAGGAGAGCAAGGGTGAAGGGCTGGGTTCCATTGGTGGCGGCAGCCGTATGTTCTTCGGCAAGCGTAGTAAGGGCTTGGATCAGATGCTGGAGACCGCTACCACCTATCTAGCCGTGGGTTTCATGGTCCTCTCTGTGGTCCTGACTATCTGGTTTTAACCTCAGATCTGTGCTAAATGCCTTTGCCTGTGGGCAAAGGTTTTTTGTTTTTGGGCAGAAAAAAACGCCTGCCAAGGGCAGACATAAGTCTTCAGGAAGTTTGGTGGAGGTGAGCGGAGTTGCACCGCTGTCCGCGAGCGAAATCACATCAGCATCTCCGAGCGCAGCTGCAATTCTTAGTCTCGTTCATCCTCCAGCCTTGCAGCGGGCCGTGAGGCTGAACCAGCCCGTAGGTTTCCCCCTTCAGCCCCGGGCAGTGCCGAAGAGGTAGTCTGTATTGTGACGCCGGTCTTGTTGCTTACAGACGGAAGGAACAAGCGGCGTTAGCTGAACTAAGCAGCTAAAGCGTAACGATTGTTTGCAGTTATTGTTTTCCCACTTTATTAACGAGGTAGCGGGGACCTCGGCTCGCTTCTGATGCTCTTCCTGCCCACGTCGAACCTAATTCACCCCCATGGTACCTTTAGCATAGCAGAGCGGGGCTGGGCTGTCAAGGTTGGGGCGGGCTGGCCGGAGGCTGCTCAGCGTATCAATGAAGGGACGGCGGCCCATCAGACGTCCCGGCGCAGGGCCTGCCGGGCCCGGCGCTCCGCATCTCGCTTGGCGTAGGATTCCCGCTTGTCGTATTTGCGTTTGCCCTTGGCCAGGGCCAGCTCTACCTTGCACTTGCCCCTGTTGAAGTAGAGGCGGGTGGGAACTAGCGTATAACCTTCTTCCCGGGTCTTTCCCAACAGGCGGCGGATCTCCCGCTTGTGCAGGAGCAGCTTCCTGGGCCGCAGGGGATCGTGGTTGAAGCGGTTGCCCTGCTCATAGGGGCTGATATGCATCCCGTAGAGGAATACCTCGCCGTTTTCCACCCGGGCGTAGCTGTCCTTGAGATTGACCCTGCCCAGGCGGATGGACTTAACTTCCGTTCCCTGCAGCACGATGCCGGCCTCCATGGTTTCTTCGATGAAATAGTCGTGGCGGGCCTTGCGGTTTTCTGTAACTACCTTGATTTGGGCCATAGCCTGATCCTCCTGCGGTTATTATACCAGAGTTGTTGCGGCGAAGAAAGGACCGAAAGGCGGAGAAAAGAACCCCCTAAGAGGTTACCGGAAGTATCCATAAAATGGGAAGGGAACCGTTGGACGACGGCGTATTGTCCAACAAAAAGTGTTGCGCCGAATTGTTAAGGAGGCAGATAGCATGGATCTGCAGGCAGTGCTGGCTCGGTTAAGGGGCGATGGGGACGAGTTGCTCAAGAAAGCCCTGCGGTGCTCCAGTGCCGATGAGCTCATGGAACTGGCTGGAGAGCACGGCATCGACTTGGGGGAATCAGAAGCCGTGGAACTCCTGGCTTTCTTACAGCACCGCCCTGAGGAACTGACGGAGCTGGAACTGGATGCGGTGGCAGGTGGCAGTGGGTTGGTCACGTGTTTGCTGTGCGGTTCCACCTCAGTAACCTACCTGCGGGATAGGTACGGGATCAAAGAGTACCGGTGTAACGACTGCGGTAGAGTATTCGGGATAAGGTGAGTTCGGGGCAGGGAGTGCTCCACTGGGAATCGAGAACCCGTCAGGAGGCAGATAGCATGGTTCTGCAGGAAGTGTTGGCTCGGCTTAAAGGCGATGGGGACCAAGTGCTCAAGAAAGCCCTGCGGTGCTCCAGTGCCGAGGAGCTCTTGGAACTGGCTGGGGAGCACGGCATCGAGTTGAGCGAAGCAGAAGCCGCAGAAGTGCTATCCCTTTTGCGCTTTCTGGCTGGGGAACTGACCGAGGTGGAATTGGACGTCGTGACAGGCGGCTCTGGTCAGACGATGAAGAAGTGTCCGGAATGCGGTTCGGCATCAGCAACCTTGGTCGGGGAAGGGCACGGTTTGGAACTTTGGCGCTGCAACAACTGCAACACAACATTCTTATGATGAGTAAGGAGCAAGGCATCGAGTTGAGCGAGTCAGAAGGCGTGGAAGTGTTCCAATGTGCCCATTGCGGTACTAGGTATTAGCCCCCGGTGAGAGTGGCAGAGGGCGAATCTGCCCAGCGCGGACAGGAGCGGGACACCGCGGAAGCGGTGTTCTTTTCTGTTGCGGTTAGGTCGCTCGGTCGGGAAAGGGCACAGGCGTCCGAATTAGATTAAGGGGAAGCCCCTCTCTGGGCAGGATTAAGGGGTTCCAGGGCGAAATGATGGTAATATTATCTGCTGGAGGTAGGATGATGAAACGGGCCGGACTTATAGCTTTTTTTCTTATCGCCATTATACTATTCTGCCCGCGCTTATCCCAAGCCGCGCTGAAACTGTTCGTAGAAGATGAAGAAGTGCAGCTGAAGAGCGATCTAGTCATGATCAACGGCAATTACATGATCCCCCTCTGGGTCTTTGCCGAGCACCTGGGGGCCCAGATCCAGGTGGATGAACCCCGCATAGAGATCGTCTTTGAGGACATGACTGTACATATGGAGCTCGGTGTGGAGCTGGCGCTGGTGGACGGCAGGGAGTACACGTTGGAGGTCGCTCCCCAGCTGCTCCAAGGAGAGATCATCGTTCCCCTGCGTTTCATGGCGGATCGGCGCCATTTGAGCTTGACCTTCGTCCAGGAACTGGGGGGATTCCGCTTGGCGCGCAAGAGTCCCCGCTTTACCGGCCTGAGCTCTCTGTTTACCCAGGAAGAAGAGGGGAGCGCTGCTGCCGTCTCCCATGGGGATTCTGACGAGAGGGAGCCGGAGCAGGAGGAAACGACCATCGTGCTCTACGAGCCCAGCGAGGAGCGGGGGCTGAGGGAGATCGTTTTCCTGGGCGGGCCCAGAGCCAGCATCTTCCTGGATCTGGAGTCCTACACCGGCTACCAGACCATCCTGCTGGAACATCCGGCCCGGTTGGTGATCGATCTTTACGGGGTCCAGGGCGATCCCCCGCCCATGCTGGAAGTGGACAGCTCCGTGGTCAGTGCTGTGCGGGCCAGCCGCTTTGATGACCAGACCCTGCGGGTTGTCTGCGACCTGAGGGCCCCCACGGGCTACCGGGTCCTGCCGGCTGCCGAAGGCGGGCTGACCATCGAGTTCAACTACCAGCTCTCCGCCCTGACTTTGGAGGAAGAGGATGGCAGCTTATGGCTCAGTTTCGAGATTTCCAGTGCCCCGGAAGTTCAGGCAACCTACCTGGAAAACCCCCTCCGCCTGGTGCTGGATTTTCAAGATACCACTTTGGTCAGCAGATCCTTCGACGTGCCGGTCAATTTGGGCCCAATTGCCCGCTGGCGGGCAGGGCAGCATTCGCCTTCTGTTACGAGAATCGTCCTGGAGCTGACTGAGCCGGTGGCGCCCCTGCCTGTGGAGGAACGGCCCCGCGGATATGTACTGCCCCTCTTCCCCGGGACCGCGGCGGAGGCCGCCGCCTACCTGCGGGCCCAGCAGGTTCCCGCGGCTGAAGTACCCGGCACGGAGGTCCTGCCAGTGCAGGAAGGAGTACTCTCCGGTCTGGTCATCGCGGTTGACCCCGGACATGGCGGATCAGATCCGGGGACAATCGGCTACCGCGGCACCTTTGAGAAAGATGTGAACCTGGCCATCAGCCTCTACCTTGGCGAACTGCTCAGTGAAGCCGGGGCCAAGGTGGTCTACACCAGGGACAGTGATATCTACGTCTCTATCTTCAAACGCCCCGAGGTCGCGGTGGAGGCCCGGGCGGATCTGTTCGTGTCTGTTCATGCCAATTCCAACATCGAACGGGGGCGGGCTCGGGGTACCGAGACCCTGTACCGCGCCGGCGATCCCGTCTCTGAACTGTTTGCCCGCATCGTCCAGGAGGAGCTGGTGAAGGCCATTACCCTCATCGACCGCCGTATCTGGGGTCGGGAAGACCTGGCGGTGTTTAACGGGTCGGATATACCTTCCATTCTAGTGGAAGTGGGCTTTTTGGATCACCCCGATGAGGAAGTGCTCCTTAGGGCGCCTGGCTTTCAACAGGCTGCCGCCCAAGGCATTTTCAACGGTATTGTCCGCTTTTACCTGGAGAATAAGAGGTAGGGGGCGAGCATAATGAAGAAGGAGCGCATCTTGGCAGGACTGCTCTCGGCTGTCCTGGCGGTCCTGGCGGTTCGCGTCCTCATCGGCTGGCCGGCTTCCGATGGGGAGGTTGTGCCTGCTGCGCTTGATCCTGCCGAGCCTTTCTACCCTGTCTACTTTGCTTCCCGGGAAAACGGCCTGCTGGCGCCGGAGTTTCAGCAGGGCAGCCCCACCATTGACAGCGTGCTGGCCCGTCTTCTGGCGGGCCCTTCGCTCCAGCATTTGGTAGGCGCGCTTCCCGCGGAAACAGCTGTCTTAGGGTACAGCCAGGCTGGCGGAACCCTGTATGTGAGCTTCAGCCATCACTTAGTCACCAACCACCCCGGCGGCAGCACCGGCGAGATTTTGACTGTCTACAGCATTGTCAACAGCCTGGCCGTCCTGGCCGGTGTGGAGCAGGTACAGATTCTCGTGGAAAACCAGGTCATCGATACGCTGGCCGGCCACCTCAATTTGCGGAGGGCCCTGCGGCCGGATTATTCCGCCTTGGGAGCCAGCGTGTTGTAACGTGTACCAGTTGGAGGAATAGGCTTTGACCATCGGTATTTATGATTCGGGCTTGGGTGGGCTCTCGGTTTGGCGGGAGCTGTGCAGCAGGATCCGTGCGCCCTTCGTGTATTTCGGTGACACCGCGCACCTCCCCTATGGCGATAAGAGCCCCGACCAGCTCCTGGAGTATTTTAACGGCAGCCTTGCGTTTCTGCAGAGCAGGGGCTGCCGGACTATTGTGGTGGCCTGCAATACCACCAGTTCGGTTGTGCTGCCCAGGCTCAAACACCTGGTGCAGCTTCCTGTTGTGGGCATGTTGGAAGGAGTCTCCCAAGCAGCGGCTGCAGCTGGCAAAAGGCGGATTGGGGTGCTGGCCACCGAGGCCACTGTGCGCAGCGGCGTGTACGCCCGGACCCTGGAGGAGGCCCTGCCTGGCGCTGAAGTCCTGATGCAGAGCGCCCCTGAGCTCGTGCCCCTGGTGGAAGCGGGTGAAATCGCCGGCCCCAAGGTGCGGGCTGCCCTTCTGCGGTACTTAGATCCCCTGTTGACCCAGGGGATTGAGGCGCTGCTTTTGGGCTGCACCCACTACTCCTTCCTGGCGGAGCCCATTGGTGAGCTGGTGGGCGGGGAGATTTCAGTGATCGATCCCGCACCGGCGGTGGCCAGCCGGGTGCAGGAAGCTTGGGCCGATGGGGAAGGCGGGAAAGGTACCGATGAGTTTTGGGTCAGTGCCGCACCCGAGCGCTTCCGGGCCACCGCGGAGCTGATCCTGGGGGAAAAGCTTCCGCCGGTGCGCTTAAGGCCATGGGGGGAGGAGGGCAGTTGATGCAGCAGAGGATTAAAGAGGAATGGCAGGGCAAGAAAGTCGCCGTCATCGGCCTTGGGGTGAGCAACACCGCTTTGATTAGGTTCCTCAAGGAGGCGGGAGCCCAGATCAGCGGGCGGGATCAGAAGACGGGTCCGCAGTTGGGTGGGCGCCTGGCCGAGCTGGAGGCCCTGGATGTGGAGCTGGTTTTGGGCCCCGGGTATCTGGAAGACCTGGACCAGTTCGATGCGGTCTTCGTCAGCCCCGGAGTGCCCAAGCACCTGCCCCAGCTGCAGGAAGCGGCCCGCAGGCGGCCCCTGGAAAGCGAGATCAGCCTGTTCTTTCGCTACTGCCCGGCGCCCATCTACGGCATTACAGGCAGCAGCGGCAAAACCACAACCACCACCTTGGCCTGGGAGATCATGCGGGCCTCGGGGCTCAAGGCGGTGATCGGGGGGAACATCGGGAACCCTCTGATCGAAGAGCTGCCCCGCTTGAGCCCGGAGCACAAGGTGGTCTTGGAGCTGTCCAGCTTCCAGCTGGAGGATCTCCCTGCTAGTCCCCATGGGGCGCTGATCACCAATCTTGCCGAAAACCATCTGGATGTCCACGGTACCATGGAAAACTACATCGCCGCCAAGCGGAATATCTATCTCCACCAGGGCCCAGGGGATTTCCTGGTCCTCAATTTCGACGATCCGGTAACCAGGGCCATGGGGGAAGAAGCCTCGGGAAAGGTTTTCTTTTTCAGCATGGAGAATAAGGTAAGGGACGGAGCTTACCTCAAGGGTGCAGAACTGGTTTATGTCCAGGACGGAGAGGAAGAGCCCATCCTTAGGCGCTCCGAGCTGCAGCTGCGGGGGGAACACAACGCCGCCAACTTCTTGGCTGCCGCGGTGCTGAGCCGGGCCGCTGGGGCCGGCCTCAGGGCCGCGGCTGAAGTGGGCAGGACCTTCCAGGGGGTGCCCCACCGCCTGGAGTTTGTGGCGGAGTACGGCGGGGTGCGCTACTACAACGATTCCATTGCCACAACACCCCAGAGGACCCTCGCTGCTTTGCAGTCCTTTTCCGAGCCCATCATCCTCATCGCCGGCGGTTACGATAAACAGCTGTCCTTTGCGCCCTTGGCTGAGGGAGTGCACAGACGGGTGAAGCACCTGGTGCTCCTGGGCGCCACTGCGCCTAAGATCCGCGAGGCAGTCCTGGCTCTAGGGGATTTCTCCCTAGAGGTGGTGGAAAATCTAGAGCAGGCGGTGGCCGCGGCCAAAAACAAGGCCAAGCCAGGCGACTGCGTGCTTTTGTCGCCGGCCTGCGCCAGTTATGATCAGTATGCCGATTTCATGGAGCGGGGGGCCCACTTCCGCAAGCTGGTGCATGAGCTGAATAAATAGAAAGGTGGAGAAGTGAGCATGATTCGTCTGACAACGCCCCTGGAGAACGTGGAGACCCTGCGGGCCGGTGATCAAGTCGCCCTCAGCGGTGTGATCTATACCGCCAGAGACGCGGCCCACCAGAGGCTGGTGCAGCTGATTCGGGAAGGCCAGCCCCTGCCGTTTCCCATCGAGGGGGCTGTGATCTACTATGTAGGCCCCACCCCGGCCAAGCCCGGCAAGCCCATAGGTTCAGCGGGCCCCACCACTTCCATGCGCATGGACGGCCTGACCGTGCCCCTTTTAGAGCTGGGCCTCAAGGGCATGATCGGCAAAGGCGGCCGCAGTCCGGAAGTGATTGAGGCCATGAAGCGGCACAAGGCCGTTTATTTCGCCGCGGTGGGAGGGGCAGCAGCGCTGATCGCCCAGCACATTAAGGAAGTTGAGGTGGTGGCCTATCCGGATCTGGGGCCGGAGGCCGTGCACCGCATGGTGGTGGAGGACTTTCCGGTCATTGTGGCCATCGACGCCCAGGGCAATAATCTCTATGAACAAGGGGTGGCCAAGTACCGGCAGGCAATTGCTGAAGGGGGTAACTAAATGAGCTTTGTTCGCGCCGACGGGCGCCGCCATGATGAGCTGCGTCCAGTTCAGATTACACGGAATGTCAACATGTACGCCGAGGGTTCTGTGCTCATCGAAGTGGGGAACACCAAGGTGATCTGCACAGCCACGGTGGAAGATAAGGTGCCCCCTTTCCTGCGGGGTACGGGCGAAGGCTGGATTACTGCGGAATACTCTATGCTGCCCAGGGCTACTGCGGAGCGCAATCCCCGGGAGTCCACCCGGGGCAGGATCGGCGGGCGCACCCATGAAATCCAGCGCCTCATCGGCCGCGCCCTGCGCGCGGTTGTGGACCTGAAGGCCCTGGGTGAGCGCACCATCTGGCTGGACTGCGATGTCATCCAGGCCGATGGCGGCACCCGCAGCGCCTCCATTACCGGGGCCTTTATTGCCCTCTCCGATGCCCTGCGCAAGCTGGAGGGCGTCGATGTGGGGGTTAAGGAGTACCTGGCTGCGGTGAGCGTGGGTATCG
This sequence comes from Firmicutes bacterium UBA3914, assembly GCA_002391385.1. GTDB lineage: Bacteria > Bacillota > Limnochordia > Darwinibacteriales > Darwinibacteriaceae > DTU010. The sequence continues at coordinate 2,376 of DGEY01000064.1, read as the reverse complement.
TGGACGGAGAAGTGCTCTTGGATTTGAACTACGGGGAAGACTCCGCCGCCGAAGTGGATTTCAACGTGGTCATGACCCAAAGCGGCCGGATCGTGGAAGTGCAGGGCACCGCGGAGGGCAGGCCCTTCAGCCGCGAGGAGATGGAACAGCTGCTGAACCTGGCGGAAAAGGGTATTTTCGAACTGATGGACATCCAAAAGGCCCTGCTCATGGAGGATCTATCCAAGAAGTTCGGGGGACAATAAATGGCATTCAGGCTGGTTTTGGCAAGTCACAATCAACACAAGATCAGGGAAATCAAGGAGCTCACAGCCCACCTGGGCTTTCCGGTCCTGGGCCTGGGGGAAGTGGGGGATCTGCCCCCCGTGGAGGAAGATGGGGAAACGTTTCACGCCAATGCCCGGAAAAAAGCGGTGGAAACCGCCAGAAAGCTCGGGGAATGGGTATTGGCCGATGACTCGGGCCTGGAAGTCGATGCCCTGGGGGGCGCCCCAGGCGTGCACTCGGCCCGCTTTGCCGGGGAAGGTGGGGGAGATGCCCGCAACAACGAGCTGCTCCTGAGGAAACTCGCCGATCTGCCCCTGGAGCAGCGGGGTGCGCAGTTCCGCTGCGTGATGGCCCTAGCCTCTCCAGATGAGGAGGTGGAGTTTTCCGAAGGGGTCTGCCGGGGTGTGATCGGCTATGCACCCCGGGGCAGCAACGGTTTTGGTTACGATCCCCTCTTTATCGTACCGGAGCTGGGCCGTACCTTTGCTGAGCTGAGCCCCGAGGAGAAGAACCGGATCAGCCATCGCTCCCGGGCCATGCGGGGCATGCTGGAAATCCTGGAGAGGGTAAGCCGAGCCCAGAAAGGCGGTTGACACAGCCGAGGGGGTTGTGGTAATATTGTGAATGTCAGTCTGGGAATGCGGCGGGGCGTGGCGCAGTTTGGCTAGCGCGCCTGCCTTGGGAGCAGGAGGCCGGAGGTTCAAATCCTCTCGCCCCGACCAGTTCGTGCGGGTGTAGCTCAATGGTAGAGCCCCGGCCTTCCAAGCCGGTGGTGTGGGTTCGATTCCCATCACCCGCTCCATTCTGAAACCTCTGGCGCCTGTAGCTCAGGGGATAGAGCATCGGACTTCTAATCCGAGTGTCGCAGGTTCGATTCCTGCCAGGCGCGCCATGAATCGTGGTGGGTATAGCTCAGCTGGTTAGAGCGCCAGGTTGTGGCCCTGGAGGTCGCCGGTTCGAATCCGGTTACTCACCCCATTTTCGAACATGAGGAGGCAGCTCTAAGGTTTAGGCCTTAGGGCTGTCTTTTTGTTTTGGCATCCATTCAGGTCTCGGGCTGTTTTACATCGGGCAACGACGGGTGAAAAAAATAATACAAATTAGCAGAAAATATTCAAGATCCGGCGAATACCTAAAGCCGTGTTCACACAATAAAAGGACCCGGGCCTAAGCATGGAACAACTA
>DGEY01000064.1:0-706 GCA_002391385.1 Firmicutes bacterium UBA3914 | reverse complement strand
GGAGGTACATTATGCGGAAGAGAGTATTGGTATTGGCTGTAGCGTTTCTGCTGCTTCTTTCAGGGCTGGCCATGGCCTACCCCACTCGCAATATCACTTTTGTCATTCCGTTCAATCCTGGTGGAGCAACGGACGTAGTTGGGCGTCAGCTGGCTCAATTCGCAGAGAAGTATTTGGGAACACGCTTTATCATTGACAACCGGCCTGGAGCCGGAAGCGGTATCGGCATGAATTTCGTGTACAATTCTCGCCCCGATGGGTATACCCTAGGCCTAGGCGGAGCGCATCTTGTGGTGAGCAGTGTCCTCCAGGCCACCCAATATCCTGCCCATGAGTTCACCAACATTGCCAGGATCAACCTTGATCCCTTCGTTTTGGCGGTGCGGGCAGATTCTCCGTATCAGAGCATTGAAGGGCTGATTGCCGCCACCCATGAGCAGGCCATCAGCTTGGGGAATGCCGGTGTGAACACCACAACCTACATGGTGTGCGCAGCCATCAACTCGGTCACCGGTGCTAACTTCAACATTGTACCTGCCGATGGCGGTGCGCAGATGAGAGCCCTCATTATCGGTGGACACATTGATGGAGGTATCTTCTCCCAGTCAGAGCTGATCGGTTACGAGGAGGAGCTCAGACCCCTGTTGGTCATGAGTGATCAAAGGACCGTGCTCTATCCGGAGGTTCCCTGCGTTGCTGAATTCGG
>DGEY01000060.1:52403-54436 GCA_002391385.1 Firmicutes bacterium UBA3914 | reverse complement strand
CAGTAACTTTATACTAGCCTCTTTTTTTATGTCTACACCAGGAACTCCTTCCCAACACCTACTAAAACCTTACACTAACGGGCTCCCTTAGGAGGAGCCCATGGCATGGAGTAGTTTGCCCAGTGCCCGCTTTTCAATGCGGGAAACATAGGACCGGGAGATCCCCAGCTTTCGCCCGATCTGCCGCTGGGTCAGCTTTTCCTGCTGGCCCAGGCCAAAACGGAGTTCCAAAACGGTGCGCTCCCGGGGCGAGAGGCAGTGGAAGTGCTCCGCGAGGCGGTCCCGGTCGATATTGAGCACCACCGCATCCAGCACTTCATCCTGTTCCGAGCTGAGGATATCCATCAAGCTGATCTCGTTGCCTTCCCGGTCTGCCCCGATGGGATCGTAGAGCTTGAGTTCCTGGCGGATACGCCTGGTGGAGCGCAGGTGCATTAAGATCTCGAGTTCACTGACAAACGGCGCTGAACTTGGGCAAAGGCTTCAGGCGTGATGATGGCTGGACAGGGAATCAAAATCCACTCTTCCCGGGGCCGGAGCCTGGTGCGGCCGCTGGAAGTGTCCCATTTGTTCTGGTAAAACTCACCGATGTAGGTGCGGTTGGTGAGGATCTGCCTCACCACCTGCCTGTGCCACTTGGGGGCCCCCCGCTTCGTGGGCACCTTGGCCAAGGTTAAGGCCCGAGCGATACTGGAAATGCCCTTAAATCCAGGGGGTGGATCCAAGAACCAGGAATAAATCCGCCGGACCACCGCGGCCTCCCCCTGGTTGATCACCAGCTGTTCGCTGCGGGGATCGAAGTCGTAACCGTAGATCTGAAAATCCCGCAAAACCCGTCCCTGCCTGGCCTTTTCCCTCCTGCCCCTGCACATCCGCTCGTTGATCTTGGCCTTTTCGAACTCGGAAATCGCCCCCCGCAGGGCATAGAACAAGTTGCCCTCCGGGGTCTTGGCGTAGCTGCCGTGCACAAAGACCAGGCGCACCCCATGGCGGTCCCATTCCTCCGTGAGCAGCAGCTGATGCAGGAGTTTGCGGGAGAGGCGGTCCGGGTCCAGGCAGATCACCTCCCGAATCTCCCCGGCCTCAATGCTTTGCCTCAGCTTTTCCAGGGCAGGCCTATTGAGCGTCTCCCCGGAGATCCCCTCATCGGCGAACACCTGCCACTGCCCCTCTCCGGCAAGTTTTGCGCACTCCCTGATCTGGGCGGCAATGCTGAACCCATGCTTGGCCTGCTCTTCCGTGCTCACACGGGCATAGATTGCCTTCAGGCACCTCACCTCCCTGCCATTGATCTATGTTGCCGGCGGGCCAAGAATGATATAATGAAGGGCGGTAAGGAGGTTGACCATGCACAAACTAAAGTTAGCTATTTTCGATCTCGATGGAGTAATCGTGGACACAGCTAAGTACCACTACCTAGCCTGGAAGCGCCTGGCCAAGGAACTGGGCTTCGATTTTAGCGAGCGGGACAATGAACGCCTCAAGGGTGTAAGCCGGATGCGCTCCCTGGAAATCCTTTTGGAAATCGGCGGCCTAAGGAAAACAGAGGAACAACAACTCCAGCTGGCGGAGAAGAAAAACCGCTGGTACGTGGAATACATCCTGCAGATGGATCAAAGCGAGATTCTCCCCGGAGTCCTCCCCTTTCTCCAGGAACTGAAAGAGAGCGGAGTGAAAATCGCCCTGGGTTCCGCCAGCAAAAACGCCCGTACCATCCTGGAGCGGCTGGAGATCACGTCGTTGTTCGACGCGGTTGTAGATGGGAATCTGGTGACCAAGGCCAAACCAGATCCGGAAGTATTCTTGCTGGGGGCGGAGCTTTTGGGCATTGCCCCGGAGGCAGCCGTGGTTTTTGAGGATGCCCAAGCGGGGGTGGAAGCGGCACTGCGGGCTGGGATGAAAGTGATCGGCGTGGGGGATCCCCAGATGCTGAAGCACGCCCACCATGTTATTTCCGGCTTTGCCAGCTTCGATTTGGCTCAGCTCCGGGAGGTCTTCGCCCAGGCGGATCGGTGATCTGCCGCTTTTTCGCG
>DGEY01000060.1:5530-52253 GCA_002391385.1 Firmicutes bacterium UBA3914 | reverse complement strand
GCTGTTGTGCAAACGATTGCCAGGATGCGGAAAGTGGGGTAGAATAAGTTAAAGCCAGCGCGGGAGAGTGATAGTTCTGAGACCACTTCTGGGAATCGACGAATGGAGTGTAAGCGAAGAGGGATTCCATCCAGAGTCCAACAGGTTCATGGAGAGCATCATGAGCTTAGGCAACGGATACATGGGCCTGCGCGGAAACTTCGAGGAAAGCTATTCAGGGGATCACCTCCAGGGAACCTACATCGCCGGCGTTTACTACCCCGACCGCACGGTGGTGGGCTGGTGGAAGGTGGGCTACCCGGAGTACTTCGCCAAGGTGTTGAATGCGGTCAATTTCATCGGCATCGATGTGCAGCTGGACGGCAGGGTGCTGGATCTACATACCTGGCGGCCCAGCAAGTTCCGGCGCACTTTGGACATGTACCGGGGCGAGCTGGTCCGTTCCTTCCAGGTGGAAGATGGGGAAGGGCGGGTCTATTCCGTTGAGGCCCGGCGTTTTGTCAGTAAAGACCGGCGGGAGCTGGCCTGCATCCGCTACAGCCTAACACTGCTGGTTGATCCCCCGGGCCGGGGAGCACAGGTCAAATTCACCCCCTACCTCGAGGGCAATGTGGTCAACGAAGACGCCAATTACGGCGAGGATTTCTGGCAGCGGGTGGAGGAGTTCAGCGGGGAAGACTATCAGCTGGTCACCATGGAAGTGAAAAAATCTGGCTTTGTGGTGGCGGCAGCCAGCACCTTCCGCCTCTACCGGGGCCAGGAGGAAGCGGCTGTGGAGGTCCGCCCCACGGCGCGCCCGCGCTATGCCGGGGCAGAGGCTGAGCTTACGGTGCACTCTGGCGAGACGGTTTCTCTAGAAAAGCTTGTGGCGGTTACCACCAGCCGCGACCATCCCCGGGAGCTGGTCTCCCAGCGGGCCCTGGAGCTGGTGCGCCGCTACTGTTCCCACAACTACCGGGAGCTCTTTGCCCGCCATGCCCAGGCTTGGGCCAAAACCTGGGGGGAAAGCGATATTGTCATTGAGGGGGATCCCGCTGCCCAACAGGGCATCCGCTTCAACATCTTCCACCTGCATCAGACCTACACAGGGGAAGACCCCCGCCTGAACATCGGTCCCAAGGGATTCACGGGGGAAAAGTACGGAGGGGGCACCTACTGGGATACGGAGGCCTACTGCCTGCCCTTCTATTTGGGCACCAGGGAGCCGGAGATCGCCCGGAATCTGCTGCTCTACCGCTACAACCACCTGGAAAAGGCCAAAGAAAACGCCCGCAAGCTGGGGCTCAAGGGCGCCCTCTACCCCATGGTCACCATGAACGGCGAAGAGTGCCACAACGAGTGGGAGATCACCTTTGAGGAAATCCACCGCAACGGCGCCATCGCCTACGCCATCTTCAACTACGTGCGCTACACAGGCGACGGGCAGTATCTGGAGGACTATGGCCTGGAGGTTCTGGTGGAGATCTGCCGCTTCTGGGCCAGCCGGGTGACTTTCCAGCCCAGAAAAGGCGTGTACATGATTTTGGGTGTCACCGGCCCCAACGAATACGAAAACAACGTGAACAACAACTGGTACACCAACCGCATCGCGGTCTGGTGCCTGGAATACACCATGGAAGTCCTGGCGGAGCTGCGCCGGGCCAAACCCGACAGCTACCGCAAGCTGGTGGACAAACTGCAACTCCAGCAGTCTGAGCTGGAACACTGGAGCGATATTGCCGCCCGCATGTACTATCCCTACGTGGAAGAGCTGGGGGTGTTTGAGCAGCAGGATGGATTCATGGATAAGGAGCTTCTCACCGTGGCGGATCTTTCCCCGGAGGATCTGCCCCTGAACCAGAACTGGTCCTGGGACCGCATCCTACGCTCCTGCTTCATCAAGCAGGCCGATGTGCTGCAGGGCCTGTTCTTCCTGGGGCATCTGTATGATCTGGAGACAAAAAAGCGCAACTTCGATTTCTATGAACCCATGACGGTTCACGAATCGTCGCTGTCGCCCTGCGTCCATGCTATCATCGCCGCGGAGATTGGCTACCACGACAAGGCCTACGAGCTTTACCTGCGCACCGCGCGCCTAGATTTGGACAACTACAACAAGGACACCGATGACGGTCTGCATATCACCAGCATGGCTGGCACCTGGATGGCCATTGTGTACGGATTCGCCGGCCTGCGCATAGAAAACGACCGCCTCACGCTGCGGCCGTTCCTACCCGGTCGCTGGAAGAGCTATTCCTTCGGCCTGCTCTTCCGGGGCCACCGCCTGAAGGTACAGGTCACCCCCTCCGAGGTGGTGATCAGCCAGGAGGGCGGCGCCCGCTGCGACCTGGTGGTCCACGGCCAGCCCTACGGGGTGGAGGCGGATGGGCAGATCAGCATTCCCCATTGACAGTGAATTCTCATTTTCAATGCACCTGGCCGCATAGGTAGCTAGGCGGGTGTTTTTGCCGGGATCAAAAGTGTTGATGGCCTTGATGAGGCCGATCACACCAATGGAGATTAGATCTTCCGTGTCTTCACCGGTGTTGTCGAACTTCTTTACCACATGCGCCACGAGACGAAGGTTCCGCTCGATGAGAATGTTGCGGGCACCTTCGTCTCCTGCTTCTTTTTTCAGGAGCAGTTCCCGTTCCTCTTCCGGCCGGAGGGGCTTGGGAAAGGCGCTCCCGCTGGTAATGAATCCCGTTAAGAAACCAATTCCTTCCACGAGCAGCGAGCCAAAGGCGCTGATCAGTGAGGAAAACAAAGCTGGTGCCCCCCTTCTCCCTGCACTCAAGCCTTATATTCTATGAGCACCCCGGGAGAAGTGTGCCTGTTCCGCCACTTAGGACGCCAGGTATTTCTTCAAAGGTCCGTGGAGAAGCAGGCAGAGGGCGGCACTGACTGCCCCCTGGAGCAGATCGCCGGGCAGTGAGGCCAGGGCCGGTCCCCAGCCGTAGATGATGCTGCCCGCGAGGAAATAGCCCAAAACCATCAGGGCCGCGGCGGGGCCCACTGCCCAGGCGGCCTTCTCCCAGCGCCCAATGAGCCAGCCCGCGGCCAGCCCCTCCAGGCCTTTGATCAGCAGTGTCCAGGGGGCCCAAAACCCGTAGCCCAGCAGAAGATCCGCGAGGGCTGAACCAAGGCCGCCGGCTGCCAGCCCTGTGAGCGGACCGAAGAGCACACCGGAGAGCAGCACCACGGTGTCGCCGATGTTGACATAGCCCTTCACCCCCGGCAGGGGAATGTTCACTACCATAGTCACCACAGCCACTACCCCCACTAAAAGGGCAGTTAGAACCATCTTTCTCGCCTGCATGCAGCAAACTTCCTTTCTCCTTGGCTTCCCCTCAAAAAGAAGAAGGAGTCAAAGCGCCTCGACTCCTCCGCATTCTCAGTTGAGCGGTTTGCCCTTGAGCCTGAAAATCTCTTCCTTGAGCATGTTGTTTTCCAAGAGCAAGGCGTGGTAGCCCCACTCCAGCTCCTTTTTGGCCTGGACCAGCTCCTGGTTGTTCCTGGCGATACTGTGCAGCTTCGTTTCGTAGTCATGCACCAGCCGGGATAGCTCCAGGTGCTCCCGCTCCAGCCGAGCCAGCTTCTCCTGCAGCGCCGTGGGCTGGTCGCCCCGCTTGAAGGATTCTAAGCCTGCCCGCCAGATCATGAGCACCGCTCGCCAAAGCGACGGTGCCTTGGTTATTCTCTTCAAATCTCTCACCGATAGCCCCCTTGCTTGGGCAGTGGGTTACGCTTGGAGCAGATGATCGATCTCATGGTTCACCCAGCTGCGCAGGTCTGTACAGACGGAATAATAGTTCCAGGTGTTTTCCGCGCGCCTCTCCACCAACCCAGCCCTGTGCAGCCGCTTGAGATGATAGGAAACCGTAGGTTGGTTAACGCCGAGCACTTCAGCCAACTGCCCGACACACATTTCCTGCCCCTGAAGCAAGAGGAGTATCTGCAGTCGAATCGGGTCCGCGAGCACATGAAAGCGCTGCGCGCATGTTTTGATCCGCTCCATCACCCGACCCCCTTGTGAAAGATTTCATAATATCATTCTATCTCACTTGGGGCTGCAGATCAAGCAGGCCCCAGGGGGCCGGGTAAGTATTTATCTCACCCGTTGTTCTATTTTCTTCAGCAGGTGCACCGCGCGGGCCTGCTCAGCCAGTTTCCTGGAGAGGTGGTAGCAGTGCTCCGCCAGCTCTTCCTCCCCACTGCTTTTATATTCATCGCCCAACTTCAGCAGGTTCTTGATCTTCTTGCGCGATTCTTGAGGCAGTCTGTATAAAATCTCTGCCTTCCAAAGCTTCCACCGTTTCGGCGGGTCAATTTCCATGCGGAACTTCACACTCCATTGAGACAATTTTTAAACATATAATAGCACAAAACCGCCGCACCTTCAACGGGGCCCCTCGGTGCGAAATTCGCAAGAGGGCAGAGCTCAGCGGCTGCCGCCGGCCAGGTAGAAGCGATAGGCTCTGCTGGCCCAGTACACCGTGACTGTGTACAAGGGCACGGTGAGCAGCCTGGCCACAAGCCGCATGCCCAGAAGTTCAAAGAACCCCCCACCAAACATCTGGGACAGCCACAGCGTGTTGAGGAGCACACCCGTGATGAGATCTGTGAGCAGTACGATCAGGCCCACCTGCAGGACCGTGAGCTCATTGCGCTTGCTGTGCAGCAGCAGCCCGGGAATCAGCCCGGTGAGGCCCATGCTTAAGGTCAACCCAGGATGGTAGGGCCCCCCAAAAGAATTGATCAAAAAGCCCACCAAATCCGCGGCCACGCCGGCCAAAGCTCCCCCCGCCGGTCCGAAGAGGACACCTGCCAGCATGATGGGCGCCTCCCCAAAGCTCAGGCGCAGGGCATTGGCGCCGGCAATGGGAACAATCACCCCAAAAAAGCGGGTGAGCACAATGGACACCGCCGTGAGCACGCCCACATTTGCCGCTAACTTCGCGTCCAGCTTCATTGCTGCCGCCTCCTAGTTGCCGGCCACGGCCAGCCCGCTGATGATCAGGGAAGGTGAACCCACATTGCCCCTCACACTGGGTACTTCAAACTCCAGGTCAGACCCGATAGCCTCTACGGATTCCAGCAGCTTAAAGAAGTTGCCGGCGATGGTAATCTGATCCACGGGCCGGACGATTCTCCCGCCCTCCACCAGGTAGCCGAAGGCGCCCAGGGAAAAGTCGCCGGAAACGGGATTGGCACCGGAGTGGGTTCCCTGCACATCAATGATGATTAGGCCATCATCCAGGCTCTCCACTAGCTCAGGATAAGCATATTCCCCCGGTTCAATGAAGAAGTTGGTGGGAGCAATACCCACGGGCGATTTAAAGGAGGGCCGGGAGGCGTTGCCGGTAGAGTCCACCCCATCTTTGCGGGCCGTTTTCAGGTTGTGCAGGAAAGTGGTTAAGCGGCCAGCTTCAATCACCCGTTTGGTGCGGGCTGCCACCCCTTCGCCGTCAAAGGGAGCAGATCCGGCACCGTTTTCCAGCAGAGGGTCATCAACTAAGGTGATCAGGGGACTGGCGATGGTCTGGCCCAACTTGCCCTTGAGAAGCGAAAGCCCCTTTTGCACCGATTCGGCGGAGAAAACAGGGACGAAAGTGGCCAGAAGCTCCCGGGCCACATCCCGCCGCAGCAAGACCCGATAGCTGCCCGAGGACACGCTGGAAGCCCCCAAGAGGGATACCGCTTCCTCCACCGCTTCCCTGGCCATCTTATCAGCCTGGAACGTGGACCAATCCCGGTCAAACAGGACTTTATACCCCGTTTTGACCTGGCCGTTTTGGCGCACCACAGCACTGAGGTAGCTGAATACCCCATTGCTTCTGTACCCCTGTTCCAGGCCCCTGGTGTTGGCGATATAGACCTCGGTCTGCCCGCAGCCTGTCACGGCGTTGGACACTTTGAACACCCGTTCGTCCGCGGCCAAAGCGGTTTTTTCCAGCTCCAGGCAGAAGGCCATCATCTCCTCTGGAGAGAGGCGGTCCAGATCTTCATTGTAACACACAACCTGGGGATAACTCGCTGAACCCTCGTGGAAAACCACTTCGTCGGCGGATTCGATGATCTGGGCATTGGCCTTGACCCCCTGGACTAGGAAGTCCACGGAATCCTCATCCAGTTTTTCCACATAGGCATAGCCCACTTTGCCCCCGAAGCGGGCCCGCAGGCCCACACCCTGCTCTACGCTGACCCGGTAATCATCCACCTGACCATCAAACACCCGCACGTTCACACTGCGGGAACGGGTGGCGTAGACTTCCAGTTCCTCCAGGCCGTTGGCCTTCCCAGCCGCGAAGACACGTTCCTTAAACTCCCGAAAATCCATCAGTTGGCCTCCTTCCGTCCGCCTACAGTCATCTCTGTTACCCTGATGGTGGGCTGACCCACATCTGCGGGGATGGAGCCGCTCACCGAACCGCACATACCCTGGCCCGTGGCCAAGTTGGAGGCCACCATGTCGATCTTCTGCAGGATCTCCGAACCCCTGCCGATGAGGGTGGCTCCCCGCACAGGTTCGGCGATCTTGCCGCCCCGCACCATGTAGCCCTCCGCCACCGCGAAGTTGAACTCACCGGTGGCTGGGTTCACTGAACCGCCGCCCATGCGCTTAGCGTACAAGCCGTATTCGGTGTTGGCGATGATCTCCTCGCGGGTGGATTCACCGGCACAGATAAAGGTATTGGTCATGCGGGAGGTGGGGGCGAATTTATACGACTGCCTCCGGGCATTGCCGGTGGGTTCCATACCCATGCGGCGGGCGTTGAGGCGATCGATCATATACCCTTTGAGTATGCCCTTCTCGATGAGCACATTTCTTCTGGTTTTGGTACCCTCATCGTCGATGTTCTGGGACCCCCAGGCGTTGGGGATGGTGCCGTCATCCACCGCGGTCACCAGCTCGCTGGCGATCTTTTCCCCGAGCTTGCCGCTGAACTCGGAAACCCCCTTGGCCACGCTGGTGGCTTCCAGGCTGTGGCCGCAGGCCTCGTGGAAAATGACCCCGCCAAACTCGTTGTCGATGATCACCGGATACTTCCCACCCGGCGCGTAATCGGCATTGACCATGGTCACCGCGCTGTGGGCAGCATCCCGGGCGATTTCCTCCACATCGATGCGTTCAAATAGTTCAAAGCCCATGTGCCGGCCGGGGCCGCGGAAAGCCGACTGTTTTTCCTCGCCCCGGGTGGCCACCGCGTTGATGGACAGCCGGGTCCGCACCCTGCGGTCCTCCGCGAGTAGGCCCTCGGAATTGGCAATGAGCACATTCTGATCCACATCCAGGTAGTGCACCACAACCTGCGTGATCTGCTCATGGAAGCCCGCCGCGGCCAGGTGGGCCTTCTTCATCACCTCAACCTTGTCACGGTGGGGAACCTGCCTGGGCTCCAGGCGCACCGGGTTGAACCTATCCACGGCCATCCGGGCCAGGACCACCGTCTTGCCCTGGGGAACCCCAGGCAGCGCCGCCGCGGCCTCCCTGGCCGTTTTCATCAAGCTCTCCCGCCTCAGGTCATTGGTGTAGGCATAGACCGAGCGCAGACCTTGGAAAATGCGAATCCCTACCCCGTGGTCCCTTCCGCTCACTGCCTCTTCCACCGCACCGTCCAGCATGCGGATCTGGGTGTTGAAAGTGTCTTCCATGAAAATCTCGGCAAAATCACCGCCGGTGGATAGGGCGGCCAACAGCACGTCCGTGATTACGCTTTCCGAAAGCAAGCAAAACCCTCCCAGTTCTGTGATATAATTGTGACGCTAGATTACTTGAGAGAGGATGTCGTTCATGTCGCCAAGTGACATCATCTGGAGATTAGCGGAACGCCTGACTGAACTTCAGGCCCTGTGCGAAGAAAGCATCGGGCAGCTGCATCCCAAGAAGAACCTGGATCTAATCTCCAGCATCGAAGAATGCGAGCGGCTTTGCCGCACCCAGCTCAATATTCTCAACCGCGTGGCCAAGCGCTACTAGCCCAGGCTGCAGACTGGGCAGGTAGACCAGGTGACTGCCGCAGGAGCAGTCCGAGGAACCGAGGCCTGGTGCAGGTAGAGCCGCTCCGGGCAAACGCAGTAGCTGCTCCGCGCAGCGGCATTCCCCTTCTTTCGGGGCCCCGGGAAACACGACAAAACCCAGCAGCTCCGCAGCGGCGCGAAAATAGTCGATGTGCCAGTGCAGCTTCTTAGCTGCCCGGCGGTGCCTGGCGATGCGCTGCTGGAGGTGGCGCTGGGCGCTCCCGCTGTAGGCATAGACACCTGGGGGAAAGGAAAAGGTCCCCAGTTTGCCAACCGTGAGGGAAACCCGGCGCGGCAGATACAGCCAGAGCACATAGACACCGCTGTTCACCATGCTGCAGCCCCTTTCCACCTGCTCTAGTTTAATTCTCGCTGATGCAGGTTTTTCCTTTAGCAACCAGAAATAATACAGTTAAACCTGGAGGATAGGAGGGAAATTGGTGGATGTAAAAGACGTTTTTCGCAGCTTGAGCGAAGCACCAGGTGTATCAGGCTACGAGTTCGGGCTGTTGGAACTGATCAAGCAGGGCTGTCCCTGGGCGGACGAGGCTCGCACCGATAAACTAGGCAATCTGATCTTGCTCAAAAGGGGCCAGGGACCAGAACCCAGGCCCAAAGTGATGCTAGCCGCCCACATGGACGAAATTGGGTTAATCATCACCAAAATTGAGAAGGAAGGCTTCCTGCGCTTCAGTACTGTTGGCGGTTTTGACCAGCGGGTGCTGCTGGCCCAGGAAGTTGTAATCCACGGCAGGAAAGGAACACTCACGGGTATCATCGGCGCAAAGCCGCCCCATATCCAGGCGCCGGGGGAACAGGGCAAGGCGGTGAAGATGGAAGATCTGTTCATCGACGCCGGTTTTGCCAGCGCAGAAGAGGCTAAGCGCCAGGTGCGGGTGGGCGATCTGGTCACCCTGAAGCGCCGGGTTTCCCAGCTTGCGGGCTCCTTCCTCTCCGGCAAAGCTTTTGACGATCGGGCGGGAGTAGCCGCCATTTTAGAATGCTTCCAGGTCCTGTCCACCGTCACGCACCAGGCGGATGTGTACGGTGTGGCCACCGTGCAGGAAGAGGTTGGCCTGCGGGGGGCAGTGACCAGCACCTACGGTATTGTCCCCGATATCGGGATTGCCATAGATGTGGGCTTCGGTGATTCCCCGGGGCTGAGCGAAGAGGAAACCATCAAGCTGTCCAAAGGACCGGGCATTGCCATCGGACCCCATGTTCATCCCAAGCTGCATGCCCGCATGGTGGAAACGGCCAAGGAATGGAACATCAGCTATTCCCTGGACCCCTCGCCCTATCCAGGAGGAACCGATGCCTACGCCATGCAGGTGGCTCGCAGCGGAGTAGCCACTATTTTACTGTCTATTCCCCTGCGTTATATGCACACCCCCGTGGAAACCCTGGATTACCGGGACATCCAGGCTACAGGGCGCTTAATGGCCATGTTCATTGCCGGCCTCGATCATGAATTTGTGGAGGGATTGACATGCTTTTAGCCCGCCTAACCCAAGCCAACGGCGCGCCTGGGCAGGAAGACGAGGTACGGGACCTGATCCGTGCCGCAATCGAACCCCATGTCCAGATCGTGAAAACAGATGCCCTGGGCAACCTCTTGGCCATTAAAAACCCCGATGCTCCCGGACCCAAGGTGATGCTGGCCGCGCACATGGACGAAGTGGCCTTGATGGTTGTGGGGATTGACGGGGACGGCTATCTGAAGTTCCGCCCCATCGGCGGAGTTGATCCCAGGGTTCTAGTGGCCAAAACGGTAGTGGTGGGCAGGAAAAAAGTGCCGGGCGTGATCGGCAGCAAGCCCATCCACCTGCAGAGGCCCGAAGAAAGGGAAAAGGCCTTTACCATCAGGGAAATGGTCATTGATATTGGCGCCAAGAACAGAGAAGAGGCGGAGAAACTGGTGCAGCTTGGGGAAATCGCCTATTTCACCACCGAATACGAAGAGCTGGGCGAAAACAGGGTGAAGGCCAAAGCCCTGGACGACCGGGTGGGCTGCGCCCTGCTCATCCGCCTGCTGCAGGAAGAGGTCTCCTTCCCCTTGATTGCCGCCTTTACCGTTCAAGAAGAAGTGGGCCTGCGGGGTGCCGGCGTGGCCGCCTACCAAGTGGAACCTGATCTGGCCCTGGTTCTGGAGGGGACCACAGCCTCCGATGTGCCGGGGACGGACGACCATAAACAGGCCACTGCCCTAGGGGAGGGACCGGCCATCTCGGTTATGGACCGCTCGGTGATCCCGAACCCCGAACTCGTCCAGGAGCTCTTGGCCCTGGCCGCGGAAAAGGGAATCAAAGTGCAGGTCCGCCGCAGCACCGCCGGGGGCACAGATGCCGGCCAGATTCAGCTGTCCCGGGCCGGGGTAAAAGTTGCGGTGATCTCCGTACCCTGCCGCTACATCCACTCTCCGGCGGCAGTGATGTGCAAAGACGATTTTGAAGGAGCATACCAGCTGGTTAAGCATTATCTAGCACGGCTTGAAGAAAGGGCGGGATTGAGTTGAAAGCCATCATTGAGCAGCTAACACAGGCCTTCGGCCCTTCGGGGTATGAGAGGGAAGTTACAGACTTGATTCGAGAGCTGGTCAAAGACCACGTGGATGAACTCCGCACAGATGTTTTAGGCAACCTCATTGCCATCAAGCACGGCTCCTCCGACGGCAAGAAAATCATGTTCGCGGCCCATACCGATGAAATCGGGATTGTGGTCACCTACATCGACGAGGACGGATTCCTGCGCTTCTCCCCCATCGGCGGAGTGGGCATCACAACCCTCGTGGGCAACCGGGTCCGCTTTGCCAACGGAACCATGGGCGTCATCTACCAAGAGGGCAAGACCGAGTGGAAAGAGCTGACCCTGGACAAACTGTACATCGATATTGGCGCAGCAACGAAAGAAGAAGCTCTGGAGAAGGTGAGCATCGGGGAGTTCGGCATCTTCCACCGGGAGTTCGCCGACCTGGGGAACCGCCTGGTGGCCAAAAGCATGGATGACCGCATTGGCTGCGCGGTACTGGTGGAAGCCCTGAGAAGGATCGAAAAACCCAAACACACCCTGTACTGCGTGTTCACCACCCAGGAAGAAGTGGGCCTGAGGGGCGCCCGCACCGCGGCCTTTGGCCTTGACCCTGACCTGGGCATCGCCCTGGACGTGACCCTCACCGGCGATACCCCTGAGGCCAGGCACATGGCCGTCAGCTTGGGCAAGGGGGCCGCGATCAAGGTCAAGGATTCCTCCCTCATTGCCCATCCCAGGGTTAAAGACCTCCTGGTGGACCTGTGCGAAGCAGGAGGGATCCCCTACCAGATGGAAGTACTGGAACGGGGCGGCACCGACGCGGGGGCCATCCACCTGACCAAGGAAGGGGTCCCTTCGGGAACCATCTCCATCCCCACCCGCTATGTGCACTCGCCTTCGGAAATGGTGGATCTGGGAGATGTCCAGGCCTGTGTAGATCTGGTTGTGGCCCTGGCCGGGGCAGACCTGGACGGCGTGATCTAATCCAGGGCACCAAAAAAGAGCTGCTTGCTGCAGGCAGCTCTTTTTTTGATCACCATCCCTCAAATCAAAGATCCAGATCCCGCCTGACATAACCCCAAGCGCCGGCGGCACAGAGGAGTACCGCCAATCCCAGCAAAAGCAGGGCCGTCTGAACCTCAAAGGGCTCCACGGGCAGCTGGGGATTCCAACCAAAGGGCGAGAGCTTGACCGCCCACTGGGGCAGGTTGATCAAGACGCCGAAATAGACGGCGAATACGGAATAGGCCACATAAGCCCAGAGCAGGACGGTGAAGCGCGGACAGAAGCCCACAATCACCACCGCCGCGCCCAGCATGACCAGCATGCCGGGGAGCTGTGCCAAGCTGGCCACAAGGACTGAGGTTAAGGGCGGCCCCTCCCCCAGCACCGCCTGGACAGCTAAGCCCAAGCCCAGGCCCGAAGCCAGCATGGCCAGGGCGCTCACCAAAACGCCCAGGAGCAGAAAACCCAAAAGCAGATTCAGGCGGGAGACCGGCAGGGCCAGAAGGCTTTCCAGGCGGCCTGCTTTTTCTTCTTTGACCAACCGCACCACAGGGAGGAGGGCGGGAATTACCGCCAGCATAGCCGTGACGTCAATCACCATACTCAAAAACTGCTCCGTCAAGGAATAGCCCTGGACCGAGGGGAGGATTTCCCGCAGGAATTCGTTCCCCGCCAGAAACTCTTCCAGATCAGCGAAGACCGAACCGTAGGAGGCGCCCAGGAGAAGCAGGGCACAAAGCCAGCTGATGATGGCGCTGCGCTGCAGGCGGAGGGCCAACCCGAAGGGGCTGCGCAAGAGCCTGGAAGCCCGCTGCCTGCCGGCCCGGGCCCGGAGATAACCGGAGCCCAGGTCCCGTCCCCAGTTCAAGCGGAAGGCACCGGTCCACAGAACCCCAGCGGCGGCCAGCATGATCCCCACAGGCCACCAGTAATTGGCCACATACACTTGGGTGCGCAGGATCAAACCCAAGGGAGTGGCTAAAGACAACCATTCCCGGCCCAGATCACCCAGGCCCCTCAGTACATAGAGCAGGCCCAGGACTGATAGGGAAAGAATTAGGTTGGCCCGGGAAGTCTCTGCCAGCTGGGCAAAGAGAGCGGTCAAACCCGCAAAAAAGAAACCGGTGGTGCCCACCGCGGTGCCGAAGAGCAGAGAGCCCGCGAGATCCACTGACTCCACCCCCGGGACCCACAGGGCGAGCCCGGTGGCCAGGGCCAGACCTGCATTTTGCATCAGTGCCAGAACCAACGGGGCGGCCAGACTGCTCAAGGAGCCCACGGGCAGGGAGAGCAGCAGCTCGTGCCGGCCATCTTCTTCCGAGCTTCTGGTGAGGGCCTGTACCACCAGGATATTCATGATGGCCGCAAGCATGGCCGCAAAGAGCAGCATCTCGTGGCCCACCATGGCGCCGATGGTGTAGTTGTCCAGGCCCCAGCCCGGTCCCAGCATGAAGGTCATGGCCGGGTTGCGCATGGTCTGGGCCATGGCGGCGCGCTCTGCCGGGCTTTTGTAGATCTGGGCATACGAGACCACAACCAGGAAGTTGAGGAGCACGATGGCCAACGCCCACAGCACCACCTGACGCCGCTCCTGGCGCCAGAAAAACCTGCTTAAGGTCAAGGTGCCCGCAAAGTTGCGCTTCATCGCCGGGTCTCCCCTTCGTAATGGCGGATGAATAGATCCTCCAAGGTGGGCGGGGCGCACTCCAGCCGCACAATCTCAAACCTGCTCAGATGGGCCATCACCGCGCCCAGTTCCTCGGCTTCCACCGAGAAGTACGTAACTCCACCCCGCTCCTGAAGGTCATGGACGCCGCTGAACTGCTCCAGGCCCTCCAGGGGCCTTTTGGTCTGCACAGCAACGTGTGTGCTGGTCAGATGCCTCAGCTCGACCAGGGTGCCGCTTTCGATAATCACGCCGTCCCGGATAATGCTGACCCGGTCGCAGACCTTTTCCACTTCGGAGAGAATATGGCTGGAAAGGAGCACGCTCCGTCCCTGGGCCCTCAACTCCTGCAGGCAGTCCTGGAACACCTGCTCCATAAGGGGGTCCAGGCCTGAAGTGGGCTCATCCAGGATCAGCAGTTCCGCCCCGCTGGACAGGGCGGCAATGAGGGCAACCTTCTGCCGGTTTCCCTTGGAATAGGTGCCGCATTTGCGGCTGGGATCGAGGTCAAACCGCTCCAGGAGCTCCCCGCGGAGGCGCTCGTTTCCTGGCCCCCTAAGGCGCGCCAAAAGATCCAAGACCTCACCGCCTGTGAGGTTGGGCCACAGCTGCACTTCCCCGGGCACATAGGCCACCTGCCGGTGGATCTCCACCGCATCTTTCCAGGCATCTCTGCCGAAAACCGTTGCTGTACCGGCAGTGGGCTTGAGCAAACCCAGCAGGATGCGCATGGTGGTCGTCTTTCCCGCGCCGTTGGGGCCGATAAAGCCGTGGATCTCCCCCCTCCGCACAGCTAAGTTCACACCCTTGAGGGCAGAGATGTCTCCAAAGTTCTTCTTCAGCTCCACCGTCTCCAAAACGGTCACAGCCGGACCTCCCTTCGTAAAAGAGTGCCCTCTTGATCCAAAAGGGCACCGGGTTCACTGCAAGACTTTGCTTTAGACTAGAGCAGGCTCTTAACTCTTTCCACCTGGTTGGTGATGATGCCGTCGATGCGGCACAGTTTCATCCGCTCAACATCTGCCTCTTCATCCACTGTCCAGACGTTGACCATCATCCCGTTTTGCTGAGCCGCGGTGACAATTTCGGGAATAACGGCGTGATGATAGGGATGGAGCACCGTGGCCCCGATGCTCTTGGCATAGACCCAGGGGTTTACCAGGGCCGCTGTGTAGAGGATCGCGGTGCGGGCCTGGGGCTTCAAACCCACCAGGTGAGCCAGGGCATAGTGGTTAAACGAGGATATAATAGTGCGTTCCCAGAAGTCATAGCGATCCAGCAGCTGCACCAGTTGTTCGTTGAGTTGCTCAAAGCCCAACCCAGTCTTGACCTCGATGTTGAGCAGGACATCTTTGTCCTTCAGCAGCTCCAGAACCTTCTTCAAGGTGGGGATTTTTTCACCTGCAAACTCGGGGGCAAACCAGGAACCGGCATCTAGAGCCTGCAGTTCCGCCAGGGTAAAGGCCCCTACAGGGCCCTTGCCATCTGTGGTCCGGTTCACCGTGTCATCGTGGATCACCACGATTTCCCCGTCACCGGTGAGGTGCACGTCAAGTTCAATTCCGTCCGTCCCGGCCGCGAGGGCCAACTCGAATGCTGCCATGGTGTTCTCCGGGGCTTTCGCCGAGTAGCCCCGATGTGCTATTACGATCACGCTTATCATCTCCCGCCTTTTAGTGCTTCCAGATCTATCCTGCCGGCGAAAACCTTGGTGGCCGGCCCGGACATAGAGACATGATTGCCTGCACTCCACTCAATGGTGAGCTCGCCGCCGGGGAGCACAACCTCCACCGGTGACTGGACGAAGCCTTCCCTGATGGACACCACCGCGGCTGCACACGCGCCGGTTCCGCAGGCCAGGGTGGGCCCTGCCCCCCGCTCCCACACCCGCACTTTCAGCCGGTTGGCACTCACAACCTGGACGAACTCGATGTTGGCCTTCTGGGGCCACACCGGGTGGTTTTCCAGGGTTGGGCCCCACATGGCCAGGTTGACCTCATCTACGTCGTCCACAAAGACCACCGCGTGGGGATTGCCCATGGAAACAGGGTGGCAGATCCATTCCCGCCCAGAGGCCGCAAGGGACAGCGGCCCCTCCAAATCTGGCTCACCCATATCCACCCTGTACAGTCCACCACTGGCCACAATCTCCTTCACCCCGGCCAAAGTGCCGATGCGCAGCGCAGGTCCTTCCGCCAAAGCCTGGTCCAGCAGATAGTGGGCCATGCAGCGGACGGCATTGCCGCACATTTCAGCCTCGGAACCATCGGCGTTAAAGATGCGCATGGTGAACAGCCCAGCCTCTTTGGTGATCAGCACAAGGCCGTCTGCTCCGATCCCAAAGTGGCGGTGACAGAGCAATCTTGCTAGCTCTTCGCCTTCCGGTAGCAGTTTTCCTCCAAAGTCTTCCATGAAAATGAAGTCATTGCCCAGGCCGTGGTATTTGCTAAAAGCATATTCCACCCTTCTCCCTCCCCACTACAGCAGATGAAAGGCGACCTTGTTAATGGCAGCCTCAATATCCCGCAAGTCTTCTTCGGTAACCAGGTGATTGAGGTGAATTTGAACGGCCCGGCTCAACAGGGCTAAGGTCTGGGGGCAGGTCTCGGGGGAATAGTCCACGCTGCTCCCCTCCGCCAAACTCCAGGGATAACTTCTACCCCAGGGATCCCGCTTGGCCATGAGGAACTCCCAGTTCACGTAGATATGCTGATCGCGGGCCCTGCGGTCCCAGACCTGGAAGGCCGGGATGCCTTCTGCGGTGAGAGCCTGCGCGGTTAGCCTCGCCTTTTCCTCGTCTGCCACGTAAAAGATCAGGCTGACTCCCAGATCACGCTCTGTGCCGAACACGGGGGAAAGTTCGATCTTCTCCTGGTTGCGGAGCCGTTCCACCAGTTTGCGCTTGTTCTCCCGGGTAGCGCGTACAAGATCTGGCATTTTCTCCAGCTGGCCCAGGGAAAGGGCTGCCTGCAGCTCGGTGAGGCGGTAATTCTGGCCGGGGAAGGCGGGTATCTTTCGTTCCAGGAAACGGAACTGATAGCCGGCCCCATCGTGGTACAAAACCGCCCGCTGCCACAGCTCCTCGGAGTTGGTGACCAGCATGCCCCCCTCCCCCGCGGCAATGACTTTGGATTGCTGCAGGCTGAAGCAGCCCACATGGCCCAAAGAGCCCAAGGGACGGCCGCGGTAAGTGCCTCCATTGGCCTGGGCCACATCCTCAATAACCATGAGGTTGTGCTTTTGGGCCACGGCCAGAATCTCATCCATGGCCGCGGAAATCCCCCGCATGTGCACCACAATGACCGCCTTGGTGCGGGAAGTGATCTTGGCCTCGAGATCCTGGGGATCCAAGGTCAAACTGGAATCCACCTCCGCCAAAACAGGTACAGCGCCCACTACAGCCACCGCGGCAGCGGTGGCCACCCAGGTATAGGCGGGGATGATCACTTCATGACCCGGTCCCACGCCCACGGCGATCAGCGCGCAGATCAGGGCCGAAGTGCCCGAATTGACCGCCAGGGCATAGTCGGTACCCACAAAGCGCTTGTACTCCTCTTCCAGGGCCGCGGCCTCAGATGTTTCCAGACCGTCGGGGAGGTAACGGAAGATGCGCTTTTTCTCCAACACCTGAAGAACCCTGGCCTTCTCTTCGGCTCCCAAGGCCTCACTGCCCATATATTTGGACACCCACGGCTTGGTCCTAACGGGAGGACCTCCGTGGATCGCCAGTTTCTCCACGCTCACCACTCCCATCCTCATCACTTCTAACTGTTCTGGAGGTCTGCCCCGATTCCTCTTGGAAGGAAAAAACCGGGCAGAACCCCGGCTTTTATTATACTCCATTTTCTTTAGGCTGTCTCTTTTTTCCGCAGGGCCCGCACCCGCTCCCACACAGCTGGATCCAAGGGCCGGTCAAAGGCCCGAAATCCCGCCAGGGTAAAGCCCAGCTTCTTGGCGAGGCCGCGCATCAGCTCCAGGTGCTCCAGGCTGAGGTCAGCCCCTATGCTCATGTGCTCGTAGCGCCCCTCCAGGGCCAGCATCATGGTTTCAGACATGCAGGCAAAGGCCGTACCCTTTTCAAAACCGAAATTCCAGCCCAGATCGGGGCTGCCGGGCAGGGCAATCACTCCGCCATCGATTACCAAGACATCGGGGCGCTCCTCCAGCACCTCCTTACTCACGTTGCTGGGTCTGGACATGTCACAGACCACCGCACCCCGCTTGAGCACATCGGGGGTGATCAGCGCTTCCAGGCTGCTGGTGGCCGCCAGAATCAGATCGGCCCGGGGCAGGTGCGCCCGGCTGTCCACAGTCAAGGTCAAGGGAGCGCCGCTGGCCAGCACTTCCCGGGCAAACTCCACCCACACGCTCAAGGGCGCATCTTCCGCCGGTACAGAGTCCAGCTGCGCCGCAAAGGCGCCCAAGCTGCCCGGGGCCAATTGGCGGCCGGAACCGGCAAGGGTGCGCAGGTGCTGGATGATCTCCACCGCCACCTTGAGCATGCGGTATTCGCTTTTTTCCGGACGGGCAGGGTTGCCGATCAGGATCAGGTTCTGCACCTGCTCACTCAGGAGAATGGCCAAGGCCTTACCGATGGCCCCACCGGCCCCCACCACCGCCCCGGTGGCGGTGGCCATTTCCAGTCCAACCTCTTTGGCAGCTGAAACGGCCGCTTCCACACCGGAAACCACTGTGTAACTGTTGCCGGTGGTCAGGGCCACATCGGTGTAGGGCAGGAGCTGCCTACCCCCCATGGTCACAACGGAGGTGTAGGCCCCCAGTCCCACAAGGCGCGCCCCCCGCTCCACGGCTAAGTCAATGGCAGCCAGGATCTCCCGTCTGGACTGTTCCTTATCCATGGCCAAGAGCTGGGCGGCGGTTTTGGGCACGCAGATGAAATCGCCGTAGGCACTGCGGCCGCAGTTGTCCACCACCCTTGTGCTGGCCACCACAAAAGGTTCCACCAGATCATTCCAGCGGGAGCTGAGATCCTCCAGCTGTTCAGCTGTTAAGTCCGCCAAGCTGGCGTCGAATTCAGAGTAATTGTCCAAATCCACGGGGTGCACCAAGAAGGCGAAGCGGCCATCGCCCGGTTGGGGACGGGCCTCCTCCACCGTTTGGGGCTGAGCCGCACCGTTCAAAGCAGCCGGGCGGCTGTAGCCGATGAGGTGACCCAAAAAGGCAGCGGTGTTTCTAGAGGCGAGAAGTCCGCAAGCCCGTTCCACCGCCTGCACCACCCGTTCGATCTCCGTCTCGCCCATGGTCAGGGGGGGCTCGATGCGGATCACACTGGCACCGTTAAGGGTGGGGGCCACCCGCACCCGCTCCACGTTCAAAAGGTAAGAGGCCACCATGGGGGTGAGCAGCTCCTGCTCGGCCATAACCCCCAGCAGGCTGTGGGGATAGGGATCCCGGGAATTGACAAACTCGATGCCCAGCATAAAGCCGCGCCCGCGGATGGCCTTCACCACCTGCGGGTACTTGGCCGCGACCCGCTCTAGGCCAGCCTTGAGCTTGGCCCCTTTTTCCCGGACGGACCGCAGGAGGGCACCATCGTCTTTGGTCAAGAGCTCCAGGACGGCCAGGCCCACCCGGGCGCCCAGGGAGTTGCCGGCAAAGGTGGAGGAGTGCTTCAGGCCGAAATCCTCTGTGTAGACCTCTGCCCGGCAGAGCACCGCTCCGATGGGAATAAGGCCTCCGCCCAGGGCCTTGGCCAACACCATCACATCGGGCGTAACCCCTTCTTCGGCGCAGGCAAAGAGCGCGCCGGTACGCCCCAAACCAGTTTGGATTTCATCGAAGATGGTCAGTACCCCATGGCGGGCACAAAGCTCCTGTACCTGCTTCAGGTAGCCCTGGGGCGGCTCCACAATGCCCCCTTCTCCCTGAATGGGCTCCACGATAAAGGCTGCCGTATCCCCGGCGTGTTCTGCTAGATAGCTTTCCAGGGCCTCCAGATCCCCGTAGGGAATGTGGCGAAAGCCCGGAACCGGAGCCCCGAAGGCGCTTTGGTAGTTTTCATTGCCGGTTGCCGACAGGGCGCCCAGCGTTTTGCCGTGGAAGCTGTTTCTGGTGGAGAGGATCACAGGTTTGCCCGTTTTGGCCCGCACCAGTTTGAAGGCGGCCTCCACAGCCTCGGCCCCGCTGTTGGCAAAGGTGACATACTGAAATCCGCTGGGGGCGAGGGCAATCAAGCGGGCGGCCAGCTCCCCCGCGGCTTCCAGAAGGGAGGGCTGGATGAAGCTGGGCTCCTGACGCGCCTCCAGTTCATGCAGGGCCCGCCAGATCTCGGGAGGGTTGTAGCCAAAGGGCAGCGCGCCGTAGGCGGCAATGCAGTCAAGGTACTCCTGCCCCGTATGGTCATAGAGGTAAGGGCCTTGGCCCCGCTGAAAACGCTTATCCAGACCGATATCCTGGAGCAGTTTTCCCAGGTGCGGATTGACAAATTCTATGTACGGATGCATCCTTGTACCTCCCCGGAGTATTGAGCACACTTTGTGCACAATGCTAATTATACCAACTCTAGGCAGGGATTTCAATGAAAAAGTTAAACATTAGGAGAGGAGGGCCCCTACGGGGAGCGCCCCGCGGGAAATCACTAGGGGGGTACAGGATGAGAAGAAGCCTGGCAGTACTGCTTTTGTGCCTGCTGCTCTCGGCGACAGCAGCAGCTAGCATTCACGTTTTTTACCTGCCGGAGAGCGGTTTTCTGCGGGTATCGGGGGAAGTGATTCTCAAACCGGAGACCGCATCCCAGTCACTGCTCCTCTTCCCTGAGGCCCACGTCACCGAATTCTGGGCCGACAGTCTGGTGGAATACAGCGTGGAAAGATCTGCCCACGGCACCGCGGTGATCTTTGCCCTGCGGGAGCTGGGTCCCCAAACAATCACCTTCTCCTACGAGGGGTTGGTGGAACCGCAGCTGCACGAGGCGGTGCTGGGGCGGGACCAGCTCTGGCTGCCGGAGTTCACAGCGCCAGTGGAGGAATGGACGGTGGTGCTGCAGCTCCCAGAAGAATGGGAAGTGGCTGCGGGAGAAGTGGTGCAACTTGATGCCGAAGGTACCTTCCAGCTGATCCATTTGGCGCCCTCAGCCGGGTATCCCACCGTGAAGCTGCTTAGCAGAGCCGCTGCCCTGGAGGAGCTGGCCCAGAACGGCGAAGCCGCTGCAGAACCGGTTGAGGAGGAAGAAGCAGAGGCGGAACTTCCCACGGAAAGTCCCCGCCCCACGGGGATCGCCTCCCGGATCCAACTGCAGATCAACAGGTTCACCAGGGCTTTGAACCAGCGCAGCCTGACTGAACTGAGCGAGCTGCTCAGCCCAGCGCTGCAGGAAAAAGGGCTGGCCCAGTATCTAGCCAGCCTGCCCATGTATTTCGGCACAGTTACCAGTGAAGTTGTCCAGGTGCCCGAGGATCCCAGCGGCACCTATGTGGTAGTCTTTTCCACCGAGCGCGGCCCCCGCTATACAGCAGCCATGGCCTGGCAGGAGACCGCCGGTTTCCTGCAGATGTACCACTTCCACCTCACGCCCGCGGCACCGGATGTGCCCCAGGAAATCCGGGATTCCTGCGCGCAGTTTGTGCAGGATCTCCAGGCTGCCCTGGCCGACCAAGACCGGAGTGCGCTGGAGGCCCTCTTCGCGCCCGATCTGCGCCAGGATCCAGCGGCAACCGCGGACCTGCTGTTCGCTCTGGCGGAGGGCGCCCAGTGGGAGATAGTCCAGATCAGCCTGGAACCCTTCGCGGTGATTGTGGTGGTACCCACGGGTTCCACCAGCCTACTGCTGCAGCTGGATCTAACCCCCGGCCTCTACCACTGGCTGCTCAAGGGACTGCAAATTGTGCCCCTGCCTTAGCGTTTGGACACGATGTACGACATGGCAAAGGCCAAAACTAACCTAGGCACCAACAGCAGCAAAAGCGGTGCCCCCAGGACCAGGAAGATGATGGTATCTTCCACCAGGGCATGGGCTATGGCCATGAAGGTGCCGATAACCTTTGCCTCCCTGGCGCTCACCTGCCCGGTGCGCACATGGTTGATGATCAGGCCCGAGCCGTAGGTCAAGCCGAAGAGCATGGCCACCACCAGCGGAAAAACGCCCTCCTCGCCAACGCCAATGCGCCTAAAGGGCTTAGCCGCGTAGTGGTTCAGCTTCTGCAGCCAGCCGTTGCCCTGGGCGATCTCCAGAACGATCATCAAAGGAACAACTATCAGTCCGATGGTGATAACTCCCCTGACTCCCTGCACAAATCCTTCCCACAGCACCGTCACGACAGCACCACCCCCAAGAGCCAGCCCACCGCCAGCGAGCAGCCGAGGCGGATGAAGAAAATATAGCTTAAGGGGCTGCCCGCCTTTTTGCTGATGGGCAGCTCCACCAGCAGCGAATGGCAGAAGGTGAGCATCACCGCGCAGATGGTGATCTCCTGCCAGCTGAGGGTGAGGGCCATGATGCTGCCCGCCGCGGCGTAGAGGTTGATGAAATAGCCGCTAAAAAGCACCACAGCAGCATCTCCCGACAGCCCAAACCAGCTCAGATAGGGGGCAAAAAGCGCAGTGATGCTCTCCAAAAGGCCGCTGGCCTTAAAAAGAGCCACCACCACCGCCGTGGGCACCACCACTTTAGCCAGTTCCCAGGTGGTCTCTAGCCCCGCTTTAGCACCCCTTTGAATCATGTTCGCTGTGATCTGCATTCCTTGCCACTTCTCCTTCCCGCATCCTTTTCCACAAAGACAGCATTTCCTTAGGCAGTGGACAGGTGAACACGCACTGCCCCCCAGTGCGGGGATGGATGAACTCCACCCGCCAGGAGTGGAGGGCCTGCCCCGGCAGCTCCGGCAGGGCCTCACCGTAGAGGGGATCTCCCACCACGGGGTAGCCTAGATGGGAAAAGTGCACCCGGATCTGGTGGGTGCGCCCGCTTCCCAAGCGCGCCCGCACCAAAGTTGCCTCCTGGCCCCGGCGCAGCACCTGGTACACCGTCCTGGCCGCCTTACCCTGGGGGTCCGCCGTCCGCTTGACCCCGTGGTCCTGCATCCGGGCGATGGGTGCCTCAATGACACCCTGATCTTCCCGGAGCTGGCCCCGGACCAGCGCCAGGTATTCCCTAACCAGCTCCCGCCGGCGCAGCTGCTGCACGAGCCCATGGTGGGTATAGGGTTCTTTGGCCACCAGGATCAGTCCGGAGGTGTCCTTATCCAAACGGTGGACCAAACGCACCTTGGTCTTCAGGCCCAGAACCTGCCAGTAATGGGCGATGGCATTGGCCAGCGTGCCTTCTTGATAGCTCCCGGTGGGGTGGGCCGCCATCCCCGGGGGTTTGTTCACCACCAAGAGATAATCATCTTCATAGACGATGTCTAAAGGGAGCGCCTCCGGCTGCAGCTCCGTAGCCTCATCGAAAAAGACGATCTGGATCTGATCCCCGGCCCGGACCCTTCTGCTCAAGTAATCCCTCTGGCCGTTGAGGAAGATCCCGCCGCCCTTCTTCATGCGCCTGAGCAGGCCCCGGGTGAGCCCCAGCCGGCCGCAGACGATATCCCTAACCATGAGCCCCTCTTCCTGCTCCTCTACAATGGCCGTAAGCACATAGGGATGGTCTAGCATGCCGCCCCTCCCCTGCTCCGCAGCCTCTGGATGGTCAGGGCCGCCGTGAAAAAGAGGGTTGCCACCAAGACCACCGTGGCCCCCGGCGGTGCACCGAAGAAATAGGAGATGTACAGGCCCAGGAAGGAAGAGACCAAACCAAACAGTGCCGCCAGCAGTATCTGCAGCTTAAGCCGCTTGGTGACGAGCCCCGCGGTGGCCGCGGGCGTGATCAAGAGGGCCACAACCAGCACAACTCCCACCGCTTGGATGGAAATGACTATGGCCACGGCAGTCAGGGCCAGCAGCAGGCTCTGGAACAGCACCACGGGAAAACCAGCGGCTTCAGCCCCCAGGGGGTCAAAGGAAGCCAGTACCAGCTGGGGGAAAAACAACACTAAGACCACCACAAGCAGCAGGGCAAAGGCGGCAATTAGGACAATCTCCCTGGCTTGGATGGCCAGCACCGAGCCGAGGAGCAGACTGTTCAGATCGCCCATGAAGCCGGGGCTTGTGGACAGAAGCACAATGCCCAAAGCAAAGACACCGGTGAAGAGAATGGCCAGGGCCGTATCGTTCCTCACATTGGAAACCCGGGTCAAAACCACAACCCCCAGGGAAGTTACAAGAGCAAAGAACAGGGCACTGACGTGGATGCTGATGCCTAAAAGCAGTCCCACGGCGATGCCGGTGAAGGCGGTGTGGGCAATGGCATCACCCATGAAGGCCAGACCCTTGAGCACCACAAAGGTACCGATGGCTGCCGCCACGACGGCCACAAGTCCCACGCCCACAAAGGCCCGCACCATAAACCCGTACTGCAAAGGCTCCAGCAAGAGTTCAAGATTCATGCAGCATAACCTCCCCACCCTCACCCACTTTGGGAAAGTGCCTGGCGAACAGCTCCACCATGATCTCCTCCGTCAAAACTTGAGCGGGGGTACCCACCGCCAGCACCCTGCCGTTGAGGGCCAAAACTTGATCAAAGCACTCGGTCAAGCAGTCCAGGTCATGGGTGGCGGCAATGATGGTCTTGCCAGCTTTCCTCAGCTCCACCAAAAGATCCGCCAGCTCGTGCTGGGCTTGGGCATCAAGGCCCGTTGTGGGTTCGTCCAAGAGGATCAGGTCTGCCTCCTGAACCAGTGCCCGGGCTAGAAATACCCGCTGCCGCTGCCCCCCGCTGAGGGCGCCGATCTGCACCTTCTCCAGGCCTCCCAGACCGAAGAACTCCAGGGCTGAACGGCTGGCGGCATAGTCTTCCCGGCGCAGCCGGCCCCAGAGGCCCTTTCTCACCAGCCGTCCCTGGAGCACCACTTCCAGGACAGTGATGGGAAAAGCCCAATCCACCTCTTCCCCCTGGGGCAGGTAGGCTGCCCTGTTACGCCCCTCCTCTGGGCTCTGCCCAAGCAGGGTCAGGGCGTCGTAGCTCACAGGTTTGAGCAGGCCCACGGCGGTTTTGAGCAGGGTGGATTTACCGCCGCCGTTGGGGCCGATAATGGCCGCTAAAGTCCCCCGGGGCACCTGCCAGGACACATCGCGCAAAACGATGCGCTCCTGGTAGCCTGCGGTCAGGTTCTGGATATCCAGGGCTAACTCCGCTGCTTGCACCTTCATCTCCAGGCCTCCACTAACGTCTGTAAATTGTACGCCATCATCTGCAGATAGGTGGGCACCTCACTGGTGAGGCTGTCGCTGTAGAGCACATGGACCGCGGCCCCCGCTTCCCGGGCCAGGGCCTGCATGTAGCGGGTGCCGCTGCTGATCTGCGGTTCGGTGAACACCACAGGCCTATCCAGCCTGCCCAAAAGCTCCACCAACCGCCCTAGATCCCGGGGATTGGGCTCTGCCTCCGGGTTTTCCACCAGGAATTCCACCACGGCAAAGCCGTAGCGCTCAGCCAGATGGCCAAAAGCGTTGTGGTAAGTGATGATCACCCTGCTTTCTGCAGGGATGGTCTCCAGCTCAGCCCGGAACCTCTCGTCCAGGGCCCAGAGCTCCTGGATGTACGCCTGGGCGCGCCCGGCAAAAAAGTCGCCCAGCTCCGGCCGCAGCTCCGTTAAGGCCGCGGCGATCCTTTCCACATAGGCTACGGCATTGGGCACGCTGAGCCACAGATGGGGATCGGCTGTATGCCCGTGACCGTGACCGTGATCGTGGTGATCCACATCAGGGACCAGCCCCTCCGAGAGCTGGAGCAGGGGGATCCCTGGCCGGGCAGCGCTTTTCACCAAGGGCAGCAGCCAATCATCGAAACCTGCCCCGTTGGCCACCACCAACTCGGCCCTGGCCACCAAACCCGCCTCCCGGGGCGAGGGTTCCCAGGTATGGGGATCCGCCCCCAGGGGTACCAGAGAACTTACGGTCACCGCCTCTCCCCCCACCTGCTCCACGAAATCCTGCAGGATGGAAAAGGTGGCCACCACCTGCACGGGCCGGGCCGCGAGGAGAGGAGTGCTCCCCCAAAACAGTCCCCAGATCAGAACAGCCAACAGCACGCCGCGGACGTTTCGCTGCACACAATCACCCACCTTTCCAAAACGAGAGCAGCCTACCTAGGGGGGCTGCTCTGCAGCACAACACCTTCCGCCTGCAGCCAGCAGCTGCCCAAAGCCGCGGGCAGCAGGCAGGACTGGCCCGCCGCCAGCTCGGAGACGGAACCTTGACACCTAATCTCCGCCCTCCCCCCTAGAGCAGTTAAAACCTGGAACCTATCTTCCAGCTCAAGGAGAAGCCCTTGGGGTTTGTCCAGCACGGCGAAGTGAAAATAACGGGAGCAGCGGGCCAGCTGGTAGCCTCCATCAAGGGCTCGGGGCGAAAAATCGATCACATCCAGCGCCTCTTGGATATGGAGCTCGCGGGATTGCCCTTGGGCATCGACGCGGTCCCAATCGTAGACCCGGTAGGTGGTATCGGAATTCTGCTGGATCTCCGCGACCAGGCAGCCTGCCCCCAAAGCATGCACCAGTCCCGCGGAGACGGGGTAGATCTCACCTGGCCGGACAGGGACCTTGTTTAGGCAGGCTAAGATGGCCTGGCCCCCCTCCTCAATGGCCTGGGCGAACTGACCTTTGGTCACGCCGGGCTTCAGACCCCAGACGATCCAGGCACCGGGCTCGCTGTGCACTATATACCACAACTCGGTTTTGCCCCACGGCTCGCCCTGCGCCTGGGCATAGTCATCGTGGGGATGGACCTGCACCGAAAGGTCATCCTGGGCGTCGATGAGCTTAAACAAAAGGGGAAACCTCCCCGAGGCGGGAACAGCGCTGCCCAGCAGCTCTTCACCATATTCTTCCATCAATTCCACCAGGTTCTTGCCCGCCAAAGGCCCCCGTTCCACCACGCTGGTGCCGTGGGGATGTGCGGCCACATCCCAGCTTTCGCCGACGGATCCGGGAGGCAGGGCCCGTCCCAGGATCTGTTCCAGCCGCCTGCCTCCCCAGATCTTCTCTTTGTAGATGGGGTGAAACGTCAAAGGATAAAGTTCAGGTCTCATGGAATGCCTCCTACTTCAACCGCTGCTCCAGCTGTTTCCTGGCCTCCTCAAAGCCCGGCTTGCCCAGGAGGGCAAACATATTCCGCTTGTACATCTCCACGCCGGGCTGATCGAAAGGATTGACCCCCAAAAGGTAACCGCTCAGGGCACAAGCCTTTTCGAAGAAGTAAATCAGTGCCCCGAGGTAGAAGGGGCTCAGCTCGGGTACATCCACCACCAGGTTGGGCACTCCCCCGTCGGTATGGGCCAAGAGCGTGCCCTGAAAAGCCTTCCGGTTGATTTCAGCAAGGGTTCTGCCCGCCAGGTAGTTGAGTCCGTCCCGGTCGCCGGGATCATGGGGTACCTCCAGCCCTGCCCCTGTTTCCACCCAGATGGTGGTGGCAAAGAGGCTGCGGGCACCGTCCTGCATAAACTGGCCCAGGGAATGGAGATCGGTTGTGAAGTTGACGCTGGCTGGGTAGATGCCCTTGTGGTCCTTGCCCTCGCTTTCGCCAAACAGCTGTTTCCACCATTCGCTGAAATAGTGGAGGGAAGGTTCGTAGTTCACCAAAACCTCGATGCTCTTCCCTTTGCGCTGGAGAATGCTGCGCAGGGCCGCATACTGGTAGGCACCGTTTTCACTGAGCTCCGGCCGGCTGAACCAGCCCCGGGCCGCGGCCGCACCCTCCAGGAGCGCCTCGATGTCAATGCCGGCTGCGGCGATGGGCAGGAGCCCCACCGGCGTCAAAACGGAAAACCTGCCCCCAACATCGTCGGGTATAACAAAGCTGGTGTAACCTTCCGCTTCCGCCATGGCCCGCAGGGCACCTTTGGAGCTGTCGGTGGTGACGTAGATCCTCTCCCTGGCCCCTGCCGCCCCATATTTCTTCTCCAAAAGCTCCCGGAAAAGGCGGAAGGCGATGGCAGGCTCCGTGGTGGTGCCGGATTTGGAGATCACGTTCACGGAAATGTCCAGGTCGGCCACGAGCTCCAGCAGATCCTCAAGGTACTTCCCGCTGATGTTCTGCCCCGCAAAGAAAATCTGGGGCCACTGGCGGACCTCGCTCCTCAGCACGTTGTAAAAGGAGTGGGATAGCGCGGAAATCACGGCCCGGGCTCCCAGATAAGACCCGCCGATGCCGATCACGATCAGGGCCTGGCTCTGCTGCTGGATCCGTTGGGCGGCCTCCTTCAGGCGGGCCAGTTCCCCACGATCAAACTTGGCCGGAAGATCGAGCCAGCCCAAAAAACTGCTCCCGGCACCTGACCCCTCGTGCAGCTGCCTGTGGGCCAGGGCCACCGCCGGTGCCAGGTGCTCTAGTTCATCTGGGCGCACAAAGGGCCCCGCGTAACTGTGGTTAAAAAGAAGTTCTCGCACTTCTAGAATCCTTCCCTTCTCAAAGCTCTTTCCCTTTCTACTCAATACGACACTGCGGGTGAGGTACCTTCCCTGCCATCCCACTTTGTGGTAGACTAAAACCGGAGGTGAAACAACTTGGATGTGGCAATAATCGCAGCCATGGAAGAAGAAGTGGCACAGCTGCGCGCCCAGCTGTCCCAGGCACAGGAAGTGGCAGCGTCCTTTGTGGATCTGCCCATTTACCGGGGCCAGCTGCTGGGTCTGGATGCGGTGCTCGCGCGCTGCGGCATTGGAAAAGTCAACGCCGCCTTGGCGACTCAATACACCATAGATCATTTCAAACCCCGGGTGATTCTAACCTGCGGGGTAGCGGGGGCCATCAGCCCCGAGGTGCGTATTGGCGATGTGGTCATCTCCACGGGAGCTCAGCAGCATGATGTGGATGCCCGGGGGTTTGGCTATGAGCGGGGAGTAATCCCGCGGCTGGCCACAAGCCTCTTCCCCGCGGATCCCGATCTGGTGGAATTGGCAGCGGAAGCAGCCGTGGAAAAGCTGGGGGCTCAGCGGGTACATCAGGGCCTGGTGGTCTCAGGCGATCTCTTTGTCCATTCCCGGGA
The DNA here is from genome assembly GCA_002391385.1 of Firmicutes bacterium UBA3914. Lineage (GTDB taxonomy): Bacteria > Bacillota > Limnochordia > Darwinibacteriales > Darwinibacteriaceae > DTU010. The sequence goes on along the minus strand of DGEY01000060.1, from coordinate 24,012 downwards.
GCAGAGGGAGGAAATCCTCCGGTTTTTCCCCGGGGCCCTGTGCACAGACATGGAAGCCGCGGCCATCGCCCAGGTGGCAGCGGCAAACGGCATACCCTACCTCAGCTTGCAGGCCATGTCTGATCAAGCTGATGAAGAGGCGGGCCAGGCCTTCTACCAAACCCTAGATGAAGTTCTGGCGGGCTTGAACCAAGTCGTGCTAGGGCTGCTGCAGCGGCTGAGGGCCCAGCTCTGACTGCTCAGCATGGCGCCACTCCCAGAAATGCAGGATGGCCTGGCTGAGCCTTTGGGCCAGTGCCGAGCGGAACTGGGGATCGCCAAGTTTGGCGAGGTCAGCTGGATTGGACATGAACCCCACTTCCACCAGGACAACGGGGGGCCTGGCCTTTAAAAGCAGGAGCGTGCTGCGGGGTATGGGTGCCCGCTCATTGAGCACCTGCACCTTGGCCAGCTCTTCCAGCACCAGCTGGGCGTAGCGCTCACCCAGGTAGCTGTCTTTCATGAAAAACACGATGGCCCCAGCTTCGCTGGAATCCTTAGCCGCATTGGCGTGCACGCTCATGCCCACCTGGGCCTGGTTCATGAGCTTAAAACGGCCCAGGAGATCCCGGCGGTGGCGGGTGCCTTCACTCACCAGGTGGCTCACATCGCGATCAGAATCCCGGGTGAGCCCCACCTTCAGGCCCCTGCTTTCCAGGATTGCGGCCATCTGCAGCACGATGTCCAGCACATAGTCTTTTTCATAGAGCTCACCTGCCCCAATGGCCCCTGGGTCGATGCCGCCGTGCCCCGCATCCAGCATCACATCATAGACGATCTCTTGATGCAGGAGGCTCAAGGCGTGTAGACCCAAGGGATAGTTGTGGTAAAGGGCCAGCAGGATCACCACACCTAAGGCGGCTAGAATACACCAGCCCACACCCTTGGGCAGGATGAGAATGTACAAACGGGACATGCTTGGGCCCCCTTTCCTTCCCATGTATATTCTGGAAAGGGTTGCCCTAGCAGAGTATCGACTCTAGAAAGGAAGTGAAAGGGATGAAGAGAGTACTGTGTTTGGCGCTGATTTTGGTCCTCCTGTTCAGCAGTCTTGCCGCCGCGGCTAAGCTTCCCGGGGAAATCTTGGAAGAAGCCGCCGCCGTCCTGAAAGAGATGACCCAGCAGCCAGACTCTGAACAGCTCCAGAGCATGCTGCGCACCGCCCACGGAGTCGCCATCTTCCCGTCGGTTATCAAGGCGGGGCTGGGCGTGGGCGGCAGATACGGCGAAGGGGTAGTGCTTAGGCGCGATGAGTCCACAGGCAAGTGGTACGGCCCCTATTTCGTAGAAATGATGGGCCTCTCCTATGGACTGCAGATCGGTTTGCAGAACATCTCCCTGGTTTTGGTGGTGGCCACGGAAGAAGGCATCAAAAGCCTGCAGGAGGGGCGGATCACCTTAGGCGGCAACATCTCCCTGGCCGCGGGACCCGTGGGCCGCTCTGCGGAGGCGGGCACCGACATCCAGCTGAAAGCGGCCATGTACAGCTACTCCATGAGCCGCGGCGTTTTTGCTGGCGCTTCTTTGGAAGGTTCCACCATCAACAACAACGCCAGTGCCAACCGGGTGTACTGGGATGGGGACATGACTCCCCGCCAGATGCTCAACCAGGAAGCTAAAGGGGAGGCGATCCAAGCGCTCCTGGATGAGCTGAACCGCATCAGCACAGAAGCACCGGAAGGATGAGGCCATGAACGAGATTAAAGTAGAGAGCTTTTCCCTGGACCACACCAAGGTTCAGGCACCGTATGTCCGGCAGGCGGAGATCTTCCACACCCCCAAGGGTGATGTCATCACGAAGTACGATCTCCGCTTCACCCAGCCCAATCAGGAGATTATGTCCACCGGCGCGGTGCACGCGCTGGAGCACTTCCTGGCGGGATTCCTCCGGGCAGAACTGCAGGGGGTGATCGACCTTTCCCCCATGGGCTGCCGCACGGGGTTCTACCTGATCAAACTGGGCCAGGCCAGTGAAGCTGAGGTTGCCCAGGCCCTGATTCGCGCCTTGGGGAAAGTGCTGGAAGCAGAGACAGTCCCGGCCCGCAGCCCCGTGCAGTGCGGCAACTACCGGGACCTCTCCCTGTTCGGCGCCAAGGAATACGCCAGGGCGGTGAAAGAAAGGCTGGCAGAAAGATACCAAGCGGCGAAGAGCTAGCCGCGCTAAAGGGGAACCCAAGCTCAGGCCCGGGTTCCCCTTTTTTGATCGCTTGCTACTTCTTCTGCAGTTTGGCCCAGGTATCCTTCAGGGGTACCGTGCGGTTGAAAACCAGCCGCTCCGCCGTGGAATCGAGGTCGGCGCAGAAATACCCGAGCCGCTCGAACTGGAACTTGTCGCCGGGCTGAACATCCTTCAGGCTCAACTCAACCCGGGCATCGCTGAGAACCTCCAGGGAGTTGGGATTGAGGTTCTCAAAGAGATCGCCCTCGTTGGGATCCTCCTTGTTGAACAGGTGATCGTAGAGGCGCACCTCCGCGGGCAGGGAATGCTCCGCCGCCACCCAGTGCAGCGTGGCCTTCACCTTGCGCCCATCCGGAGCGGATCCGCCCTTGGTCTCGGGATCGTAAACGGCCCGCAGTTCCACCACATTCCCGGCCTCATCGAGGATCACGTCGGTACACTTGATGAAATAGGCGAAGCGCAGGCGTACCTCCCGGCCCGGAGCCAAGCGGTAGAACTTCTTCGGCGGATCGAGCATAAAGTCATCCCGTTCGATAAAGATCTCCCGAGCAAAGGGAACCAAACGGGTGCCCGCTTTCGGATCATTGGGGTTGTTCACCGCTTCCAGGTACTCCACCTGGCCCTCTGGGTAGTTTTCAATCACCACCTTCAGGGGACGCAGCACCGCCATGGCCCGGGGTGCCTTTTGGTTGAGATCATCCCGCAGGCAGTGCTCCAGCAGGGCGTAATCTACGATGCTGTTGGCCTTGGCCACACCGATGCGCTCGCAGAAATCCCGGATGGCTTCAGGTGTGTAGCCCCGGCGGCGCAGGCCGGCCAGGGTGGGCATCCGGGGATCGTCCCAGCCCCGCACAATGCCCTTTTCCACCAGCTGCAGCAGTTTGCGCTTGCTCATCACGGTATAACTCAAGTTCAAGCGGGCAAACTCGATCTGCTGGGGATGGGGTTTGGGATAAACCTGTTCCAGGATCCACTCGTAGAGCGGCCTGTTGTTCTCGAACTCCAGCGTGCAGATGGAATGGGTAATGCCCTCGATGGCATCGGACAGACAGTGGGTAAAATCATACATGGGATAAATCACCCACTGGTCACCTGTGCGGTGGTGGGGCACCTTCTTGATGCGGTATAGCACCGGATCCCGCATGACCACGTTGGGCGCGGCCATATCGATCTTGGCCCGGAGCACATGGCTGCCCTCTTCGAACTCGCCGTTTTTCATCCTTTCGAAGAGCTCCAGATTCTCCTCCACGGAGCGGTTGCGGTAAGGGCTTTCTTTGCCCGGTTCGGTCAGGGTACCCCGGTACTCCCGGATCTGCTCCGCGCTGAGCTCACAGACGTAAGCCTTCCCCTGTTTGATCAGCTCCACCGCGAAATCGTAAAGCTGGGGGAAATAATCGGAGGCGTAGTACAGGTGCTCGCCCCAGTCAAAGCCCAGCCAGCGCACGTCCTCCATGATGCTTTCGATGTATTCCACATCTTCTTTCTCCGGGTTGGTATCATCAAAACGCAGGTGGCAGGTGCCGTTGTAATCCTTGGCTAAGCCGAAGTTTAGGCAGATGGACTTGGCATGCCCGATATGCAGGTAGCCATTGGGCTCCGGTGGGAACCTGGTGACCACCTTCTTAACCTTGCCCGAAGCCAGGTCCTCTTCAATAATGCTGCGGATGAAGTTGCTGGGGGTGGTGTTGGTATCCATCGGCATATCCTCTCCTCTAGCTTTCCTCTTATCCACTCTAACATAATCACACCGGCTGTCAAGGTGTTCCATCCCCCGCAGGTCGGGCCCCCCGGACACAGATGCACCGACCGGCGGTGGCGCTACCCATGCGGGCGCTTGCCGCCAAGCCCTCTCCGCGGCAGAAGGCGTGGAGGAAACCAGCGGCAAAGGCATCGCCGGCCCCTGTTGTATCCACAGGCTCCACAGCCGGGGCAGGCACAAAGCCCAACCCCTCCTCCGCCGCCCACAGACAGCCCTGGGCGCCCAGGGTGAGCACCACCCGGGGGTAAAAGCGGAGGAGTTCACGGGCCACCGCCTCCGGTTCCCTGGCCCCGGTGAGGACACGGCCCTCATCCAGATTGGGAAAAAGCACCGCCGCCCCGCGGGTGAGCCGCAGAAACCTTTCTCTACCAAACTCCGCCAAAAGGGCGTAGGAAGCGGGATCCACCGAGAAGGGGATGCCCCGCCGACGCGCCCTGTCCAGAAGCTCTGCTGCCGCTTCGCGCAAAGGCTCGGAACCGAAGAAGGAATAGCCGGTAAGGTGCAGATGGCCTAAGCCGGTGAAAAAGCGTTCAGATAGATCGATGGGCTCAAAGAGGAGGTTGGCCCCCCGGGAGGTGACCATGGTCCTCTCCCCCTGCTCATCCACGAAGAGCAGAATCATCCCGCTGGGACCGGGCTTTTCCACGAGAAAAAGCTCGATTCCCAGGCTGTCGAGCTCCGCAGCCAGCTGGCTGCCCAGGGGATCGCTGCCCACGGCTCCCGCCAAGCGCACCTGACTGCCCAAGCTGGCCAGCCAAGCCGCGACGTTGGCCGCGGAACCCCCTCCCCGGCAGGTGATCTCCCCCGTAACGTCACTGCGGGGCTGCAGGGGCCCGTGGGTTCTGACGGAAATATCTAAGACCAGGTCTCCGAAGACCCCGATCATGGCTGACCCGCCCGGCAGTAGGCCTTGGCCAGCTGCGCGCCGAGCTTGAGGTTGTTCTTCACCAGGGCGATATTGGCCCGCACTGTCTCGCCCCCGCTGATCTCGTGCAGCCGGCGGAGGATAAAGGGAGTCACGTCCTTGCCGGTAATACCCTGGGCGGCACATTCTCCGAGAATCTGCTCCAGCCAGGCGTTGAACCGCTCCCCATCCAAGGCATCCTCCTCGGGAATGGGTGTCACCACAACCATGCCGCCGGGGATGCCCAGCCTTTCTTTGACCCGGAAGGCCTCCACGATCTGCTCCGGCCCATCCAGTCGGTAGTCAACCTTCAGGCCGCTCTCCCTGAGGTAAAAGGCGGGAAAGCTGTCCGTTTGATACCCGATGACGCTGGTGCCCTGGCTTTCCAGAACCTCCAGGGTCTTGGGGAGATCCAGCACCGATTTGGCCCCGGCACAGACTACCATAACACTATACATCGCTAAAGCCTGCAGATCGGCAGATACATCAAAGGTCTGTTCCGCGGCCCGGTGCACCCCTCCGATGCCGCCGGTGACAAAGACTTTGATGCCTGCCCAATGGGCGATCTGCATGGTTGCAGCCACGGTTGTGGCCCCATCCAAACCTAAAGCCGCCAAGAGGGGAACATCCCGCAGACTGGCCTTGGGCACACCGCCGGACTGGGCTAAATAGTGGATCTCCTCTTCGGATAGCCCCACCTTAAGCTGCCCCCCTAAGATGGCGATGGTGGCCGGTACTACCCCCTCCTCCCAAAGCAGCCCTTCCAGCTCCAAGGCCAGCTGGTAGTTTTCTGGATAGGGGAAGCCGTGGGCGATAATGGTGGACTCTAAAGCCACCACCGGCTTGTTTTGCGCTAAAGCGTTACTTACTTCCGGGCTCAACTTGAGCATGGCCGTTCCCCTCCGCCAAAAGAACTTCTAAAGTGGGCTTGATGCCCCAATACTCCTTAAACTCGGCATATTCCCGGGCCGCCTGCCCGCGCTTTTGGTGCCCGCCCCGGAAAGCCCTAATCAACAGGTTCTTGGGCGTGTGCTCCAGGTCAATGAACTCCATGATCTGTACAGCATAGCCCTGCATCTCCAGAAGCTTTCCCCTGGCGGCATCGGTGAGCAGCGCCGCGGTGCGCTCCTTGAGGATGCCGTGCTGCAAAAGCACTGACTGGGTCCCCTTTTGGAGCTGAGTGAAGATTTCGTGCTGGCAGCAGGGGACCGCCAAAATTACCCGAGCGCCCCACCGCACAGCCTGGGCCAGGGCGAAATCGGTGGCCACATCGCAGGCATGCAGAGAAACCACCAGATCCACTTGACCCTCCGCGGCAAAGTCCCGGATATCGGCGCAGACAAACTCCAGGTGCTTGTAGCCGAGCTTTTTGGCCATCTCGCTGCAGAAAGCCACCACATCTTCCTTCAGGTCCAAACCCGTTAGGCGAACGGGCAGCTGCAGCTCCTCCACCAGATAGTGATAGAGGGCAAAGGTAAGATAGGCTCTGCCGCTGCCGAAATCCACCACGTTCAGCACCCCGCCGTCCCGTGGCTGGAGATGGGGCAGGCAGTCCTCCACTATCTCCAAATACTTGTTGAGCTGCCGGAACTTGTGGTAGCGCTTGGCCAAGACCCGTCCGGCGCTGTTCATCACCCCCAGCTCCACCAAGAAGGGATAGGGGGTGCCCTCCTGGAGGATGTAGCGCTTGGGACGGTCGTGGGCCAGGTTCGCCTCTGCCCTACGCTGGGAAGGCGGCTGGCGCAGGATCTTCCCTCCCCCCTTTTTGCCCAGGAGCACCTGGTAATCCGCCTCCTCCGTACAGAGGAGGGCTTGGCGGAAGTCGTCCTGCAGAAGCCCGCGGATCAGCTCGCCGGCCTCCCCGGGCAGGAGATTGCGGTGCTGCACCTTATCCCCCAGGTGGTAAGCAGCTTGGTAGTGTAAGCGGCCCCTTAATTCCAGAGGCCGCAGCGACACCCGTTCATAGGGAATGGATTTGCGGCGCCGCTTGCTCAAGACCGCCCTGAGCAGAGCGCCTCGGGGCAGCAGCTCTCCTAAAAGCTGCGCCAGTTCATCATACTCCTGCATCCTGCCTCACCTGCCTATCCCGCCACCAACTTTTCGATGATGGGTCGGAAGAAGTCCTGCTGTTCATGGATCCAAAGCAGCATGGCCATGTTTTTGTCCGCCAGGGAAGTGCTGCCCAGATCCAGGTAATGGGCGATGAACAAAAGCTGAATCAGGTAGATGATATGGAGGAAGGCAAATCCTTCAGTTCTGGTGAGTGGTTCCACCGAACAATACCCTACGATCAGCTCCCGGACAAAGCCCAACCATTCCCGGCGCCTTTGGGGCCGATCAAACTCCCCGCTCAGCACGGCGGTGGCCAGATAACAAAGGTCAAATAGGCGGATTCCCAGGCGGACCCGGTCGAAATCTAGAATGCCCACAATCCTGCCGTCCCGGAAGATGAGATTCCCGGGATGGAAATCCCTGTGGATGAGCTGCCTGGGCAGGGCTTCGTAGGGGTTCACCAGTTCGCCGCCGATGGCTTCCTTCAGGGGATGCAGGCTGTGGCCGAACTTCAGGGCGGCATGGCTCTGCACCGCGGGCCAGGCGTAGCTGGCCGCTTCCTGAAAGAGATCAAAGACGGGGAAGGAATCGCCCGCGGGGTATTCCGCCAGAACCCGATGCAGCCTTGCCAATGTAGCCCCAGCTTCCCTGGCAAAGGCCGCGGTGTAGCCGCCCAGCTTATCCCCGGGGGTGCCTTCCACAAAGCGGTAGAGCACATAAATCCCCAGCTGGTACTCGGCCCAGGGCGTTTCCTCCTTGGTAAACAGCAGGGGCGAAATGGGCTGTCCTTGGGCCGTGAGCCAGTTGAGCAGGTCGTATTCCTCCCAGACCCGGCTGCGGGCCGTCCTGTGTTTGAGAATGTAGGTTTCCTGCCCCAACTGCACGCGCCAAACCCCATCCTCCACAGAGGTGATGTCCGCCTGCCTGAATTCAGGACCCCACTTCGCTAAAAGCTCCTTCACTCCAGATCCCCCTGTCCGTTCAAATGCCGCGGAGATTCACCTGCTCTGCTGGAGAGCACAAACTCCGTATTGCGCACAATAGTATCGGCTATTTCTTGCACTGCGTTCATAATCCACATATAGGTCTGGGTATTGGGCTCGTAGTTGGCCTCGCCAAAGGCGTGGATCCTCCGCTGCTGCTGCAGCTTATTCACCTGCGCGAATTCCTCCCGGGCACCCCGGGCATAGACGCCATAGGTCCTGCCCCCGTTTTGGTTGATCAAGGAAAAGACGGGAACGTCACTGGGGCCATCGGCGATGTAGATCATGTTCTGGAAGGGAATGCGCCGTTCAGAGCGGGGAATATAGCTGTTTACATCGATCCCTTCCAGTTTGTTGACCCCCTTGTTGATCTCAAAGATGGCCCGGGTTTTGGTGGTGTTGTCGATCACATAGCCAATATCCTGGATCACAATTTCCTCTTCGGGCACTTCCGGGACACCGCCCTTGAGAAAGCCCGGGGGAAGGCGCACCTCCACAAACTCGCAGGCCCAGATGCCGTCCACGTAGTTGGCGATCTTGCTCCCCAAGATCATCTGCCGCAGGCCGGTGCTGACAATATAGTGTTCCACTTTGATATCGTATTTACGATATACAGGATCGTTGGCCACATAGTCCTTCACCGCTTGGAAGAACTCGGGCAGTCCAGGGTAAAACTCCAGTTCACTGCCGAGCTGCCTGAGCAGCTTGTTGTTGAGGCCGCGGAAGATACCTGCCCGCACATAAGATAGGATATGGTTCAGGTAGATGCTGTCCTCGGCCACCATTTCATTGCCTTCCCGGCGGAGATACTTGGGCAGGGCATTGACCTCACGCCAGAAGGCGCGGCCGTCCACGTTGTAGTACCGGAACAGCGGCTCCTGCATATAACCGGGGATCAGGGTCTTGTCAAAATCCCAAATAATGGCAATGTGCGTTTTGGTCACCAGCTCCGCCACCATGGAACCACCCTCCTACCCAAGATCTACTGGGAGCCTGTGCCCCCAGGTGATGGCTGTTTCCTCTACAGTGCAGTTATACGACAGAACGCGAACTCCTGCTTGCTGGGCACGGCGCAGAGCTTGCGCAAAGCGGGGATCGATCTGGGCTGCGGGGCTGAAGGTCTTGGCATCTGCCCTCTGCACCACAAAGAGCACTCCGCCCTGAAACTCCCCCGTGGACTGCAGCTCCGTCAGCTCCTGTACATGCCTTGTCCCCCTCGCGGTGACAGCATCCGGGAAGAGGGCAGTGCCCTCCTGCACCAGCGTGCAGCTCTTCACTTCCAGAAGCAGCTTTTCTCCCCCATCGTTTTCCAGGAGAAAGTCGAAGCGGGAGCCGCCCTGGGTATACTCGCTGCGCAGCACATGCCACTCGGCGAGCTCGGCGATGGCCCCCCGGCGCAGAGCCTCCGCCGCCAGATGGTTAACCAGTGCGGACTGCAGGGAGACTAAAACCGAGCTGGCAGCCTGCACCAAAATCACCGACCACCGCGTTTTCCGGGTGGGCTCTGCTGCCTGGCGCAAATAGAGCCGCGCGTCGGGCACCAGAAGTTCCTTGAGCCTCCCTGGATCGGCCAGATGGGCTGCCACCAGCTCCCCTGAGCTTTCCAGCCGGCAGTGCACCACAAAGCGGTTGGGGCGCTCAACAAAGCGAGCCGGCACCAAGGGACCGAATTCCAGGGAAATACTGCTTAGCACTGACTCACCACCTAGTTGACTGCTGTGCCTAATACAATTCCATACGGAGAAGCGCATTCCTGCGCAGAAGAGGAGAAAGAGCGGGAAATGGCGAAGTGAAACGGCGCTGAGGAGGAGTGCTTATGACCATCAAGGTGCCCCCCGAGGCTCTGCAGGCCTGTGCCATCCTCAAAGAGCACGGCTTCCAGGCCTACCTGGTGGGTGGGGCCGTTCGCGACAGCCTGCTGGGCCTTGAGCCCACGGATTGGGACATTGCCACCGACGCCGTACCGGACCAGGTGGAAGAGCTCTTTCCAGGATCCCTCCCCACCGGCAAGAGGTTTGGTACGGTAACCGTCTTTGTGGCAGGCAGAGGCCTGGAAGTGACCACCATGCGCAGCGACGGACCCTACAGCGACCAAAGGCGGCCCGACTACATCATCTTCACGGACCGCCTGGAACTGGACCTGGCCAGGCGCGATTTCACCATCAACGCCTTGGGGTACGACCCCTTGGCCCGGCGCCTCATCGATCCCTTTCAAGGGCGCAAACATCTGAGGAGAAAGCTGCTGGCTACCGTAGGGGAACCTACCCACCGTTTTCGGGAAGACCCCCTGCGCATGCTGCGCCTTTTGCGTTTCCAAGCCACCTTGGGCTTTAGGATCGAGAAAAAGACCGAACAGGTCCTGCCGAAGCTGGCACCTCTCATAGTTACAGTGAGCCCCGAGAGAATCCTCGCGGAGCTCAATAAGATGCTGCTGGGCAGAGAACTCCTCTCTGCCCTGCAAACCTTTACCATAAGCGGCCTCCTGCAAAAGGTCCTGCCGGAGCTGGCCGCCTGCCGGGGGCTGCCTGCGGGCCCCCAGCATCCCTATGATCTTCTCACCCACTCCTGCACGGCGGCGCATTTCGCCCATCCGGACTTAGCCCTGCGCTGGGCGGCCCTGCTCCACGACCTGGGCAAGCAGCACAGCCTGGGGCGGGATCACGCGGAGCTGAGCGCGGCCATGGCCGGGCAGCTGCTGCGGCGCCTGCGGGCCAGCAGCAGCTTGATCAGCCAAGTGACAGCGCTCATCACGTACCACATGTTTTCGGTGCATCCCCACTCCTCGGACCGGGCCCTCAGGAGATTCCTGGGCCAGGTGGGCCCGGAGCTGGCCTTGGCCTTAGTGAAACTGCGCCAGGCCGATATGGCCGGCATGAACGCTCCGGTTCGGCAGATCATCGCCTTCGGCAAGGAGATGGAAGCCCGCCTCCGGGCTATCCTCCAGGAAGAAAGCGCCCTTTCCCTCAAGGACCTGAAACTAGATGGGCACGACCTGATGGCCGCCCTAGACCTTAAGCCTGGGCCCATCATCGGCGAGATTCTCAATTATCTCCTGGAGCAGGTCTGGGAAAACCCTGATCTCAATGAAACGCAAACCCTCCTGGAGCTGGCCCGAAGGTACCTACGGACTTCTTAATGGATTATGGTTACATTCTGGGCCCGGCCGTTCTTCTCCAGGGAAGTCTCCCCGCTGGGATCAGGCGCCTTGATTTCCGTAAACTCCACGGGCGTACCGGGCTTGAGATGTTTGTCCCGCTGATCCGCGGACAGGTTCGCCCTGGTGAAGAAATAGTCTCCCTTATCACCGCGGATAAAACCGTAATTGCCCATAAAGCGCTTGATTACACCCCTCTGCTTGCGGGGCGCGGCATCTTTGGGAATGACCCGCATCCAGTACACCGGCGGCGTCTTGTTGTTGCTCCGCACCTCAAAGAGATCAGGGTAGGACCGGAGAATATCCAAGAGGTTGGTGTAGTTGTAGCTGCGGGGGTCAAAATCGGAGAACTCCCGGCGGATGGCCTGTCCCAGATGGGCCAAAAGCAGCCAGCCATCGCTGTCCTCCTCACTAGCCTCATAGGCCCGCCGCACAATATCCTCCACCGGCAGGGCCCCCGGTGAGGTCTTGTTTTCTTCCTCCACAGCCGAACTGCCGGAAAAACCCAGGTTTTCCAGGTAGATAAAGCGATTGCAGGAACGCACTAAGATATTCTTGGTGCCCTGGCGGCCGATGCCGCACACATACATACCGTGCTCCCGCAAACGCAGCGCCAAGCTGTAATAGTCGCTGTCGCTGGATACGATGCAAAAAGCATTGACCGGATTCCGGTTGGTGGACACGATCTCAATGGCATCCATGATCAAGGCGCCGTCGGTGGCATTCTGCCCGTAGCGGAACTGCTGGACCGGCCTGACCGGATAGCTCTGCAGCAGCTCCTTCCACCCACCCATGTGGGGTTCGGTCCAGTCGCCGTAGACCCTAGTCAAGATGATCTCGCCGGAGCGGTTGATTTCGGCCAAGATGGGCCCTAAGAACCGCGGGGCGATATTCTCACCATCAATCAAGATGGCAAAACGATGTTCTGACACAAAAACCCTCCTAATAATAGACGTCTAACTTGCGGGCTGGCGCGGCCCGGCCGCCAGCCCCTTAGTGTTAATAGTGGCCCAACATCCCCCAGACCATGGCTCGTTTTTCACACACTTTGTAAACCCCATAGCCCAGGGCAAGGTGCCCTATCCCAATCAAAAACAACAAAACTAGCTTGGCTAAACCGATCTCCAGCAGGCTCTGGCCGCGGATCATAATATCCCGCACCAGGCTGGCGCCGAAGCTCCCCGGCAGAAGGCGCAGCCAAAACGCTTTCTCCGCAGGTACAGCCACCAGGGCAATCAAAACAAACTGCACCATCTGCGTGTAGCTGTCTATGCGCTTAAAGACCAGAGCTAGACCAGCTGCGGCAAAGCCTATGGCCACAGGCCCGAAGAGAGTACCCACCAGAACCGGCAAAAGCCCACCCACATCAATATTGACCACGGCGCCGCTGGTCCAGAGGGCAGCGGTCAAGAGCAGGGCCACCATCACCAGATTGGCTAAAAACGCGGCGGCAACATTGGCCCCCATCACCCAGCCAAAACCGTGGGTGGACATATACAGCTGCTCCAGTGTACCGGTGAGGGATTCATTGCGGACGGTGTTGTACACGTCCTGGTAGCTGGTCATCAAAAAGAACCAGAGCACGTAACCCACCACGAGAGCTTCCAGGGTATCCCCCTCCGTGCCCGCTGGCGCAACCAACCCCTTGTAGCCCCCCAAGATGAGCAGGAAGACCACATACAAAGTGAGCATACCGCCTAGGCTGTTGAAAAGGTAGCGGCGGAAGTAGACATACTGCCTCTTCAGAAATGCCCAAAACAGGATCAGCTTTTTACGCACCGTGCTCGCTCCTTCCCAGGATCTCCAGAAAGACGCGCTCAAAGCTTGTCTGCTTCTGCTCGATGGCGCAGATCACCGTGCTGTTGGCCGCCAGGATGCCAAAAAGTTCATGGAGCACTTGGGCATCCTCCAGGGGAACAGTAAGTGCGATTTTGCCGTTGTTTTCCTCTTCCAAGAGCACCTGGGGTAAGGCCTGGATGGCCTGCTGCTGGGCGGGGGTCAGGCTTTCGCCAATGACGATGCGGCAGACCTTCACCTGAAACAAATCCAGAAGATGATCGATACTGTCGTCGGCCACGATGCGGCCTTCATTGATGATGATCACCCTCTCGCAGGTGTCCTGCACCACATTCATGTCGTGGGAAGTGAGGATCACCGTGCGCCCCTCGTCCTGAACGATCCTTTTCAGCAGCTCCCGTATTTCCAAGGAAGCCTGCACATCCAGGCCTAAGGTGGGTTCATCCAGGAGAACCACACGGCTTTGGGCAATCAACGCGACCGCAGTGGCCAGTTTTTGCTGCATGCCCCTGGACAGCTTCCGGGCCTCGGTGTCAGCCTTGTCGTTCAGCTTGAAAAGATCCAGGTAACGGGCGATCTCGGGCTGAATTTCCCGAGGGCTGCGCCCCTTGAGGGCCGCAAAGAACTCCAGATTCTCCCGGCAGGTTAGCCGCCAGTAGATATTGCGGTTGCCCTCCAAAACCGCGCTCACATCCACTAGGGCCTCAGTGCGCCGACAGACCATGTCCTTGCCGTTGATGAAGATCTGTCCGGCATCGGGCCTGATCAAGCCGCACATCATCTTCACAATGGTGGTTTTGCCGGCGCCGTTGGGGCCCAAAAGCCCCACCAGCTGCCCCTGGGGAACCTGGAAACTAACGCGGTCCACAGCCTTCACCGGCGGCGCTCCCCGGCGGCCGGGATATGTCTTCTCTAGAGATTCGACCCGGACCATACGATCCCCCCGCTCACTCTAGCTCTGGACAACTTCCATATTCTAGCTCCTCCAGTCTTTTCCTCTCTCACCCGGGAGAATCGCTCCCCCGCTGGCGCTCGACGGCCAGGGAGCTGAGGAATCCCTCCCAGTGCAACCGCAGGCTTCCCCCAGGTGCGGTGAATTCTGCCAGGTTGTTGCTCCCCAGAAACTGCAGCCTCTGCCCTCCTGGCGATAGTGCTAGATCGGGAGGAACGATCAGGTTCACCTGCGAGCCCAGGGCGGTGAGGTGCAGATCCAGCGCCCGGTCCACATAGATGGTCACCTGGCTGTTAAGCACGGTGAGCCTCAGGGTTTCCACCGGGATGCCCCGCAGATCGAGGCTCCCCGTGCAGTGGGCCAGCCGCTGTTCCAAGGACCAAGAAACCTTTGGAGAGAGCTCGAGGTCCCAAGCGTTCACCCGCCGGCGGTTAGCCCACCACGGCCGAACCTTTTGCCGCAGCAGAATCTGGGCCAGTTCTCCCTCCGCGCCCTCCATGTTTGCGGCCCCCGATGGGCCTCCGAGTACGCCCCAGTAATGGACGCTGCCATCACCGGGTACCTGGGTTATGGTTCCACCCCCGAAGTAGATCGCAAGCTCTCCCGAACGGACCTGGGGGTAGAGCGCGGAGCTCATGCCCATGGTGGACTGCAGTCCACGGCTTGTTTCCTTGACAGGCATAAAGTGCCCGAAACAGATGTAGGCCAGAACCAAGACTGCCGCCAGACCCCAGACCGGCGTCCTGCCCCGCCTGCGGGCAGACACCCAGTAAAGAAGGGCTGTTCCGCCCAGAAGCACTGCTCCCCCAAGCTCGTACCCTAAGATACTCAGCAGCACGGCCAATCCGCCCAAAACCACCAGGCTGATCAAGCCCATGTGCCCCACTCCTTGTGTATAACGCTCCACCCGGATCTTAGAACCTGGAAAGGGAAAATCCCTCCGCCTTCAGACCAACTCCCTTCCGGCCCCTGACCTATTTTACCAGGCTGGGAAAGCGCTTGGCACAGGACCTAACAAAAACGGGTACAGAACCATCTGTACCCAAGGGAGGAGGCGGGATACCCCGCCTCCGGCAAACCTTTAGTCCAGCCGGGGCCCCGCCGCGCGTACCTCCGGCGCCAAGCCGGCATACTTCGCCTGGAAGTTGGCCTGGAAAGCCTTGGCCAGCTCCCGGGCCTTGGCGTCGTAAGCCGCGGGGTCGTCCCAGGTCTTTTTGGGATCCAGAATCTCGCTGGGTACATCTGGGCAGCTCACGGGTACCTTGAAGCCGAAAATGGGATCCAGGCGCGTTTCCACATGGTCCAGCTCGCCCGAGAGGGCCGCGGTCACCATGCGCCTTGTGTGTTTCAGCGAGATGCGCTGCCCAACGCCATAGGGGCCGCCGGACCAGCCGGTGTTGATCAAAAACACCTTGGCCCCGTGCTTGTTTACCCGCTCTTTCAGCATCTCCGCATACTTCAAGGGGCTAAGCGGCAGGAAAGGCTCGCCGAAGCAGGCGGAAAAGGTCGCCTCTGGCTCTTTGATGCCCCGTTCGGTGCCCGCCAGCTTACTGGTGTAACCGGAGATAAAGTGGTACATAATCTGCTCATCTTCCAAGATGCTGATGGGGGGCAGAACCCCAAAGGCATCGGCGGTGAGGAAAACCACCGCGGTGGGATGGCCCGCGATGCTGGGATCCACCCTGCCGGGGATGTAGTCCAGGGGATAGGCGCACCGGGTGTTTTCCGTGAGGGAGCCGTCGGCGTAATCGGCGATGTGTTCGTGGGGATCCAGGACCACGTTCTCCAAAACCGCGCCGAAGCGGATAGCATCCCAGATCTGCGGCTCATGCTCCCGGGACAAGTTGATGCACTTGGCGTAGCAGCCGCCCTCCAGGTTGAAGATGCCCCCTTCGGACCAGCCGTGCTCATCATCCCCCACCAGCCTGCGCTGGGGATCTGCAGAAAGGGTGGTTTTGCCCGTCCCCGATAACCCGAAAAAGAGGGCGGTGCGACCATCTGCACCCACGTTCGCCGAGCAGTGCATGGACAAAACTCCATCCCTGGGCAGAAGATAGTTCATCACAGTAAAAATGGACTTCTTGATTTCCCCGGCGTAGGCGGTGCCGCCAATGAGCACCACCCGCTCCTTGAAGGAGACGATGACAAAGGCTTCCGAATTGGTGCCATCCCGTTCAGGGACGGCCTGGAGGCCGGGTACAGCAATAACCGTAAACTGGGGCTCATGGCCCTGAAGGGCTTCCCGGGGCGGACGGATAAACAGCTGACGGGCAAAGAGATTCTGCCAGGCGTACTGGTTGATCACCCGCAGAGGCATACTGTGATCGGGGTGGGCGCCCACATACCCATCAAAGACAAACAGCTCATCCCGCTGCTCCAGGAAGTCCAGCACCAGGTCGTAGATCTTGTGGAACTTCTCTTCGCTGAAGGGCACGTTAACCTTGCCCCAGGCCACCGTATCCCGGGTGACTTCATCTTCCACTATGAACTTATCGTTAGGCGAACGTCCGGTGTATTTCCCCGTTGTGGTGGAGAAAGCGCCGGTGGAAGAAAGCCTGCCTTCCCCCCGCCTGAGCGCGGCTTCCACCAACTGAGGTGCCGACAAATTGAAGCGAGTGCTGGGCCGGTTCAATACTGCCGCTAGTCTGGATGTTCTAGCTTCTGTCATTTCTGCATAAACCTCCTTGCTGCATCTTGGTTGGAAACTGCGGTGCTAGTTCCTTCCTCTCCATACCTCTTCCCTATGCGAGCGCGAAAACCTCTCAACACCAATCGATTTCCACCTGGGTCACACTCCAGCGGGGTTCGGCATCAAGGAAGTTCAAAACCAGCTGCAGCTGCCGCTCCACATGCTCGCGGCTTGCGCCCACCATGGCGATTCCGATGGTGGCCCTCTGCCACAGATCCGCTCCGTCCAGCTGGGCGATGGACACGTTAAAGCGGTGCTGAACCTTCTGGATCATACCCTTGACCACCTGCCGTTTATCCTTGAGGGATGTGGCTCCGGGGATGTATACTTCCACTCTCAAGGTACCCACCAGCATGTCAGTTCCTCCTACCACGCTTCTTCGATGGTTCCTCCACCCAGGCAGATGGGGCCCTGGTAAAAGACCACTGCCTGACCGGGGGTAATGGCCCTCTGCCGCCTGTGGAACTCCACGTGCGCGCCGTCCCCGGTAATGTGCACCGTCACCTCTTGATCTGCCTGCCGGTAGCGGAATTTGGCGGTGCAGGTGAAGCGCTCCCCGGGGGGCTCGCCCCGTACCCAGCTCAGGTCCACCGCCCGCAGGGCCCCGCTGTATAGGGCAGGGTGATCCCGACCCTGGGCCACCACCAGAGTATTTGTAGTCAGGTCCTTGCCCACCACAAACCAAGGCTCTCCGGCACCGCCGATCCCCAAGCCCTTGCGCTGCCCCAGGGTATGGTACATGAGCCCATCATGGTAGCCCTTGAGCTCACCGTCTACGCTGCGGATCTCCCCCGGTTGGGCCGGCAGGTAGCGGGAGAGAAACTCCTTGAAGTTCTTCTCCCCGATGAAGCAGATGCCCGTGCTGTCCCTTTTGTGCGCGGTGTGAAGCCCAGCCTGCCTGGCCTTTTCCCGCACTTCCTCTTTGGTCATGTGCCCAATGGGAAACAGAGTTCTGGCCAGCTGCTTCTGGCCCAGGGTGTAGAGGAAGTAGGATTGATCCTTGTTGGCATCCACTCCCCTGAGCAGGGTATACCAACCGTTCTCCCTGCCGATTTGGGCGTAGTGCCCCGTGGCCAAGTAATCCGCCTCCAGATCCAGGGCCTTTTCCAGGAAAGCCTTGAACTTGATCTCCTTGTTGCACAGAATATCGGGATTGGGCGTGCGCCCCCGCTTGTACTCCTCCAGGAAATAGACGAAAACCCGATCCCAGTACTCCTGTTCAAAATTCACTGTATAATACGGAATGCCGATCTGATCGCAGACCCGCCGCACATCATCATAGTCTTCATCCGCTGTGCACAAGCCGCTTTCATCCCGCTCATCCCAGTTCTTCATGAAGATACCTATGACTTCATAGCCTGCTTCTTTCAGCACCAGTGCGGCGACGGAGGAATCCACTCCCCCGGACATTCCCACCACTACACGCGGCACTTCCAACACCTTCCTTAAGCCGTTGCAGCCACAAACTGGCTGTTGTAGAGCTCGGCGTAAAACCCGCCCCGGGCCAAAAGTTCCTCATGGGTCCCCTGCTCCACTATCTCGCCCTCATTGATCACCAAGATGCGGTCGGCATCCAGGATCGTGGAGAGCCTGTGGGCGATGACGAAATTGGTGCGCCCCTCCATCAGCCTGGCCATGGCCCGCTGAATCAAACGCTCAGTGCGGGTGTCCACGGAACTTGTGGCCTCATCCAAAATGAGCACCACCGGGTCAGCCAAGATCGCCCGGGCGATGGTGAGCAGCTGGCGCTGCCCCTGGGAGATGCCTGAAGCATCGCCCCTTAAGATAGTATCATATCCCCGGGGGAGTGTGCGAATAAAGTGATCCACATAGGCTGCCTTGGCCGCCTGCACAATTTCCTCATCGGTCGCGCCCGGCCGGCCGTAGGCAATGTTCTCCTTGATGGTTCCCTCAAACAGCCAGGTGTCCTGGAGCACCATGCCAAACATGGTGCGCAGACTGCCCCGCTTGATT
>DGEY01000060.1:3668-5314 GCA_002391385.1 Firmicutes bacterium UBA3914 | reverse complement strand
GTTCACGTCCTTGAGCACGGGTTGACCTGGCTCGTAGCCAAAATTCACACCGCTGAGCCTGATTTCTCCCCGGGGGCTCGAAAGGGTCAAGGCCTTTGGGGGATCCGCCGGCTCTTCTTCTTCATCCAAGAGCTCGAAGACCCGTTCCGCCGCGGCCACGGTGGACTGGAGAACATTGGCGATGCTGGCCAGCTCAGTGATGGGCATGCCGAACTGACGGGAGTACTGCAAAAAGGCCTGGACATGGCCTACCGTGAGCGCTCCCTGGGCGGCAAACAGTCCACCGGCTACGGCAATCACCACATAGCCCAGGTTGCCCACAAAGCGGATCAGGGGCATGATGGTACCCGAGACAAACTGCGCCTTCCAGTCCTGCCCATAGAGTTCATCGTTCACCTGGACGAAGGCAGAGGTCACTTCCTGTTCCAAACCATAGGCCTTGACGATGCGGTGCCCGGTAAACGCTTCCTCCACATGGCCGTTGAGCTCACCGAGGATCCGCTGGTGCCGTACGAAATACTTCTGGGAACGGCTGGCAATGAACACGCTGAGCCCCGCACTGAGGGGCAGCATGCCCATGGTGAGCAGGGTGAGTACGGGGCTGATGCTGAGCATCATAGCGGTAACCCCCACTATGGATACCAGGGAAGCCAAAACCTGAATCACGCTCTGTTGGAGGCTCTGGCTGATCACATCCACGTCATTGGTGATGCGGCTTAAGGTATCGCCGTGGGCCGTTGCATCATAGTACTTCAGGGGCAGCCGAGCCAGTTTGCTGCTCACGTCTTCCCGCAGGTTGTACACGGTCTGCTGGGCCACGCTGACCATGACCATCTGCTGCACATAGCCGAAGAGCGTGCTGAACAGGTAGGTGCCGCCCAAAAGCAGCAGGATGCGCCCGATGGCGGCAAAATCCACGCCGACACCCGTACCCTGCAGGCGTCCCATCATCCCTTCAAACAAGATGGTTGTGCCTTGGCCCATGATCCTAGGGCTGAGAATGCTGAAGAGGTTCCCAAGGATGGTGGCGGCCAGCACCACGAGCAGCTTCCACCTATGGGGCCGCAGATAGCCCAAGAGGCGGCGCAGCGTTCCCTTGAAATCCTTGGCTTTTTCCACGGGGCGCCCAATGCCCCGGGGGCCGAAACCGCCCCCGCGGCCCTGGCCCCTTCCCGCTACAGGCCTGGTCATGAAGCAGCCTCCTCTCCGAACTGAGATGCCACAATTTCCTGGTACACCGGGCAGTCCCGCAGCAGCGATTCGTGGGTTCCCTGGCCCACGATCCGCCCGGCATCCAGAACCAGGATCTGGTCCGCGTGCATGATGGTGCTCACCCGCTGGGCCACCACGATCACTGTGGCATCCCGGGCTGCCTTAGCCAGCTCCTGGCGCAGCCGGGCATCGGTCTTGTAATCCAGGGCAGAAAAGGAATCGTCAAGCAGATAGATCTTGGGCCTGCGCACCAGCGCCCTGGCAATGGACAGCCTCTGCTTCTGCCCGCCGGAAAGGTTAGTCCCCCCTTGGGCCACCTCGCTTTGGAAACCCTCTTCCCTTTCGGCAATGAACTCCAGAGCCTGGGCGATCCTGGCTGCCTCGGCCACCTCTTCC
Organism: Firmicutes bacterium UBA3914; assembly: GCA_002391385.1. Classification (GTDB taxonomy): domain Bacteria; phylum Bacillota; class Limnochordia; order Darwinibacteriales; family Darwinibacteriaceae; genus DTU010. The sequence goes on along the minus strand of DGEY01000060.1, from coordinate 3,706 downwards.
TCGCCGGCATCCAGTCTGCCGTTTCTGATGTTGGAGGC
>DGEY01000060.1:0-3477 GCA_002391385.1 Firmicutes bacterium UBA3914 | reverse complement strand
CAGGTCCCTGAGGTCCACTCCATCCAGGGTAATCCGGCCCGCATCGGGGTCATGGAAGCGCAGCAGCAGCTCCAAAATGGTGGATTTCCCTGAACCCGTCCCGCCGATGATGGCAGTCACCTGCCCCGGTCGGGCGGTGAAGCTGATGTCGCTCAAAACGGGCTTTTCTGCACCTGGATAGGAAAAGGTAACCCCGGCAAAGCGCACCTCACCCCGGGGGGAGGACAGGGTCCGGGCCTGCGGCGTATCTTGGATGGAGGGTTCAGTGGAAAGCACTTCCACAATCCGCTGGGCAGAGGCGGAAGCCCTGGGCAAGTTCACAAAAATCATGGAGAGCATCATCACGGCCATGAAGGTCTGCATGGTGTACTGCAGGAAGGCCATCAGATCTCCCACCTGCATCAGTCCCGCATCAATGCGCTGGGCGGCAAACCAGATAATCACGATGTTAGTCAGGTTGATGAGCAAGCCCAAAAGGGGCATGAGGGTGATCATGATCCGGCTCACCTTCAGCGCGGTCTGGGTCAGATCTCGGTTCGCCTGGGCAAAGCGGGCCCGTTCATCGTCTTCCCGGTTGAACGCCCGGATTACCCGCACCCCCATGAGCTGTTCCCGCACCACCAAGTTCAGCCGGTCCAGCTTCTCCTGGAGGCCTTTGAACAGGGGCACACCCTTAGACATAACCAAAAAGACCAAAACTGCCATAATGGGGATTAGGCCCAGGAGGATCACGGCCAGCTGGGCATCTTTACGTACCACCATGAGCACGCCCCCCACGGCCATCAGCGGTGCCCGCATGGCCATCCGCATGCTCATGCGGAACATGTTCTGGATCTGCTGCACGTCGTTGGTTGTCCTGGTGATCAGGGACGGGGCGCCGAAATGATCAAAGTCCCGGGGGGAGAACTCCCCCACCCGGCTGAATACCGCCAGGCGCACATCCCTACCGAAGCCTCCCGCCGCCCGGGAGGCCAGGTAGTTGCCTACGATGGAACAGAGAACCCCCGCCAGGGCTACCGCGAGCATCACGGCTCCGGTCCGCCAGATCAGGCTGATATTGCCTAAGGCAATCCCCTCATCCACGATGCGGCTCATAAGGTCGGGCAGCCGCAGGGTGGCCATAACCTCCAGAAAGACCAGGCCAGAAACGACGATCACTGTGGGTAAATACGGCTTGATGTACTGCTTCAGTCTCCACATCTTTTTTGGTTCCTCTCCTCGAAGAAGGTCCGCGCCCGGCGCAGCAGGCGCATGAGCTGTCGCCCATCCTCTTCACCTAAGTAGTCCATGAACTCCCCAAGACAACGGGATGCTTCCTCTTTGGCGCTGCGGACCAGGGCAGAACCCCGCTGAGTGGGCCGCACATAGACCACCCTTCGATCCCCATCACCGCTGAGTCTCTCCACCAAACCCTGCTCCTCCAAGGTGTTCACCAGGGAGGTGATGGTGGGTCGGGTCAGCTTAAGCAGATCCCCCAACTCCGAGGGCTGCAGGCCTGGGCAGTCTTCCCCCACGCGGTGGTGCAGAAGAAAGAGCAGCCGCAGGGCGCTGCCCCCCACAGGTGCCGAACAGCGGAAAAACTCCCGTCCGCAGATCTTCAGGCTCTGTAGGGTTTCCATAAATTCCAGGACAAGATCTCCCTGGGCCACCCCGTTCACTCCCTTATCAGGTAGGATAATAGTTCGCAACACAAATTATTCTATCCCAAAACTACCTCCGGATCAACAAAAAAGCTAGGTTGCCCTAGCTTTTTTGGCATGTTTTTTCCACCATTCTTCCTACTGCACGATCACCCGATGGTAGATCTTTTTGCCTTTGCGGATAATCAGCTCGTTCCCGCTGAAATCCTCCAGGGTTACCACCCGGTCGATGCTTTCCACCCGCTCCTGGCCCAGGGTGATTCCCCCCTGGTCAATCAGGCGTCTGGCTTCGCTGCGGCTGGAAACCAGGGAAGTCTCGGCGAGCAGGGTAACAATATCCATCCCTTCGGCGAAGCGCCCCCGGGGGAGGGTTGTGGAGGGCATGCCCTCGTGGGTGCCGCCCCCGCCAAAGACGGCCCTGGCGGCATCCCGCGCTTTGCGGGCTTCCTCTTCACCGTGGACGAACTTGGTCACCTCAAAGGCCAAAACCTCTTTCGCCTGGTTGATCGCGGAACCTTCCAGGGCGCCTAAGCGGCGCACCTCCTCCATGGGCAGCATGGTCAGCAGGGCCAGTGTTTTCTCCACATCGGCATCATCCACGTTGCGCAGGTACTGGTAGAACTCATAGGGGCTGGTCCGCTCGGCATCCAGCCATACGGTGCCCGCCTCGGTCTTGCCCATCTTGACGCCGGTGGCAGTTGTCAGCAGGGTCAAAGTGAGGCCGTACACCTCTTCCCCTTCCACACGGCGCACCAGTTCACAGCCGCCCAAAATGTTGGACCACTGGTCGTTGCCCCCCAGCTGCAGACGGCAGTTGTAGCGGCGGAACAGCTCCAGGAAGTCGAAGGATTGGATCAAGAGGTAGCTGAATTCCAAGAAGGTCAGCCCCGCATCCAACCGGGATTTGTACGCTTCCATGGCCAGCATGCGGTTTACCGTAAAGTGCCTGCCGATCTCCCGCACAAAATCCATGAAATTCAGGTCCAGCAGCCAGTCCCCGTTGTTCACCAGGATGGCCGATCCATCCTCGAAGTTGAAGAAACGGGAAAACTGCTCGCGAAACCTTTCCACGTTCTCGGCAATGGTCTCGGGCTTAAGCAGCTGCCGCATTTCCGATTTACCGGAAGGGTCTCCCACCATGGTGGTGCCCCCGCCCACGACCATGATGGGCCGGTGGCCGGCGCGGTAGAGATGAAGCGCGCTCAGGATGGGGATCAAGTGCCCCAGAGTCAGGCTGGGGGCGGTGGCATCAAAGCCGATGTAAAAGGTAACCGGCCCTTTGGCCAAAAGTTCCCGCAGCTCCTCCCGGTGGGTGATCTGTTCCACATACCCTCGCTCTTCCAACACGTCCAGTACGTTGCTCATGACCATCCTCCCTCCCTAAAACAAAAATTCTCTCCATCCTAAGGACGAGAGAACCCGTGGTACCACCTTAATTCACACGCCGGCGGCGCGCCTCTTAGCCATGCTAACGGGTGGCGCCCGGAGCAGTCTCCTGCTCAAGCTCCAGAGTGTAATTCGCCTGGCGGAGCCGGGCCCCGCCACCATGTTCTACAGGCTTCGCACCACCCAGCCTGCTCTCTGAGTACCCATGGTTGGCTACTGCGCTCCTTCATTGCCCCGATCAGTGTTGCCAAAATTCTACCACAGTCAAGGCTGAACCGTCAAGCACCTCTCCCCCTTTTGTTCACTTGGCTCATTGTAGAATGAAATGCAACACGAAGAAATGAATGGAACCACAGCCAGAAACCCTGTATGATGTTGGTAACCAAACTAACACGATACGGAGGGTTTAGCTATGGTTCCTGAACATAAGAATACCACATCTCGTAGCAAG
>DGEY01000061.1 GCA_002391385.1 Firmicutes bacterium UBA3914 | reverse complement strand
TCAGGACCAGGTAAAGTTTTGCTTGCCACCAGCTACCAACCGTGCTATATTGATAAAAGGTGTATTAGAACTATTAACAAGAAAGGAGGCATCAGAGCATGAAATCCCTGCGGATCTTGTGGAACTACATGGCAAACAATCGACTGCTCTACCTTGGGGCCATTCTATCTGTGGCCTTGGCGGCGCTGGCCAGCGTGTCCGGACCGTTAGTGATTCGCATCACCATCGACTCGGTCATCGGAGATCAGCCCGTCGCGGCACCACCATTGATACGAAGTTTTGTGGAAAGCATAGGCCAAAGATTTTGGGTCCCTGGGATAGTGTTGATTGGTATCACAGCATTCCGGGGACTTTTTATGTTCTTAAGGGGCAGGCTTTCCGCCCAGGCCAGTGAAACCATCGCCAAAAACATCCGTGACCGGATCTTCGACCACATTCAGCGCCTACCGTACAAATACCATAAAGAAGCGGATACCGGGGATCTCATGCAAAGATGCACCTCAGACATTGAGACCATCCGCCGCTTCTTAGGGGTGCAGCTGGTGGAAGTGGGCAACGCCCTGTCCTTGGTGATCCTGATCGGCACCATCATGCTCCTGGCGGATCGGCGCATGGCCCTGATTGCCATGGCGGCGGTGCCCGTGCTGTTTACCTCTGCCGCGGTGTTCTTCCGCAAGGTCAGGGAGGCCTTCCGGGAAGCGGATGAAACGGAAGCGGAACTCACCTCAGTCCTGCAGGAAAACCTCACCGGCATCCGGGTGGTGAGGGCCTTCCACAACCAGGATTACGAGATCAAGCGCTTCACAGCCAAGAACGAAGTGCACCGGGATAAGGTGTACCGGCTGATCTGGCTCTTGGCCTGCTACTGGTCTTCCAGCGACTTCATCGCCTTCCTGCAGATCGGAGTGGTGCTGGTGGCCGGCGCCTACTTCACCGCCCGGGGGGAGCTCACCATCGGCACCATGGTCCTCTTCAGCACCTACACGGGGATGCTCCTTTGGCCCGTGCGCCAGCTGGGGCGGATCCTAACCGACATGGGTAAGGCCTTGGTGGCCGCGGAAAGGCTGCAGGAGGTTTTGGACGAACCCCAGGAGGTGCTCCTGGAAAGCCACAAGCAGCCCCCCATCAAGGGCCATGTGGTCTTTGAAAATGTCTGCTTCGGCTATGAACCGGGCCAGCCGGTTTTGAAAAACGTGAGCTTTTCGGTGCTCCCGGGGCAAACCGTGGGCATTTTAGGCCACACCGGTTCTGGCAAGAGCTCCCTGGTGCAGCTCCTGGCCCGCCTCTATGACTACGACCAGGGTTCCATCACCATCGACGGGGTGGAACTGAAACACATCGACAAGCGCTGGATCCGCAAACACGTGGCTGTGGTGCCCCAGGAACCCTTCTTGTTTGCCAAGACGATCCGGGAGAACATCACCCTGGCCGTGGGGGATGTGCCCGACGAGGAGCTGCACGCCATCTGCCGGGAGGCGGCGATTCACGATGTGATCTTAAGCTTCGATCAAGGCTACCAAACCCTGGTGGGCGAACGGGGCATCTCCCTATCTGGGGGCCAAAAACAGCGGGTGGCCATCGCCCGGGCGCTGATTACCAAGAGTCCCATCCTGATTTTCGATGACTCCTTGAGCGCTGTGGATACCGAGACGGAGCTGGCTATCCGCAACGCCCTGAAACAGCGGGCCCAAAGGGCCACCACCTTCCTCATCTCCCATCGGGTGTCCAGCCTGTCCAGCGCCGATCTGATCCTGGTGCTGGAGGACGGGGAGATTGTGGAACGGGGAACCCACGAGGAGCTCATGGCCCTAGGGGGCACCTACAAACGCATCTGGCAGATCCAAAACCGCTTGGAAGCTGAAGCCGCCGCACAGAAAGAGGGTGATTGAGATGCAGCCTGAATGGCAAGAGGAAGTCCATGAGGAAAAGATAGACCTGGGGCTCTGGCGCCAGATTCTAAGGCTAGCCCGGCCCTACAGGCGCTATATCGCCCTGTCCATCTGCAGCACCGTGGCCCTGGCCGCGGGAGACGCCGCTTTTCCCTACATGACCAAAGTGGCCCTGGATCGCTTTGTGATCCCCCAAACCACTGAGGGGTTGGGCTGGTTTGGCGCCGCCTTCCTGGGCCTGGTGTTCTGGCAGTCCCTAAACCTCTACCTGTTCATCTCCATGGCGGGAAAGGTAGAGTCGGGCCTGACCTACACCATCCGCAATGAGGGTTTTATCCACCTGCAGCGGCTGTCCTTTTCCTTCTATGACAAAAGGGCCACCGGCTGGCTGCTGGCCAGAATGACCAGCGATGCCAACAGGCTCGGCGAAATCGTTTCCTGGAGCCTGATTGACCTGCTCTGGGGTGCCGCGGCCATGGTGCTTTATTCGGTGGTGATGCTGCTTTTGAACTGGCGCCTGGCCCTCTTGACCATGGTGGTGATCCCGCCCTTGGCGGTGGCTAGCCTCTACTTCCAGAAACAGATCCTCAGGGCCTACCGGGAAGTGCGCCGGTTGAACTCCCGGATCACCGGGGCGTTCAACGAAGGCATCATGGGTGCCACCACCACGAAGATCTTGAGCCGGGAGGAAAAGAACCTGGAGGAGTTCGCCGCCCTCACCGGCACCCACCGGGCGGCCAGCATCAAAGCGGCGACCTTTTCCGCCCTGTTCATGCCCATCGTGCTGGTCCTTTCCAGCGTGGGCACGGGGCTCACCCTCTGGCGGGGCGGCACGGGGGTGGCCGCGGGTACCATCAGCTACGGTGTGCTGGCAGCCTTCATCTCCTACGCCGCACAGTTTTTCGAGCCGGTGCGGGAGATCGCCAGGATCTTTGCGGAGCTGCAGATGGCCCACGCGGCGGCGGAACGGGTGATGGGTCTTTTGAACACAGTGCCGGAAATCCAGGACCGTCCGGGGCTGAAAAACGAGTGGCCCCGGCTGCGGGGAGCCATCCGCTTTGAAAACGTCTCCTTCGCCTACAACCCCCAGGAGCCGGTCCTGGAGAACTTCAACCTGGAGATCGAGCCGGGGCAGATCGTGGCCCTGGTGGGGGAAACGGGCTCTGGGAAGAGCACCATCGTCAACTTGGTCTGCCGCTTCTATGAACCGACCCAGGGACGGATCCTCATCGACGGTGTGGACTACCGGGAGCGGCCCCTGGCCTGGCTGCAGAGCAACCTCGGCTGTGTGCTGCAAAATCCCCACCTCTTCTCCGGCACCATCCGGGAAAACATCCGCTACGGCCGGCTCAGTGCCACCGATGCGGAGGTGGAAGAGGCCGCCAAGCTGGTCAACGCCCATGATTTCATCTGCAAGCTGCCCAAGGGCTACGATACGGAGGTGGGTGAAGGGGGCGGTCTGCTCTCCACCGGCCAAAAGCAGCTCATCTCCTTTGCCCGGGCCATCCTGGCCGATCCAGCCATCTTCATCCTGGATGAAGCCACCTCCTCCATTGACACCGAAACGGAGCAGCTGATCCAGAAAGCCATGGAGACGGTGCTCAAGGGGCGCACCAGCTTCATCATCGCCCACAGGCTCTCCACGGTGCGCTTTGCCGATCTGATCCTGGTAATCCGAGACGGCAAGGTGATCGAGCAGGGAACCCACCGGGAGCTGCTCCAGCAGAAAGGGTACTACTACCGCCTCTACACCAATCAGTTTCTGGAAAGCTAATCTGCAGGCCCGGGTCCCACCCGGGCCTATCCCTTTGGCAGGACATAGCGGTGGCGGCTGCGAATATAAACTGCAAACCACCTGAAGGAGGAGCTCTGGTATGTCTGGTCTGGACGTGATTCTCTGGCTGCAGGAGTACGCTAATCCCGCCCTCACTGCCTTTTTCCGGGCGGTGACCAACCTCGGTTCCGTGGAGTTTTACATGCTGGCCATACCCCTCATCTACTGGCTGGTGGACAAACACTTCGGCTTTCGCTTTGCCGTCTTTTTCGTCTTTTCCGCCTACGTGAACTCCGGCTTGAAGTATATCGCCCGCACCGAGCGGCCCCCCCGGGAGCTGCGCCTGGCGGTCCAGGAAGGGTATGCCTTTCCCAGCGGCCATGCTCAAGGCAGCACAGTATTCTGGGGTCTCTTGGCCCTGCGGCTGAGGAAGCGTTGGGCCTACTGGGGCGCGGCTCTCCTCATTTCCCTGGTCAGCCTATCCCGCCTGTACTTAGGTGTGCACTGGCCCATCGATATCGCCGGCGGTCTGGCTGCGGGCCTGATCCTGCTTTTGATCTACTCCCGCCTGATCAATATCGACCTGACCAAGATCGAACTTCCCACCTGGCTGCTGGGTTCGGTTCTGGTCGCGGCTCTACTCTACATCCTGCACCCCGCGGGGGACGGCCCCATGACTGTGGGCTTTCTCTTGGGGGCTTTCCTCGGCTACCGCCTGGAGCTCAGCTATGTAGGCTTTAAAGAGGAGGCAGCAGCCCACCACCAGGTGCTCAAGGCGGCAGTTGGCTTGGTGGTGCTGTTTCTGCTGAGAACAGCGCTGAAACCCGTTTTGAGCTGGCTGCCTGGAGGTTTGGCCACAACGACGCGCTACACCCTCCTGGGCCTGTGGGCAACGCTGGGTGCACCCTACATCTTCGCCAAACTGGGCTGGCACAAAAAAGACCCCACCCTCACCGCAGCCCAGTGATCCAGAAAGGAAGTGTTGATCATAGCGAAGCTCTACTACTCGCAACCCTGGCTCCGGGAACTGGACACGCGGATCACCTCTCAGCGCGAGGTAGAAGGCAAATACCTCGTGGTGCTGGCGGAAACCATTTTTTACCCCACTGGGGGCGGGCAGCCCCATGACCTGGGCACGATCAACGGAATACCGATCCTGGACGTCTTTGAAGAGGACGGGACTGTCTTCCACGTGCTCCCCGAGCCCCTGGAGGGAAGCTCCGCCCACGGGGTTTTGGATTGGCCCCGCCGCCTGGACCACATGCAGCAGCACAGCGGACAGCATCTCTTGTCCGCCATCTTTCAGGATGAATACGGCTACAGGACGGAAAGCTTCCATCTGGGCGCTGAATACTGCAGCATCGACATTACCACCCCGGACCTTACCCGCCAAGAGCAGCTAGCCGCGGAAGCCCGGGCCAATGAGCTGATCCTGGAGGATCTGCCGGTTTTCACCTACACACTCCAGCCCGAAGAGTTCGGGCAGGTGCCCCTGCGCAAAATCCCTGATCTGCCAGGTCCCCTGCGCATTGTGGAAATCCAGGGTTTCGACTATTCCCCCTGCTCCGGGACGCATGTGGGCAAAACGGGGCAGATCGGGCTCTTGAAAATCCTCAAGGCGGAAAGGTACAAGGGCATGACCAGGGTGTACTTCCTCTGCGGCGGCCGCGCCCTGGAGGATTACCGGCGCAAACACGAGATCTGCTCTGAGCTGGTGGCCCTGTTGGCCGTGCCCGAGGGGGAAGTGGTAGAGCGGGTCAGCGCTGACCTGGAGCGCAGAAAAGAGCTGGAAAAGCTGGTGGAAGAGCTCCAGGGAGAGCTCCTGGAGCTGCGGGCCCGGGAACTGGTCAGCCGAAGCGAGGGTCCCTTTTTCCTGGAGCTGCCGGAAGCGAGTATTCCTGAAGCCCAAAGGCTGGCCCGGGCGGTGCTCAATCTCACCCAGGCCCTTGTGGTGATCAACCTCGGTGAGCGGCTGGTGCTGGCCCACAACCTGCCAGCAGGTCCCAACCTGGGCCAGCTGATCAAAGACCAGGCCCAGCCCCTGGGGGGCCGGGGCGGAGGGAGCCCCACCGCCGCCCAAGTGTATTTCCCCGATCCCGGGCGGCTCCAGGAGTTCCTGGGCGTTCTTCGTCAAGAAATCGCGGGAAAGAGCTGAATTATTAGGAAATGGTGGGAATTAAAGGAATTTGTCGATAGGAAAAACCAGGAACGCGTCGAAGAGCCCTTTAGTGAATTCGTGCACAAAAAGGGGCTGATTGCATGTGGCCGTGGGTTGGGGCAATAGCCGGCCGCTTTTTCCTCGAGTGCGTGCAGGTTTTCTGCGCACTGCGCCTTCTGCGCCGGGACGCACCGGACTGGAAAATTGCTTCCTTTGCTGCGCTGCAGAGCCTATCCACAGTTGTGGTGGTGCGGGTGTTCCCCGTACTGGAGCTGAACTTCCTGCTCCTTTCCATCACCTACCTAATCTACTTCATCTGGATCTTTGAGGCTGAGCTGTTCCCCGATGCCCTCTTTGCCTACCTGCTCCCCCTCTCCCTCCATGCCCTGGGCACGTCCATCTTTCCGCCCCTGTTCACCCGCCATTTCCCCCAGGTGCTGCGCACCCCCTTCGCCGCCAGGGTGCTGGGCCCAGCTGAGGAGTTCACCGCCTATCTCCCCAGCATTCTGCTGGCCTGTTACTTCGTCCTGACGGACAGACCAAGAAAAAATGAGGCAGACCCCTCGGCCGAGGTCCACAGCTATGCAGGCTGGGCACTGATCTTTTTGAGCCTGCTGATCTCCTGCCGCCAGATCACTTCCATCCTCAGGTCTGGGGCCCTACCCAGCGGGACCTGCCTCAGCCTCTTGGGCGCCGATCTGGTGGCCTTCCCCACCCTCATCTTTGTTCTGCACCAGTATTCCCAGAAGGAGCGTAGATGCGAAAAGGTGCTCCAGTACCATGTGAAGCGGAGCACCGTCCAGGAAGCCGCCCTGCGCACCCTGCGGGAAGAACGCCATGAGCTGCTCAATGAGCTCACCTTGATCTCCACCTACGTGGAGATGGGGAAAAGGGAAGAAGCCCTGAGCAGCATCGCCTTCAGCGCGGCCAAGCTCTCTGATCGCCACAACTACTCCACCCTACCCGCGGACGCCTGGACCACAGTTCTTCAGGTCAAGGCGGCGGAAGCTGAGCGTTTGGGCATCCATTTCTCCCTGGATCTCCAGGCGGAGCCGCCTGAGCACTTCCACGAGCAGCGGCTGCTGCCCAAGGTGATCATGAACCTACTGGATAACGCCTTTGCCGCAGTGGCCAAGCAGGAAGAGAAACTGGTCAAGCTGCACTGGTCAATGGACGGGCAGGGCCAGCGGGTGCTCAGCGTGAGCAACAACGGACCGGAGATCAGCCCCCTGGAAGGAAAGCGCATCTTCCGGGGCGGCGTGACCAGTAAAGAAGACCCCTCGGGCCACCACGGCTGGGGTCTGGTCATCTGCAACCGCATCGCGGAAGAGCTGGGAGGCAGCCTCACCTACACCAGCTCTCCAGAACTGACCACATTCACGCTCACTCTTCCCGATGCCTCCGTGCAGAAGCAGCCGCAGGTGCCCGCTACTTAGCTCTGTAAGGGACCAGCTCCTTCCCGCCTTTGTAAATCATACCGCTGGGGATGAAGCCCCGCACCGAAGTCACGGGATAGATGAGGCTGCCCGCTCCCACCAGGGTGCCGGGGTTTAGCACCGCGTTACAGCCCACTTCCACCCCATCGCCCACAATGGCGCCGAACTTGCGCAGGCCCGTCTCCACCACGGTATCCCCCACTTTTACCTTCACAGGCTCTTTGGTGGACTTGAAGTTGGAGATGATCGCGCCCGCGCCCAGGTGGGCGCCGCGGCCTAAGATGGAATCGCCCACGTAGTTAAAGTGGGGCAGCTGGACCTGGGAAAACAAAATGGCCTGCTTCACTTCGCTGGCGTTGCCCAAGACAACGCCATCCCCCGCGATCACGTTACCCCGCACAAAGGCATTGGGCCTAATCTCGCAGTTTCTGCCGAAAACCGCAGGTCCGTGGAAACGGGCGGTATCCGCGACCGTGGTCCCTTCCCCCACCCACACGCCGGGGGCGATCTGCCGGTAGGCGGAGCGCTTCTCCTCCACCAGCTTCTCCAGGAGTTCGGCGATGCGGGGGAGCACTTCCCAGGGGTACTGGACACCGGCAAACAGATCCGCTACGGGACAGCCCTCCAGACTGAAAAACTCCTCTAGTTTCAAGTCAAGCACATGGAACACCCCTTACCCTAGTTGTTGCGATGGAAAAAGGAGGCAATAAGCGCGCCTGCGCCAAAGAGCACCAGGCAGAGCAGCCACTCCAGCCCCCAGCGGGGGAAGCCGGGAAAGGCGGCGGCCAAAGAACCGAGCATCAGTCCCAGGATGGCATAGTAAACCTGGCCGAACCCCTTCCCCAGCAGCCAGTTCATCCCCTTGGCAGCCAACAGCAAACCGGGCACAAACCCCACGGCCGCGGGCAGCAATATGCCCAAGTCCAGCTGGGCCACTGCCCCCAAGAGCTCCCGATAGACCCCTAAAGCCAGCAGCAGCATGGAGACGCTGAGACCCGGGATCACAAGCCCCGCCCCGACGATGCCCCCCTTAAGCACATGTCCCCAAAGGCCCAGCCGCGCCCAAGCGGACCCTTCCGCCGCGGGCAGCCAGCTCACCGCCAGGGGCAACAGCACTGCAGCGGCAAAGCTCAGGCCATGGGAAAACCCGAAACCTTGGGCATTGGCGGCGCGGTAAACCGCAGGTAGGCCCGCCAAGACCAGGCCGATGAAAAAATACAGGGTGGGTCGGGGATAGTGGGCAAAGAAAAACTCCAGGATCCTGCTGAACAAAAGCACACAGACCCCTGCCCCCAGTCCCAGGGGCAGAAAGAACTTGAGATGCCCCCGCCAGTTCTCCCAGGGCTTGGCGATGGCCGCCACCATCGGTTCGTAGAGCCCCAAGGCCATGGCCAGAACGCCGCCGCTCACTCCGGGCACGATCATGGCCAGGCCCAGGACAAAACCGCTCCCCAAGCAGTACCAAAACCCTCTTTGCTCAGCCACGTTCCAGGACCCCTTCCAAACCCCGCCGATCCCTGATGATAATTCTTCGCTGGCCCACCTGCTCGATCAAACCCTGGGCCTCAAAGGAGGAGAGCTTGCGGCTCAAGGTTTCGCTGGTCATGCCCATCTGGGAGGCCAGATCCTTCTTGCTTAGGGCCAGCTCAATCTCGCTGCTCCCGGCGCTGAGATCCAAAAGCGCCTGGGCCAGGCGCCTTTCCACCGAATGCAGGCTGATCTCTTCCAGGAGCTGTTCCGTCTGCTCCAGGCGCTGGCTCAGCTCTTCCAGGACCTTAAAGGCGATGCTGGGATACTTGGCCATCAGCTCCCGCAGGCGGCTGGCTTCCATCACGCACATGGTACACTCTTCCAAGGCCTCGGCGTAATGCTGCATGGGGGAAGAGGTAAACAAGGCCAGCTCCCCAAGGAAATCACCGGGTTCCATGACCCGCAGGATCTGTTCTTTGCCTGCAGCGCTGAGGCGGTAAAGCTTCACCAAACCGGAATGGATGACAAACAGGCTGTGCACCTGATCACCCATGCCATAAAGCAGTTCGCCCTTGGCTAGGCTTTTCTGCCGGGTGATCTGAGCCACTTCCTGCTTTTCCCCGGCGGTAAGATGCTGGAAAATGGGCACCCGGTCAATGCAGGTGGCCGTTTGTCCATGGCAGTAACACTTCACATCTCCACCCCCGTCCTTTGGGAAATCACTTCAACTGCCCTGGGGCAGATTCCTGCGCCGAAGGTTCTCCCACCCCAATTTATTCGCCGCTGAATGATCCAAGAACGACAAGGAAAATCCCCACTGCAAGAACCCAGTGGGGACATGGCTTACCCTCTTTTCAGCTCATACACCTGACCGATGGGTAGGGAGAACATAAAGCCCACACTGGGGTGATCCGCATCCCCCAGTACATCCCTGACCGCTTCCACAGTCCTTTCCACGAGCTCCTCGCTGTCCAGCACGGTGAAGATGGTTTTGTTGTACGGCCTTGCTCCTTCCAGGAGTGCCTTGAGGGAACCAAAGAGGGGATAGTCCCTGCCCCGGCTGCTCACCAGGGCGCTGGCCATACCTTGACTGTCCAAAATGGTTGCACCCTGCACTCCCACATCCACAAAACGGGCTAAGATCTCATCCAGGTAATCAGTATCGTTCAAAACCAAGAACAAGGCATACATAGCCGTCCTCCTCTAGCCAATCAATTGTCGTCCCAAACCAGTGACCTCTTCCGCCCTGGCGAAGGCTGCCCTGGCGAGCCTGGGACCCAGGGCTTCCAAAAGGAGCACGCTCAGCACCATGATCACTGTAAAGGTCCCGCTGTATTGGGGAAAATACCTGTGCAGCAAGGCGGCCAGAGCCAACGACACACCACCCTGGGGCAGAAGTAAAACCCCCAGGTATTTCTGCACCTTAGGTTCCGCCTGCGCAGCCCAGGCGCCAACCCAAGTGCCCAGAAGCTTCCCGGCGGCCCTGGCGAGGATATACGCTGCGCCCAAGGCCAACAGGGGCAGCAGGCCCGCCAGCTGCAAACTGGCCCCCACCAAGGTGAAAAAGAGCAGGTAAATGGGTGGGGTAAAGCTGTTTAGGCAGAAAAACACCCGGGGAGCGCCGCTGCCCAGATTGGCCAGCATCAAACCGAGCACGATGTTGGCCACCAGGGGCGAGAGGCCCAAAAGGTAGGCTCCCCCCGCTGCCACCAGAATCATCGCCAGGCTCATAATCAAAAGCTCGTCCGTATCCCCCGCCTTCTTTGCCAGGAAGGCGAAAATGACACCCAAAACTCCTCCCAGGATCACACTTCCGCCCAGTTCCAGCAGGGGTGTGCTCACCAGCTGCCATCCAGAGCCCCCTCCCTGGACAGCCCCATGGGCCCGGGCCAGGGATAGGACCAGGGCGAAAAGGACTACCCCCAGCACCCCGTTGACGGCCGCAACGGGCAGGAGCGTGCTGGCCACCGCACCCCGGGCGCGATACTGGCGCATCACCATGAGCGCGGCGGTGGGGGCGGAGCCAACGGCAGCCGTAGCCATGATCAGGCTGAAGGTGAGGTCCTGCCTCAACAGGAAGTAAAGGAGGCCAAAGACAGCAAAAACGGTCCCGGCCACCTCCCCTAAGGTGATGGCCAAAAAGGACCTGTCCACTCCTTGCAGATCTTTAAAGACCAATTCACTGCCGATCTTAAAGGCAACCACAGCTAAAACCACTTCCCCGGCAATAAACAGGGCAGCAAGTTCTGCGCCGGAGATGAGGCTGAAAAGCGAAGGGCCGAGGATCAGGCCGGCCAAAAGGTAGCCAAACAGTTTGGATACCCCCGCGGATTTGGCAAGCTTACCGGCTAAACAGCCTGCTAAAGTGAGAATTGCCGCCTTGAAGAGCAGAACCACAGCCTCGCCTCCCGATCCAAATATAGCACAAGGGCGAAGGCGTTGTCAAAACGCCTCAGCCCCCGAGTTGGAACTGCCCCATAAGTCCGTTTAACCTAGCCGCCATTTCCATCAAGTCCTGGGCGGCATTGGCCACCTCCTGCATGGAGGCCGCCTGCTCCTCCGCGGCACTGGCTATGTCGTGCCCGCCGCCGCTGATCTCCTGTAGCCCCGCGCTGAAGTCTTCCGCCTGCCTTTGGATCTGGCCCACCGCGGCCAGGATGCCCGTGAGGATCTCGCTGCTGCGCTGCACATCGCGCAAAGCCGTTTCCGCCTGCTGCGCGCCTGCCCCCATGGCGTCCACAGTGGCGGCAATACCGCTTTGGATTTCCCTAACGAGCTCCTCGATGTCCTTGGCAGCCGCGGCCGACTCTTCCGCCAGTTTGCGTACTTCTTCAGCAACCACGGCAAAGCCCCGCCCGTGTTCACCGGCCCGGGCCGCCTCGATGGCCGCATTCAGGGCCAAAAGGTGGGTTTGCTCAGCGATGGCACTGATGGCGTGCACGATGCTGCCGATCTGGCCAGAAAGCCCGCCTAAACTGTTCACATCCCCGGCCAGACTCTGGGTCTGATCACGGAGGGCCTGCATCTGGCGGACAATCTGGGCAACGGCCTCCGTTCCCTCTGCAGCCTGGCTGGAAACCTCCTGAACGGTCTCGTTCATGGCCTGCGCATTGCTGTTCAGGGTATCCAGGGTGCTGGAAAACTCGTTGGTGATACTGGCCACCTCTTCCACCGAAGCACTGACCTCCTGGGCGGTGGAAGCGAGCTTGGCGCTGGTGTCGGCTAGCTTGGCCGTTGAGCTGGAAACCACGCCGAGCATCTCTTTCATGCTCTCCATGGTTCTGTTCACCGCCCGGCCCACCGCGCCGATCTCATCTCGGGCGCGAACCTGCGCCTGCCGCCTCAGATCTCCCGAGGCAGCCGCTTCAATGGCCGCCTGCACTTCCTGGAGCGGCCTGGCGATGCGGCCGGCGAGCAGTAGGGCCCCCAAGACGCCCACCACCAGGAAAGCCGCTGAGGCCGCAATAAAGAAGGTGCGCAGGGCGTACACATCCCCCAGCACATCCCCTTCCAGGGCCCCCACACCGATCATCCAGCCTGTGGAACTGGCCGGGGCAAAGCCAACAATTCTCCCCGTTCCCTCTTCCACATAGCGGACCACACCGGTGCTGCCCACTCCCAAATCCAACACGGCCGCGCCAAGCTCACCCCCATCGGTAAACAGATTCCTCTGCTCCAGGACATAATCCCGGTTGGGGTGGGCAAACAAAGTGCCTTCTGGACCGAGGATCATAGCCCAACCGCTGGCGCCAAAGCCCAGCCTGTCGGTGATCTCGCTGAGGGCTAGACCGTCCCGCACTCCCAAAAGGACACTGGTAATCTCGCCTTTATCCCTGATGGGCACAGCATAGAGCAAAACCAGACTGCCATCCACTTCACTAACCAGAAGATCGGAAACAACGCTGCTCCCGCCGAAGGCCCCCCTGATGAACTCGTCCTCACCCAAATTGGTTGTGGTACCGTCGGTAAACCGGGCCAGCCCTTGGGCATCAACTACACCCAAGGCGGTATACAGCCCCAGGCGTTCTGCCTCTGCTTGGAGGATGGCCCGCTGCATGGCCCAGCCCATGCTGGACACTTCGGGTCTGGCGGCGATGGTTTCCAGCGCGGCTAGTTCCACCTGAAACCTGGTTTCCAGATACTCCACCGCCTCCTGTGCCTGCATGATCAGGGCCGCCTCCACCTGCTTGATCACCGCAGCTGAACTCCGCAGGTACGCCATGAGGCCCAGCCCCGCGCTTACCACCAGCACCAAAACGCCCACAAAAACAGCGATACGTAGTGCAATTCCTTGTTTCAATGCATACACCCACCCTTAGTTTGGCATCGTTCCCTAAAGACCAGCTCACCCCGGTTATTATCACATTTATTGCCAAATCAGTCAAGCTCCGGGAACCTGTCTACCAGGTACGCAGAAATGCAACTCTAAATGAAACGGATTTTCGCTCGTCTTCTCTCTGACTCAACGAAGGGTTTCTGTTCCTCGCT
>DGEY01000097.1:482-4164 GCA_002391385.1 Firmicutes bacterium UBA3914 | reverse complement strand
GGACTGCATGCGCCTGGCCAAAGAGAACGGGGCCTTCACCATTGCCGTAACCGATGTGGTGAAATCGCCCATCACTGAGGTTTCCGACGTAGTGCTCCTCACCAGTTCCGCCGAGGATCCCCTCCAGGGAGGCTCCCTCCGCTCCAAGCTGGCCCAGGTGCACATGATCGACCTGCTGTACACAGGGGTGGCCCACCGCCTGGGCGAAGCCGTGGTGGAACTGAAGAAGAGGACCGCGCTGTCGGTGGTAGACAAGTTGTACTGATCGGTCACAAGTGGCTGGAAACGGGGCCAAGTGGCGGTTGACATCCGCTGCCGGCATTGATAAAATGGGGCTGATATGCAAAGGCTGTGAACAGGAGTAGTATGGAGGGTTTCCAGAGAGCTGCTGGGTGGTGTGAAGCAGCACAAATCCTTCCAGAACTCGCCTGGGAGCTGCTGGTGCGATAGGTAGTGCCAGACGGTCATTCCGTTACCATGCTCGAGTGGATCGGCCCTTTGGCGCGATCAATTAGAGTGGTACCGCGGACATCTTTCGTCTCTAAGGAGAGGAAAGATTTTTTTAGTTCTAGAGATCAGGAATGGAGGAAGAAACAGGATGGCCCGCTACAACTTTCGAGCCGTGGAGAAGAAGTGGCAGGAGATCTGGGAAGAAAAGCAGATCTTCAAGACCAGTAATGATTTCAGTAAACCCAAATATTACGCTTTGGTAGAGTTTCCCTACCCTTCCGGCGAAGGACTGCATGTCGGCCATCCCAGGCCCTATACAGCCCTGGATGTGGTGGCCCGCAAACGCCGTTTGGAAGGGTACAATGTCCTCTTCCCCATGGGCTGGGATGCCTTCGGCCTGCCCACCGAGAACTACGCCATTCAAACCAAGATCCACCCCGCGGTGATCACCGAGCGCAACATCAACCGCTTCCGGGAGCAGCTCAAATCCTTAGGTTTTTCCTTTGACTGGTCCCGGGAGGTGAACACCACAGATCCCGCCTACTTCAAGTGGACCCAGTGGATCTTCTTGAAGCTGTTTGAACACGGCCTAGCCTATAAAAAAGAAATGCCCATCAACTGGTGCCCCCGCTGCAAGATCGGCCTGGCCAATGAGGAAGTGGTGGACGGCAAGTGCGAGCGCTGCAGCCACCAGGTGGAAACCCGGGTCAAGAACCAGTGGATGCTGAAGATCACCGCTTACGCCGAGCGGCTCATCAACGATCTGGAGCTGGTGGACTACATCGAGCGCGTCAAGGTGCAGCAGCGCAACTGGATCGGCCGCTCAGAAGGGGCGGATGTGATCTTTAAGATCAAGGACACAGAGGAAACCCTCACCGTCTTCACCACCAGGCCCGACACTTTGTTTGGCGCCACCTACATGGTGATCTCACCGGAGCATCCGGTCCTGGAAAAGCTTAAGGACCGCATCACCAATGTCCCGGAAATCGCCGCCTACCAGGAGCAGGCCCGCAAAAAGTCGGAGTTTGAGCGTTCCCAGCTGGTGCGGGAGAAAACCGGCGTGCCTGTGGAGGGGCTGAAGGCCATCAATCCGGTGAACGGGATGGAAATCCCCATCTGGGTTTCCGATTATGTGCTCATGACCTACGGTACCGGGGCCATCATGGCTGTGCCCGGCCACGACCAAAGGGACTGGGAGTTCGCGGTGAAGTTTGGGCTGCCCATCGTGGAAGTGGTGGCAGGCGGCGACATCACCAAGGAAGCCTACACCGACATCGACGAGGGAGTTATGGTCAACTCCGGGTTCCTGGATGGACTGGATGTGAAATCCGCCCAGAAGAAGATCATCGCCTGGCTCCAGGAAAAGGGCCTGGGCGTGCCCAAGGTCAACTACAAACTGCGGGACTGGGTCTTTTCCCGCCAGCGCTACTGGGGAGAGCCCATTCCTTTAGTGCACTGCGAGAAGTGCGGCTGGGTACCGGTGCCCGAAGAAGAACTTCCCGTGCGCCTGCCCCAGGTGGCCAACTACGAGCCCACCGATACCGGCGAATCGCCGCTGGCTAAGATCAGGCACTGGGTGGAAACCACCTGCCCCAAGTGCGGAGGTTACGCCGAGCGGGAGACGGACACCATGCCCCAGTGGGCCGGTTCGTCCTGGTACTTCCTGCGCTACTGCGATCCCCACAATGATCAGGCACTGGCCAGCAAAGAAGCCCTGGACTACTGGCTGCCCGTGGATTGGTATAACGGCGGTATGGAGCACACCACCTTGCACCTGCTCTACTCCCGCTTCTGGCACAAGTTCCTCTACGATATCGGGGTTGTGCCCGGGCCCGAGCCCTACGCCAAGCGCACCTCCCACGGGATGATCCTGGGGGAAAACAACGAAAAGATGTCCAAATCCCGGGGCAATGTGATCAACCCCGATGATGTGGTGGCGGAATACGGTGCAGACACCCTGCGCCTCTATGAGATGTTCATCGGCGACTTCGAAAAGAGCGTGCCCTGGAGCACCGAGGGGGTCAGGGGCTGCAAGCGCTTTTTGGACCGGGTCTGGAAGCTCATGGATATGGTTATCCCCGGCGAGGCCTACCGGCCCGAACTGGAAGCGAAAATGCACCAGACCATCAAGAAGGTGAGCCAGGACTACGAGAGCCTCAAGTTCAACACGGCCATCGCCGCCCTGATGACCCTGCTCAACGATGTGTACCATACCGGCTCCATCAATGAAGCGGAGCTGAAAACCTTCCTGATCCTGCTCAACCCGGTGGCGCCCCACATCACCGAAGAGATCTGGGAGCGGCTCAAGTTTGGCGGCATGCTCAACGAGCAGAGCTGGCCCACCTGGGATGAGGCCAAGACGGTGGAGAAAACGGTGGAGATCGGCGTGCAGGTCAACGGCAAGCTGCGGGGCACCATCGAGGTGAACGTGGACGACCCGCAGGAAGCCGCCAGGGAAAAGGCCCTGGCCAACGAGGCCGTCCAGAGGGCCTTGGATGGCAAGACCATCGTGAAGGAAATCTACGTACCCGGCCGGATCTACAACATCGTGGTCAAGTAACAGGAACAGGAAACAGGATGGGAAATAGAAGCGGCCTGCGCGGCCGCTTCTTTTGTCAAACACCACATGAGCGGGGTGGTTTCCATGGATTTCTGCACAGCGGGGAGCATTCCCCGGACCAAGCTGGCGGAGTTTTTCCGGCGGCGCTGGGGCAGCACCAAAATGGTCATCGCCAGCGGCATCTATGAATGCACCGAGCTGGCTGGTTTTGGTGTGCTGGATGAAGAGGGGGAGATCGTCGGCCTGATCACCTATGTGCTGCGGGGAGATGAGTGCGAAGTCACTTCCCTGGACAGCCTGAGGGAGAGGCAAGGCCTGGGCACGGCGCTTTTGGAGAAAGTGGAGCAGGTGGCCCTGGAAAACGGCTGCCGGGTTTTGCGGCTGACCACCACCAACGACAACCTGCCGGCCTTAAAGTTCTACCAAAAGCGGGGCTTTGTCCTCCACCGCCTGCTGCCTGGAGCGGTGGAGCGCTCCCGGGAGATTAAGCCCGAGATACCTCTTCTTGGCGTGGATGGTATCCCCATCAGGGATGAAATCGAACTGGTGAAGATCCTGAAGTAAGAAGAAAGTCGCCGCCTAGGCCCTTAAGTCAAGGCACGCTTACTTTAGCGCTTACAAAAGACCGCTCGAGGCGGTCTTTTGCGCGTGCTTAATCCAGGAAGTCAGTGA
>DGEY01000097.1:0-217 GCA_002391385.1 Firmicutes bacterium UBA3914 | reverse complement strand
GTTGATGAACTGGGTGCTGCCCTCGGGGTAGCCTTGGTAATACTCTATGTCCTTCGGCGGATGCAGTACCTCCACCAGCACATGCTCCCCGAACTGGAAGCTGTCGCCCTCCGCTAAGATGATCTGGGGCGTGTTGGTCCGCTCAAGGACTTCCATGTAGTTTCTGTAGTGGGAAGTGGGGTACTCAAGTTCAGAGGTGTACACCGCTCCGATTTCG
>DGEY01000084.1:21638-23793 GCA_002391385.1 Firmicutes bacterium UBA3914 | reverse complement strand
AGCAGATTCTGTTCATTCCCTCTCGCAGCGATTGTTGGAAAGCCGGCATTCCATTTCCGTCAAAAATCTCCAATACCGCTTTTTGGACAACTTCTTGAAAGGAGGTCAGTAGGCTTTCATCGAATACTGCATACATAAGAAGATCTCACCTCTGAGTACTTAGTACTCGTCGCTGGACAGCAACGGTGGGATCTTCTTCTATTTTTTTGGAGCCAACTCCTGTCCTACAGTAACTTTATACTAGCATAGTGGGCCGTCGTATAGAACGACCGAATCTACGCACGTTGTTGACTCTCATCTGTGCTCATTCCGCTCGCCTTTGGGTGAATGTCTCGAAAAACTTTCTGGAGAGATCTTCCGGCAAAGAGAGGGGTGGCAGGGTGCGGAAGTGGTATCCGGAGAACTGGGAGTTCAGGATTGAGGTTGTGTCCCACCAACTGCGGGCTCGGTTACGAGCCGGGGGATGCCTTCGCCTCTCAATACTGCTGCCCGGAGGATTTCTGCCCGAAAACGCTCCTGAAGCCCTTTCCCATCCTTGAGGCGACTAAAGAAACCTGGGTAGGCTCGGGCCAGCGGTGTGTTGTCTTGCCCCTACGTTTGACTTACCTTGGCATTTTCTTGCCTAAAGAGGGGCTTCCCCGGGCATGCTGTGGGTAAAAGCACAGCGGAGTGAAATATAGCATGAACAAAACAACTGCTGCCCGCCACTTGGCGGACCTGCTCGCGGCATGGGGCGTCAAGTTTGTGTTCGGAACCGCTGGCGATACCATTTTACCTTTCCTGGCCTGCCTGGGGGAGCATCCCATCAAGTTCATCCAGCTGAGGAATGAGGAAAGCGCAGCCTATGCAGCTTCCGCCTATGCCAAGCTCACAGGGGAACTGGGTGTTGTGATCGGCGATGGCGGCCCGGGAACGGGCAGGTTGATCAACGGCCTGGCGGATGCCTTAAGTGATGGGGCCCCTGTCCTGGCCGTGACCGGGCAGGTGGAATCCATCTACCTGGGCACAGGCCACAAGCAGTATATCAACCAGCAGCAGCTCTTGGGGGCCGTGACTCTTCGTTCGGAAAATCTGGGTAGCCCCCGGAGCCTGCCCACGCTGGCCTCCGATTTACTGCGGACTGCGGTCTTCCAAGGGGGGCCTGTACATCTGAGCATCCCCAAGGACTTCTGGCAGCAGGCCATCGCAGCGCCGCTGGCCAAGCCAGAACCGTTCTTGCACCAAACTGCCCAGTCCCCGGAGGCGGTACTCGATCAGGCCGCGCAGTGGCTGGCCCAACTGGAGCGGCCCATGATCCTGGCGGGCCGGGGCGCCCGTCAGGCGGTGGAGCAGGTGCTGGCTCTGGCTGAGAAGCTGGGTGCAGGTGTGATCTATACGCTGCCCATGGTGGGTGTGATGCCGGACCATCCCCTGGTGGTGCGGGGAATCGGCAAAGGAGGCTCAGAGGCAGCCGTGGAGCTTCTGAAAAGATGCGACGGTCTGCTCAAGTTGGGCGCCACCTATTGGCCGCCGGAGCTGACCGCGGATGAACACAAGGTTTTGGCCCTGGATATACACCCGGCCAATCTCAGCAGGGGCATTCCCGCGGACTTCGGAGTGGTGGGAGATGCCCAGGCTGTTTTGGCCAAGCTCCTCGCTAGACTTGATGGGGTAGGCACCAAGCAGAGTTGGATTGACCAGGTGAAGGAGCAAGCGGCAGCTTGGCGCCGGCGCCTGGAGCAAGAGCTGCAGCACGCTGCGCCGGGGCATCCCGGCAGGGCTATACGCATCTTGTCCGCCAAGTCCCAGGCCAGCAGCGTGTTCTGCCTGGATGTGGGCGATCATGTACTCTGGTTCAGCCGCTTTTTCCAGGGCAGGGGCCAGGAGGTCTTGATCTCGGGGTGCTGGCGGGGGATGGGCTTCTCTCTGGGAGCTGGTATTGCCGCCCAGCTGGCGAGGGCAGATGCCCAGGTGTTCAGCGTCGTGGGGGATGGGGGCTTTTCCATGCTCATGGGCGAGTTTGTGTCCGCGGTTGAGCTTCAGCTGCCCATTATCTTCGTGCTGATGAATAACCGGTCCTACGCCATGGAAGCCAGCGCCATGGCTGCGGCGGGCCTCAAGACCATCGGGGTTGCCCTCAGGGATATCCGCTTTGACCAGGTGGCCCAGGCCTGCG
>DGEY01000084.1:15324-21410 GCA_002391385.1 Firmicutes bacterium UBA3914 | reverse complement strand
CTGCGCCTTGCTCCGCCGGAACTTGAGGCGGCCTTGGAACAGGTGCCGCAGCGGGGTAAACCTTTGCTCATCGACTTGCAAGTAGATCCGGTAGAGCTACCCACAGCGCATCTCTAGCCCCCGCCTTGAGCGGGGGTTTCTTGCTAGCTGACCGACGGCAGGCAGGGATAGGGCATGCTTTGCGAATATGTTTTCTAAGGAGCAAAATCCTGCAGGCAAAGGGCTGGGCGGTGCGGAATTACCTCAAAGGAGGGGGTAAAGCTAGCAGCCATGTCAGCCAGAGCTTATCTCAAGCCCATTGCCTTAGTGTCCATCATCACCGCCCTGGCCCTTTTGGGCGATGCACTGCTCTACAGCATCCTGCCCCTTTATGCCGGCTCTTTAGGGATTTCCACCTTCATGGTGGGTGTTCTTCTGAGTGCAAACCGCTGGGTGCGCCTGGCCACCAACACCTGGGCTGCCCGTTCCTTTGCCCGCTGGGATTTCTCCGGGATTATGCTGGCGGTGGTTCTGCTGACGGCCCTATCCACAGCTGTGTACGCCTTTCCGTTGGGTGCGGCGCTCTTTTTTCTAGCCCGCATCATCTGGGGGGCGTGCTACTCCCACCTCAGGCTCGGCGGTTACCTGGTGGCCCTCAAGGCCAGTGGCCAAAGCCTGGGACTGGCCCTAGGCACCATCCAGTCTGTTTCCCGCTTGGGGAGCATCTTTGCGGTTTTGGGCGGAGGTCTTCTGGCAGACCGCTTTGGTTACAGCTGGGCGCTGGCCGCTGCTGGCCTGCTTTCCTTGGGTGCAGTGCCCTTCGTCCTGCGTCTGGATGGTTCGGATGCCAATGCAGATCGCCAAGGGACCGGCACCGCCTGGGATTCTCCTTCCCGGGAGCAGCCCCATGGTTCCCTTTCTGCGGCCTTTGCCTCCACCGCCGGTTTGATTACTCACCTGGTGGCCTGGGGTATGGTCCTTTCCACCCTCTCCGCGGTGCTCCAGGAAAGGGTGGGGCAGGGGGCGGTCCTTTTCGGGCAGCTCTTGGGGATTGCCACTGTTGCCGGGGCCGTTACGGCCATTAACTGGCTGAGCACGCTGGTGGTATCGCCCCTGGCGGGGAGGTTGTGTGATCGCTGGGGTAGGAGGGGGCCTTTTCTCCTTGCCACCCTGCTGCAGGCCGGTTCCCTCTTGGGCATAGCGGTGGCGGATGGTATCTATACAACCATTGGTCTTTTCGCAGTGTTCTTCGTTTTGACCAACGCCCAGAAGGTGTTCCTGGATGCGGCGGCGGGGGACGCTGCTCAGCGACAGGGTGCTGGGGCGGTGAGCCGCTACAACTCCTGGCAGGATTTGGGTTCAGCCGCTGGGCCCCTTTTGGGCTACGGCCTGGCAGCCGTCCTCAGCTTTTCCACTGCCTATGTGCTGGGGGCTATCCTCCTTGTGGGAGTGGCCCTGCTTGGCACCGTGGATTCTGGGCGGGAAAGGAGGGTGGCCGGTGCCGGCTGACGATACCCACCTGCGCAGCGATGAGGAGCTGCAGGCAGGGCAAGTTGCGGAGCTTAAGCCCCACAATGCGCCCATTACACTTGTGGAATACGATCCAGTCTGGCCCGCTTTGTTTGCCCGGGAAGCACAGCGCATTAGTGCCGCTTTGGGGCGGAGGGCGCTGCGGATTGTGGGTTCAACCTCCGTGCCCGGCCTGTGTGCCAAACCCATCATCGACATAGTGTTGGTGGTGGAAGACTCGGCGGATGAAACGCTTATCTCCCGCAGCTGGAGGCGGTCGGGTACAGCTTGCGTATCCGGGAGCCGGACTGGTTGGAGCACCGCATGCTGAAGGGGCCGGATACAGAGATCAACCTGCATGTGTTCAGCGCTGGGGTCAGTGAAGTGGAAAAGATGCTGCGCCTGCGGGATTGGCTGCGGGCAAGCCCACAGGACCGGGAAAAATACGCCGAGGTTAAGCGGGGCTTAGCCGCGCGCTCCTGGCGCCATGTCCAGCATTACGCAGATGCCAAAAGCACGGTGATCAGTGAGATTCTGGCCCGGGCGGGCTGGATCGAGTCTGAGTGAGTGAAGTGAGGGAGCAGTGAAGTACAAATTCGAGGTGGAAAAAAGGGATTACAGCGATTTCGCCAGCGGCCGGGTGCTGTACAGTGCGCCCAGTACCACGGGGTTCCCGGTGCGGCTGGCCAGCGAGATCATGCAGCGCGCCTTTGCCATCCTAGCTCAGCAGGGGGTAGATGGGCCCTTGCGCATCTACGATCCCTGCTGCGGTGGTGCGTTTTTGCTCACCACCATCGGCTTTCTCTTTCCAAGGCAGGTGGGACATCTCATCGCCACCGACCTGGACCCCCTGGTTTTGGAGATAGCGGAGAAGAACCTCTCCCTGCTTTCCCCCGAGGGACTGGAGAGGAGGCGGAGGGAGCTGGAAAGCTACGCCGCGGCCTTCGGCAAGGACTCCCACAGGGCCGCCCTGGAAAGCCTGGAGCGCCTGCGGGACCGTTTGGGCAGAAGAAGCATCGCCTTTTCCTGTGGGCAGCGGGATATCACCGACCTCAGCCCCTTTCCGGTCCAGGATGTAGACATCATCATCACGGACCTTCCCTACGGCCAGCTGGCCAGCTGGGGAGGGGAAGGCGGCGATCCCCTGGAAAGCCTCTTTATCAACTGCCGGCGGGCCCTGAAGGAAGGCCCGGCGGTTTTGGCTATCGTCGCCGACAAAAAGCCCCGGCTCAAGCACGAAGCCTTTCGGCGCGTGGACCATTTCAAACTAGGCAAACGTCAAATCGCTCTGCTGCAGCCGCTTTAGGTAAGTGGGAGGCGGTGAAGATGATTGCCATTTTGAGCATCGACTTCGATTATTTCATCGCTGCCAACGCTCAGGAGCGGGACGAGTACTTCCTGCGGGGAGGCGAGAGCATACCCCGGGAGGAGCTCCCTGCACTGTGGGCAGAGAGGTATGCCGGCTATCCGCAGATCAGTGCCGTGGATGTGATCCCGGAGTTCAGCGCCTTTAGGGCGTTCCTGCGCTCGCTGAACCTGGATGCGGCCAAGGTGTTTCTCTCCGAGACCCACCGCAGCATCAAACAGGTCATTGACCGCCTGCCCCGGGGCGAGCCCCTGAGGATTGTTAACGTGGATTTCCACCACGACTATTACCATTACTACACGGGGGAAGACTACTGCAACTGCGGCAACTGGCTGCGCAGGGTGGTGGAAGAGCGGCCCGCTACGTCGGTGAAGTGGATCAGGCGGGAAGATTCCCAGCTGGCCACGCTGGAGGGGGACTTCCCCTTTGAACACACCACAGACCTGTTCAGCGTGTGCCGGGAGCGCTTTAGTTGTGTGTTTATGTGCCGCAGCCCCGAGTGGAGCCCACCCCACCTCAGCTCGCGCTACCAGGAACTCATCCGGGCACTGCTGCCGGACGAGCCGGCCCTGGTCCTTTCGGGCAGCGCTTAATCGGCGGGGTCAAGGTGAAAGCGCACGCCAATTTCCACGGAGAACCATATGATGGACCATAGTGGCGGGCGCAAAAGCCCCCGGGTGATGGCCACCCGGGGGACTAGACCCTTCTAAAAGGTGATGCCCCGCAGCTTGCTGGCTGTGACCAGCCGGTCCAGTGCCAGCATGTAAGCGCCCATGCGCAGGGACGTTTCGGCTTTTTCCGCCATGTTCCACACATCGTGGAAGGACCTGACCATGATGTGTTCCAGCTTGCGGTTGATCTCATCTTCGTCCCATTTCTCAGCCTGCAGGTTCTGCAGCCACTCGAAGTAGGAGACCACCACACCGCCCGCGTTGGTCAGGATATCCGGTACCACCGTGACGCCTTTTTCCTCCAAAACGGCATCCGCGGCCGAGGTGGTGGGTCCGTTGGCGCCTTCCAAAATGATCTTGGCCTGCACATGGGGGGCGTTCCGTTCGTGGATGGCGTTTTCCAGCGCGGCGGGGATGAGGATGTCCACTTCCAGCTGCAGCAGCTGCTCATTGGAGATCCTCGCCACATCGGGAGCAGTATAGTCCTTCAGCAGTCTACCCCGCTCGGCCCGGAGGAAGGTGATGATCGCCTCCATATCCAGCCCCTTTTCGCTGTAGATGGCGCCGGACACATCGCTGATGGCCACCACTTTACAGCCTTCTCTGTGCAGCAAGAGTGCCGCGGTTCCTCCTACACTGCCCGCCCCTTGTACTGCTACTGTGGCACCTTGGAGGCTCAAGCCCATCTTTTTGGCGATCTCCCTGGCCACGAGGAGAATGCCGCGACCTGTGGCTTCCCGCCGGCCTAGGGATCCTCCTAGGGGAACGGGTTTGCCCGTGACCACGCCCAGGGTGAGCTGGCCGTTGACCAGGCTGTAGGTGTCCATGAACCAGGCCATGACTTCTTCGTTGGTGTTCACATCGGGGGCGGGGATGTCCACATGGGGTCCCACGATGGGATAGAGGAGTGCTGTATACTTACGGGTCAGCCGCTCCAGTTCGCCCTTGGAGAGCTTGGTGGCATCCACCGTGACACCGCCCTTACCCCCGCCGTAGGGGATATCCACGACGGCGCACTTGAACGTCATGGCGGCGGCCAGGGCCTTAACCTCATCCATGTCCACCTTTTGGTGGTAGCGGATGCCGCCCTTGTAAGGGCCCCTGATTCCCGAATGCTGTACTCTGTAGCCCTCAAAGACTTGGATGGATCCGTCATCCATCCTTACGGGCACGGAAACCTTCAGTTCCCGTTCGGGATACTTGAGCTGGATGTAGTCTTTCTCTTCCAGCCCCAGGAGGGCAGCTGCCCGATCGATGATTTTGATAATCTCTTCGTGGGGGTTGTAGTTCTTGTCCACCTAATCACCCATCCTTCCTGTGGAAATTGCAGCGGTGCCTGCTGTTCGTGGAGAGCACCGCTGCCGTGTCAGTTCTCAGGTTGTTATTAATTAGTTTACAAGTCTGGTGTTGTATTGTCAACGCCCATGGGGCCTCCAGCTAGGGACCGGCTGGCGGCCGGATCCTGCAGGAGAAAGGGGTCTGGTGTTTAATATGTCCAGGGGATCGGGGGCCCATCTTCTTTTGCTGAAGGAGAAGATACCATGAGACACATTCTATCGCTTCTGTACATCGGATACCTCTTTTTCGTCATCTTCATGATCTTCTTTAGCCGCAAGAAGCCGACGCAGCGCTTCAGCTGGATTTTGGTACTCGTTTTCCTTCCTGTGGTGGGGCTGATTGTGTACAGCGTCATGGGCAGTGACGTGTTCTGGGACTACAAGCGCAGAAAGATCCGCCAGCGCCATCGGGCCATTTTTCTGGAATTGGATGCCATCACCCGCAGGTGGCATAACCGCTCTGGGGCTGAGCTTTCCCCCACCCAGCAGTTCCACTACAAATGCTGCGGCAGCATTTTCACCGCTGATAATTCCGTGGAGGTGTTCACCAACGGCGGGCCGAAATTCGCCCGGCTGTTTGAGGATCTTAGGGCCGCCCAAGACCACATCCACGTCCAGTATTTCACCATCCACAACGATGCGGTGGGTCAGGAACTTTTTGCCATTCTCCAGGAAAAGGCCCGCCAGGGAGTGGAAGTGAAGCTGCTTTACGACAGCTTCGGCTGTGGGTTCACCTTTGTACGCCCCTTGTTCCAAAGACTGAAAGAGGCCGGAGGCAGGGTCCAGGGGATCCGGCCGTGGGCCCGGGCTTTAAACTACCGCAACCACCGCAAGCTGGTGATCATCGACGGCCAGATTGGTTACCTTGGCGGCATGAACGTGGGTGAGCACTACGCCGAGGGAGTGGGAGGCATGGTTTGGCGGGACACCCACGTGCGCCTCACCGGAGGCGTGGTCCGGGACCTGCAGCAGATTTTCATTTCCGACTGGGTTGCTTCAGCCCGGAAGGGGAACCTGGGCTTCCGCCACCGCCTGCAGCACTACTTCCCCGAAGTGGAAGCCAACGGCCACCTGCCGGCTCAGATTATTGCCAACGGTCTGTACAACAAGTTCATCGGCCAGGATGTGATCAACCTCAGCTACTTCAACCTGATCAGCGGAGCCAAGGAGCGGCTGTGGATCCAAACGCCCTACTTCGCACCCTCCGAGCCTGTTTTGCAGAGT
>DGEY01000084.1:8395-15081 GCA_002391385.1 Firmicutes bacterium UBA3914 | reverse complement strand
CACAACATCAAAAACTACTTCTTCCGCCAACTTATCGATTCCGGGGTGAGGGTGTTTAAGTACAAGGGCATCATGCATGCCAAGGCCATGCTCATCGATGATGACCGCCTCTGCATCGGCACGGTGAACCTTAACGTGCGCAGTCTCGAGCGGGACGATGAGCTCTTCATCTACTTTGAATCGCCGGAGCGGAATGCCCACTACAGCAGCATCTTCCAGGAGGACTTGGCCAACAGCATTGAACTGGACTATGCCCGGTTCAGAAAGGAAACGCTGCTTTCCCGGGCGCTGGAGTCGGTGGTCAGCCTGTTTTCACCCCTGTCCTAAATTAGGGGCTTTCCCTCAGCTTCTTCTGGGGGTATGATTAAGGGAGACTTCTCGTAGGGAGCGAATTGCTTTGTCAAAAGAGCATTTGTACGTAGTTTTGACCCGCACCAACACCATTATTTCCCGTCTGATTCACCTG
The DNA here is from genome assembly GCA_002391385.1 of Firmicutes bacterium UBA3914. GTDB lineage: Bacteria > Bacillota > Limnochordia > Darwinibacteriales > Darwinibacteriaceae > DTU010. The sequence continues at coordinate 14,615 of DGEY01000084.1, read as the reverse complement.
TTTACCCAGGATGAGTATACCCATGCCGCGCTGGCTTTAGATCGGGAGCTCACGGAAATGTACAGCTTCGCCAGGAAGTATACATACTATCCTTTCCTCGGGCGTTTCAAGCACGAGCGGCTGGACGAGGGCATCTACAAGCTGGCCAAGCAGCTGCCGGGGGTGGTCCTGGAGCTGGAGGTGGAGGCGGAGCAGTATGAGAAGGCGCGCCGTTTGGTGCAGAGCTTCAAGGACAACAGTGCGCGCTACAAGTACAACTGCCGGGGTTTAGTGTACGGCCTGCTGCATAAGCCCACGAAGCGGGACGATCGCTTTTTGTGTTCCCAGTTTGTCTATCATGTGCTGCATAGCAGCGGCATTGCGGACTTCCAGGTTCCCGCCAACCTGGTCAAGCCGGTGGACTTTCTCAAGCTGCCCGGCCGGATCGTCTTTCAAGGCGATCTCAAGCAGCTGGTGGAAGGGGATACATCATCCCGAGGCGGGCTGCGCTTTTACCGCAGGCTTCTGCCTAAGTGGTGGGCGGGAAGGGCATCGTAGCTCCCTGGATGCGGGGAGCTTTATTTTGTTCCAGATTCCATGGAATCGGCCGCAGGTAAAACAAGGGATTGTGGGGGAAATGTCGAACTTATATTTTTAACACGACTTGGTTGGGGGTAGCGGGGAGAAATGCTTGACGATATAGACCTGGGGAGAAGACAGCGCATTCTCATCGTAGAGGATGTTAAACTCAATGCGCAGATCCTCGTGAACGCCCTGAAGGATACGTATGACCTGCGGGTGGCGTATAACGGTGTGGAAGCGCTGGCCATGGTGAAGGAGGAAATGCCCGATCTGATCCTCCTGGATATAATCATGCCCGAAATGGACGGGTACGAGGTCTGCAGGCGCCTGCAGAGTGATCCCGATACCCGGGATATTCCGATCCTGTTCTTGACCGCGCTGGAAGGCGACCAAAACGAGGCCTATGGCCTGGAACTGGGAGCCATGGACTACATCCGCAAGCCCTTCAATGTGCCCATCGTCAAGGCCAAGATCCGCAATCATCTGGAGCTCAAACGCTACAAGGACATCCTGAAGAGGGACAGCCGCATCGACGGACTGACGCGCATTTCCAATAGGCGCCGCTTCGATGAAGCCTATGCCGAGGAACGGGAGCGGGCCCGGCGCAACAAGGCTCCTTTGGCAGTGTTGATGATCGATCTCGATCTGTTCAAATCCTATAATGACACCTACGGCCACCTGCAGGGCGATGACGTGCTCAAGCTGGTGGCGAAAACCCTCTACCACGAGCTGCAGCGCCCAGGCGATCTGGTGGCGCGCTGGGGAGGGGAGGAGTTTGCCGTTCTGCTGCCCCAAACTGACCTGCAGGGGGCGCTCACTGTGGCGGAGCGGCTCCGCACCGCCGTGTACAAACTGGCTATCCCCCATGAAGCGTCGCATGTGGCCAGTGTGCTCACCATATCCATCGGGGTGGCGGCTTCCATTGACGGCCAGCCTGAATCCTATGACCAGCTGCTGCAGTGGGCGGATGAAGCGGTGTATCAGGCCAAGGCGGAAGGCCGCAACAAAGTGGCCGCTTATGTGGGGAAGTAAAAGGGATTCCGTAGATGAAAAAAGGGTGCTTGCCCTAAGCGGCAGAGCACCCTTTTGACCGTGTGAGACTCCGCAGCGGAGTCTTTTTTGTTTTTCTGGTGGGAGGGGACTCAGCCCTTCACTGCCCCTGCCGATACGCCCTTGGTAATCTGCTTGCGGAAGACGAGGTAGAAGATGACCATGGGGACCAGGCCGATGGTGAGGGCGGCAAACTGGCGTCCGTGATCCGAGGCCAAAGGGCCGGAGAACTTCAGGATACCCACGGGCAGCGTGCGCAGGGCATCGCTGGAGACCAAAATGTTCACCAGCATAAACTCGTTCCAAACCCCAGAGACGTTAAGGATGGCCAAAGTCACGGCTACAGGCTTGGTCATGGGGGCGATGATGGAGGCGAAGATCCGGAAATAGGAGGCGCCGTCGATCCGGGCCGATTCCACCACCGAGTCGGGTATGGACCTGATAAACTCAGTACAGAGATAAATGCCGATGGGCATGCCCATGCCCACATAGGGGATCAGTACTCCCAGGCGGGTGTTGTACAGGTTGGTGGATACCGCCATAAGGAACAGCGGTACCATCAAAGACTGCAGCGTGAGCAGAATGCCGATGACAAAACTGCCGTGCAGAAAGGGCGTGGCCTTGGACCGGATTTTGGCGAAGGCAAAACCGGCCATGAGCGAAAACAGGATCACCAGGATGGTGGACGCCACCGTGAAGAAAACGCTGTTCAGAAACAGAGTGTCGAACTGGGCCAGGCGCCAAGCTGTGGGGTAGTTGTTCAGGGTGGGATTCCACGGCCAGCCCGTCATGTTCAGCTGAAACTCCGTATTGGTCTTAAGCGAACTGATAAACAGCCAATAGAGGGGGTAGAGGGTAAGCACCGTGAAGATGAGCACCATGGTGTACACGAAGACCCTCAACACGGGATGAAAGTCGGTTTTCCTGATCCGGGTTCTGGTTGCGGTTGCGGTCTTCATTCTTCCCTACCTCCAAACCTGGCTTCAGTGATGCGCACCAAGACGATGAGGATAAAGCTGAGCAGAACCATGAACACAGAGATGGAGTTGGCCAAAGGATAGTTGGGCGAGTGCTTAAAGGCCGTATCGTACATGTAGAGCGCCAGCACCGAGGTGCGCCTAGCGGGATTCCCCGCGGTCATGGCGTAGACCAGATCGAAGCTCTTCAGCGAGCCGGAGATGGCCAAGATGCAGGCGGTGACAATCACCCCAGAGAGGGCCGGCAGCATGATGCGGGTGAGCACCTGCCATTCGCTGGCCCCGTCAATGCGGGCCGCCTCGATGAGCGAGGGGTCGATCTTTTGCAGATTGGCCAGGAAGATGATCATGTACTGCCCCGTGTACATCCAGAGAATCACGAACAGGACCGGAAGAATGGCCTTTTGGGGGTCGTAGGCCAGCTCATTTTCCCAGCCCGGCTGGAAAGTCTGCATGAACTTGGTAAACGGCCCGTAAGGGGAGAAGAAGGACTGCCAGAGCCGCCCCACCACGATGGTGGAGATGACGCAGGGCAGGTAGATGATGGTCTGGAAAAAGTCCCCGAACTTGATCAGTTTGCGGTGGATCACATAGGCAAACAGAAAGCCCAGGGGGATCTGGCCGAATACGGAGATGGCCATGATCAGGCCGTTGTTTTTAAGTGAGATCCAAAAATAGCGGTCATTAAACATCCGCAGATAATGCCTAAGGCCAACGAACTGGATGTTGGGATTGCCGAAGATGACCCCGCCGTTGTAGTTGGTCATGCTCAGGCCAAGGGAGAAAACGGTGGGAAACGCCATTACTGCCCAGTATACGAGCACCCCCGGCAGAACCAGCAGGAGGTAGGCACGGCGTTCTTCAGTCCACCAGGCGAGCAATCTCTTCATGGAACTTCGCTCCTTAGAAGGAAGGGGTAGGCTCAAAGCGAGCCTGCCCCTTCTCCGGTTTGGATGTTACTGCCTCTTCGCTCTCCAAGCCTCCAGGGCTTCCTGCACCCGCTCTGCTACTTCCATGGGCGTGGCCAGGCCGAGGCCGATTTCTTGGAGACCCACGTTGAGCGGCAGGTAGACTTCGCCTTCCAGAACATTATCCAAAACTTCAGTGTATACTTCTATATCGTCATAATAGCGGATTCTCTCCACAACCAGAGGCTCAATATTGTCGGAAGTTACATCGATGCGGCTGGGGATGGTGCCCGCCGTCTCCAGGCGCATGGTCTGGACTTCCTTGCTCTGCAGCCACTTGATGAGCTCCCAAGCTGCGGCTTCCTTCGGAGAGCCATCGGGGATCTTGGAGCTCATGCCGTAGCCGGTGCCCACTACGCCGGAGGACGACTTCTTGGTGATTTCGCCGGGAATGGCGGGGAAGATGGTCATCTTGAAGTTAGGCTGCTGGTCTACGGGGATCAGTGCTTCGCCGGTGGTTACGTCGGTGAGGAAGTTGGCCGTCTTCCAGTCGCCGTCGATCATGAACGGTGCCCGGCCGGAAGCGAACAGGCCGTTTACTTCAGAGTAGTTGATGTTCATGATCTTGCGGTCCAGTACTCCGTCTTTGTACATCTGGGCGTAGAATTCCAGGGCGTTCACGAACTCAGGATCGGTGAACTTGGCTTCGCCCCGGATGATCTCATGCAGTTTCTCGTCGCCTACCAAGCGGCCCACGATCATGGAGAACAGACAGGATTGGATGACCCAGTCTTCCTGAGCTCCCATGAGGATCACATCCAGGCCCGCTCCTTTGATCACCGGGACCATGGCCACGAGCTCCTCATAGGTCTCGGGGATGGACAGCCCAAGACTTTCCAGAAGCGGTACGTTGATGTACAGGGCATGGCTGGAGGTCATCGTGGAAGGAAGCTCAGCCAGGTAGCCTGCGGCCTGGGGCGCCAGCACGGCTGGGTTGAAGTACTGGGCGTCGTCCCCCAAAAGCGGCCTCAGGTCTTTGACCAGCCCCAAGGTGTGCAGGGATGTGGAGCGCCCGCCGGGCCACATAAAGACCACATCCGGGAGGCGGTCAGCGGCTGCATAGGCTTCTACCTTCTGATGGAAGGCCTCGAGGAACAGGTCTTCCCTTTCCACAATGATGTGGGGATTGCGGCGGGAGAATTCACGCCAGACCTCTTCCAGCTCACGCTCGGCCCCTGGAGCGGTCAGGTCGAAGTAGTTGAGCACGGTAATGGTGATCTTCTCCTCCTGAGCCAGGGCTGCCGGAGCGAAGATGCCCACAACGAGAAGAACAGCTAACAGCAATAGAGTTGACTTTCTAAGCATTGTTTTTCCTCCTCGTTTTTTGAGTAGAACCAAGGCCAACACGACGCTGCGATCTCTCCATTCTCACCTCCTCGCTGTCGCTTCAAGGTAGTAAACGACCTTACCTATGGAACGGCACAGATAAGGGGGCAAACCAGCGGTCGATCACCAGTCCCGCCGCACCCAGAAGGTCAGCATCTTCGTTGGCGAAGCTCGACCCGGTGATGGTGGCATGGCAGGGAATGCCGGACTGCTTGGCGGTGGTTTCGTAGTATCTTTGGCAGCGGTCAATCACCGCCTCCTTAAATGTCCCCCAAAAGCCGCCAATGGTAATCACGTCGAGATCCAGGAGGATGCCCCAATGGGAGCAGGCCAGGGCCAGAACTGAAGCGGTTTCCTCCACGAGCTCAAGGGCTTGCGGTTCTTTGGCTTGAACCAAGGCGACGAACTGGTCGCGGTCGATGCGCTGGCCCGTCCTCACGGCGTAGCGGGCTTGGACGTCTCCGAAGTAAACATAGGGTTCCAGACAGCCCCGCTGGCCGCAGCGGCAGGGGTGGCCGTGGGGGATGAGGGGCACATGGCCGATCTCACCGCTCATGAAGCGGGAGCTGCTGAGCAGGGCTTTGTTGGAGATGATCCCCGCACCTGCCCCTTCTTCCGTCTTCAGGTACAGAGAATTGGCTGCATCCTGGGCCGTCCCCAACCACAGCTCCGCGAGGGCACAGGCGTTGGCGTCGTTTTCAATGAAGACCGGCAGCTCCAGCTGCCTGGAGAGGATGTCCGCCACGGGAACTTCTTCCCAGCCCAGGTTGACCGATTTGATCACTTTGCCTTCCTGGGCATCGCAGATCCCCGAGACCGCAACGCCCACGCCGATGATGTTCTGCGTACCGATGCCCGCCTGGGCAAACATCTCCCTGAGTACTCCAACCGCTTCGGTGAAAAACTCCTCAGGGGTTTGTGTGTCCAAGTGCAGCTCCCGTTTCTGCAGGATTTTGCCTTTCAGGTCCAAGAGGGCGGCGCGGCAGTCATCCCGCAAAAGCTTAAGGCTGGCAATGTACAGTTTGGTGTGGTCGATGTGCAGGTAAATGGGCTTTCTGCCCCCGGTGGATTTGCCGGCCTGTCCCTCCAGGATGATGCCCTGTTCCATGAGTTCGGCCACAATTCTCGTGATGGTGGCGGGGCTCATGCCTGTCCATTTGGCCAGCTGCGTGCGGGAGCAGCTGCCCTGCCTGTACAGTGTCTGCAGCACAGTGGAAGCATTGTAGGTGCGGATCAAGCGCGTGGTGTTGATCGGTCTGCTCACTCAGCTCACCAACTTTTTTCCACTATGAAAACATCTAATTTGATAATAACTCATAACACATTTGTTTGCAATAC
>DGEY01000084.1:445-8137 GCA_002391385.1 Firmicutes bacterium UBA3914 | reverse complement strand
GGACTCTCTCGGCCTGATGTGGAATAGGCAACATAGCGCGATTATATCCACCGTAGAAGGAGTAGATATATGCTTAAGCTCAGTGGTTCCAATTTAACCAGCCAGGCAGTGGTGCGCGCGGTCCGGGAGGGCTGGACCATTTCCCTGGACACGGCCCAACTGGCAAAGGTGTCGCAAGCGAGGGAGCTGGTTCTGCGGCTTTTGGACGAAGGCGCACCTGTTTACGGCATCAACACAGGCTTTGGCAAATTGGCGGAAACATCCATTTCCCGGGAGAGCGTCGCCGAACTCCAGCGCAACCTGATCCTCAGCCACAGCTGCGGCGTGGGGGAGCCCTTCTCCGGAGAAGTGGTGAAGGCCATGATTATCCTCAGGGCCAATGCCCTCATGAAGGGCCATTCGGGCATCCGCCCGGAGGTGATCCGGCTCCTGGTGGAGTTGGTAAACCAGAACGTGATCCCGGTGGTGCCCAGCCAAGGGTCGGTGGGGGCCAGCGGGGACTTGGTACCCCTGGCCCACATGTCCGCGGTGCTGATCGGCGAGGGTGAAGCCTACTACCGCGATCAACGGCTGCCCGGGGCTAAGGCTCTGGAGCGGGCCGGTCTGTCCCCGGTTCAGCTAGAGGCCAAGGAGGGGCTGGCCCTTATCAACGGCACCCAGGCCATGACCGCCCAGGCGGTTTTGGCCCTCTACGATGGCCTGATCCTGCTCAAGACAGCGGACGTGGCTGCTAGCTTGACCATGGAGGCCCTGCGGGCCATCCCCGCCCCGTTGGACGAGAAGGTGCACGCCCTGCGTCCCCACGGGGGCCAGGCTCTGGTGGCGGCCAATCTGCGCAGGCTGCTGGAGGGCAGCGGCCTGGTGTACGGCGGGGAACACGATCGCATCCAGGATGCCTACTCGCTGCGCTGTGTACCCCAGGTGCACGGCGCCACCAGGGATGCCTACAGCTACGTTGAAGGGGTTATCAACACCGAGATCAACTCGGTCACCGACAATCCCATCCTGTTCCCCGAGGAAGGGCAGGTGATCTCCGCGGGGAACTTCCACGGTCAGCCGGTGGCCTTAGCCCTGGACTTTTTGGGCATTGCCCTATCGGAGCTGGGGAACATCTCGGAACGCAGGATCGAGCGCCTGGTCAATCCCCAGCTCAGCGGGCTGCCGCCGTTCTTGACCGAGCGGAGCGGACTCAACTCGGGTTACATGATTGCCCAGTACACGGCGGCATCCCTGGTTTCTGAGAACAAAGTCCTGGCCCACCCGGCCTCGGTGGATTCCATTCCCACCTCGGCCAACCAGGAGGACCATGTGAGTATGGGAAGCATCGCCGCGCGCAAGCTGGGCAGCATCCTGGCCAATGTGCAGAACATTGTGGCCATCGAGATCCTCTGCGCCTGCCAGGCTCTGGAGTTCCGGGACAAAGGCCAACTGGCACCGGCCACCAGGGCCGTTTACGACTTGGTGCGCAGCGCGGTGCCGCGGCTGGATGGGGATCGCTTTTTGGCCGGGGAGCTCAAAACAGTGCGTGATTTGGCTGCGTCAGGCCGGGTGCTGCAGGCCGCGGCCGGCGCAGTTGGCGAGTTAGCTTAAGATTTCTTAGGGAGGTAAAGGCATGATTAGAGCGCCGCGAGGAGCAAAACTGCACTGTAAAGGGTGGCATCAGGAAGCAGCCATGCGCATGCTCATGAACAACCTGGATCCCGAGGTGGCGGAGCGGCCGGAGGATCTGGTGGTTTATGGCGGCGCGGGCAAAGCGGCCCGCAATTGGGATTGCTACCACGCCATCGTACGCACGCTGCAGGAACTGGAAAACGACGAAACGCTGCTGGTCCAGTCGGGCAAACCGGTGGGCGTGTTCCGCACCACCCCCCAGTCCCCCAGGGTGTTGATTGCCAACTCCAACTTGGTCCCGGCCTGGGGCACTTGGGAGCACTTCAGGGAGTTGGAGCGCAAGGGCCTGATGATGTTCGGCCAGATGACCGCGGGCAGCTGGATTTATATCGGGACCCAAGGTATCCTCCAGGGAACCTATGAAACCCTGGCGGAACTGGCCCACCAGCACTTTGGCGGGTCCCTCAAGGGTAAGCTGGTGCTCACCGCGGGCCTGGGGGGCATGGGCGGGGCCCAACCTCTGGCTGTGACCATGAACGGCGGAGTGGCCATCGTGGTGGAGGTGGATCCCGAGCGCATCGAGAAAAGGCTGGCGACCAGGTACTGTCAGCTGGCCACAGATGACCTGGATGAGGCCCTGCGCTTGGCCCAGGAGGCCAAGGAGAAGGGAGAACCGCTGTCCATCGGCCTTTTGGGTAATGCCGCGGATGTGCTGCCGGAGTTTGTACGCAGGGGCATCACCCCCGATGTGGTCACCGACCAAACTTCGGCCCACGATCCCCTCAACGGCTATATCCCCAGGGGATACACCGTGGAAGAAGCGGCCCAGCTGCGGGCAGAGGATCCCCAGCGCTACATCCGCTTGGCTAAAGAATCCATGGGTATCCATGTCCAGGCCATGCTGGATCTGATGGAGCGGGGCGCAGTGGTCTTTGACTACGGCAACAACATCCGGCAGCAGGCCAAAGATGTGGGCGTGGAAAATGCCTTTGCTTTTCCGGGCTTCGTCCCCGCCTATATCCGCCCGCTGTTCTGCGAAGGGAAAGGGCCCTTCCGCTGGGTGGCCCTTTCCGGTGATCCGGAGGACATCTACAAGATCGATGACATGCTCTGCCGGGAGTTTGCCGGCAATGAACGTCTGGTGCGCTGGATCAAGATGGCGCGCGAGCAGGTGGCCTTCCAAGGTCTCCCCTCCCGCATCTGCTGGCTGGGCTATGGGGAGCGGGCCCGCTTCGGCCTTTTGATTAACGAGATGGTGAAAAAGGGCGAGATCTCGGCACCTGTTGTTATAGGCCGGGATCACCTGGATGCCGGCTCGGTGGCTTCGCCTCACCGGGAGACGGAAGGCATGAAGGACGGCAGCGATGCGGTGGCCGACTGGCCCATCCTCAACGCGCTGGTCAACGCCTGCGCGGGGGCAAGCTGGGTATCGGTGCACCACGGCGGAGGAGTGGGCATCGGCTATTCGATCCATGCGGGTATGGTGGTGGTGGCGGACGGCACAGACGAAAGCGCGGCGCGCCTGGAGCGGGTACTCACCACCGACCCCGGCACCGGCGTGATGCGCCATGCTGATGCCGGCTACGAGCTGGCTATCAAGACCGCTAAGGAGAAAGGGATCAAAATACCCATGTTGGAGAACTAGGAGGTACAGCAGATGAGGCAGATCGTGCAGTGCGTGCCCAACATCAGCGAAGGGCGCAGACTGGACGTGGTGGAAAGGATCGTGGATGAGATCCGCCAGACCGAGGGAGTGCAGCTTTTGGACTACTCCTCAGATCATGATCACAACCGTTCGGTGATCACCTTTGTGGGCGATCTAGGCAGTGTGCAAGAGGCCGCCTTCCGCCTGACCAGGCAGGCGGTGGAACTGATCAACATGGAGGAACACCAGGGTGCCCATCCCCGCATCGGCGCGGTGGATGTGATCCCTTTGATTCCCATTGAAGGCGTAACCATGCAGGAGTGCGTAGAGGCAGCCGCTGCGCTGGCCCGAAGGATCAGCGAGGAGCTTGAGGTTCCCACCTATCTCTATGGGGAAGCGGTCCAGAAGCCTTCCCGCAGGAACTTGAGCGATATCCGCAGAGGTCAGTACGAAGGGCTGAAGGAGGCCATCGCACAGCCAGAACGCCATCCTGACTACGGCCAGCCCAAGCTGCATCCCACGGCGGGGGCCACTGTGGTGGGTGCCCGCCTGCCCCTCATTGCTTTTAACGTGAACTTGGGCACAGACCGCAAAGAGATTGCCGACCACATTGCCCGCTGCGTGCGGGAACGCAGCGGCGGCTTTCGCAACGTTAAAGCCATGGGCGTGGTGCTGGAGGAGCGCAGGCAGGTCCAGGTGTCCATGAACCTGGAGAACTACCGGGCAACACCCATCTACCGGGTGCTGGAGACTATCCGCCGGGAGGCGGCACGCTTTGGCGTTCCCGTGGTTGGTGCCGAGATAGTGGGACTCGTCCCCCAGCAGGCCCTCTTGGATGCTGCCGCCTGGTATCTGCAGCTGGAAAGTTTTGATCCCCAGCAGGTGCTGGAGAACCGTCTGCGTTAGGGGGGACTGGCTGTGGCGGAGAGAATCGACCTTTTGGTTAAAGGCGGCCAGGTGGTTACCGCCGCCCACCGGGCTTGCCCGGTGCGGGGCAGGACCATGCAGAATCTGCCGGTGCTGGAGGGGGGCTGGGTGGCCTGCGCGGGCGGCAAGGTGGTGGCCGTGGGCCCCGAGGAGAAGGTCCGGGAGCAGGTGGAGATCACCGCAAAGACAGAGGTGATCGATGCCGCGGGAAAGGTGGTAACGCCGGGGCTGATCGATCCCCATACCCACCTGATCTTTGGCGGGAGCCGGGAGGACGAGTTTTACCTGCGGGCCCAGGGTGCTGATTACATGGAGATCATGGAGGCTGGCGGCGGCATCTTAAGCTCTGTGCGGGCTACCCGGGCAGCTTCCCTGGAGGAGCTGGTGGAAACGGGACGCCAGCGCCTCCGCTGGATGCTGGAGCTGGGCGTGACCACCGTGGAGTGTAAAAGCGGCTACGGCCTTGACCTAGAGACAGAACTCAAGCAGCTAGAAGCGGTGCGCATCCTCCAGAGGGAGCAGCCCGTGGAGCTGGTGCCCACCTTTTTGGGGGCCCATGCCTGGCCCCCTGAATATGCTGGGGATCACGAAGGCTTCGTGGAGTTTCTACTGGACACGGTGCTGCCCGCCGTCAAGGAGCAGGGCGTGGCCGAATACGTGGATGTGTTCACCGAAAAGGGAGTTTTTTCCGTGGAGCAGAGCCGCCGGATCCTCCAAAAGGCGCAGGAACTTGGCTTCAAGCTGAGAATGCACGCGGATGAGATGCACAGCCTAGGGGGAGCAGAGCTTGCGGCGGAACTGAACGCCGCCAGCGCGGATCACCTGCTCATGGTGTCGGGACAGGGGATCAGGGCTTTGCTGGAGAGCGATGTGGTACCCATTCTCCTGCCGGGCACCGCCTTCACCCTGCGCAAGCCCTACGCACCCGCCCGGAAAATGCTGGCGGCGGGATTGCCCTTGGCCTTGGCCACGGATTTCAACCCGGGGTCCTGCCCCACAGCTAACTTGCTTTTGGTCATGTCCATCGCCTGCCTGTACATGGCCATGACGCCCGAGGAAGTGTTCAACGCGGTGACCATCAATGCCGCCCACTCCCTGGGCAGGTCCCAGCGCCTGGGCAGCCTGGAGCCGGGGAAACAGGCTGATCTGGTCATCTTCGCCGTGGACGATTACAAGAAGATCCCCTATTACATCGGGGTCAACCTGGCGGAAACCGTGATCAAGGCAGGCCAGGTGGTGGTTGGCAATTGACTGAGGAAAAGGGTGATAATTTGCTCACAGAGTTGAGGATCACAGATTTCGCGGCGGAACTGGGCTCATCCAACCCGGCACCTGGGGGAGGCAGCGCCTCCGCCTTGGCTGGGGCCCTGGCCGCTTGTTTGGCGCAGATGGTGGCCCAGCTCAGCGGGGAAGGTTGGGAGGAGTTCATCGCCCGGGCCCAGCTACTTAGCAACCAGCTGCTGCACCTGGTGAACAGGGATACCGAGGCCTTTAACCAGGTGATGGCCGCACTCAAGCTCCCCAAGGGGACAGAGGAAGAAAAGCGCGAACGGCGCCGGGCCCTGCGTTTGGCTAACCGGCATGCCACCGAGGTTCCCCTGCAGGTGATGGAACTGGCTCTGCAGGTTTTGGCCATGGCCCGGGAAGCTGCCCAGCGGGGAAACAAGAACTGCCTGAGCGATGCAGGCGTGGCGGGGCTTTTGGCCGCTGCGGCCTGTAAAGGGGCAGCTTACAACGTGCTCATCAACCTGCCGGGGCTCCGTGATGATCCGTTTGCGGCGGAGGCCAGGGCGCGCCTTGCGGAAATCCTGGAAGATGTGCATGTTCTGGAAAGCACTATCGCTGCCCATGTTACTCGATCTTTGGAATAAACGGCCGGTGGATTAAATAAGAATTATTTGACAATTTCAAAAGAATGTGCTACCATGGGCCTGACCAATTCCAGAGGGAGGATGTCCATGGCAGAAGAAGTCCAAACGCTCTTAGCCCGCCTAGCCCAGCTGGAGGCCCGCCTCGTTAGGCTGGAGGAGAATATGGACCGGGTCATGGCAGAACACCAGAAGGACATTCTGGCTCTGGTCATGCTCATCTCGTCCAAGACCAGAGAACACAGAGAGCGCCTGGATCCCTGGAGGAGGTCGCGTGTGGGGACCTTCGGGTAGCGCAGGGAAGAGGAGGTTGAACCATGGAGACCTTCACCGCCCTGTGGGGCAGTGCACTCCTGCTGGCGAACATAGTACTGCACATTGGCGTTCCCATCTACCTGTACAACAGGGCCAAGGAAGATGGGTTGAGGCAGCCTGCGTGGTGGATTCTCTTTGGCATCTTCGAACCGGTCGTGGCCCTCATGCTCTACTACTTGATCCGCTTCCTCCGGGGGGAGCTCAGAAAGGTCACCAGAGCGGAGTGATGCGGCTGCCCAGGGGTGAGTTCCATGTCCAGTCTCTGGAGGATCATCTATGAGCAGGTGGAACGCCTGCCGGTTATCGACACCCACGAACATCTGCCCCATCATGACATTCGGTGCTCGGAAGCTGGGGGACCCGATGTCCTTTTTGACTACCTGCTCCATTACTTAAGCAGCGATCTGCGCTCAGCCGGCCTGCCCGCGGGAGACCTGGAGCGGGCCCGGGACCGCAGCCTTCCCGTGGAGGAGCGGTGGGAGTTTGTCGCACCCTATTGGGAGTTCTGCCGCCACACAGGCTACGGGCGGGCCCTCGAGCTAGCCGCTCGAGGTATCTACGGTCTGGATGGCCTCTCCCGGGAGACCATCTCCCAGCTGGCCAGGGCTTACCGAGAGCGCGGGGGCCGCGGCCACCTCCGCTTTGTCCTGCGGGAGCTCTGCCGCATCGAAACAGCCATCTTGGACTCCTGGGCCATCCAGGAACCTTACGATCGGGAGCTGTTCCGTTATGCCTGGCAGCCCACCCCCTTTATCCTGGCGGATCAGACCATGCTGCGCGGGCTGGAGGGCGAGGGTGCGTCCATCCGGGATCTAGATGACTGGCTGCAGGCCCTGGTCGCGGCCTTGGAGGACGCCCTCTCCCGGGGATTGGCCGCGTTGAAGAATGCCATGGCCTATGACAGGACACTCTACTACGGGCGGGTGCCCTACGCAACGGCGAAGGCCTTGTTCGCGGAGACCCTGGTTAAGTGGCGCAGGGCTGAGGAAGGGGAAGATGTGAGCGTTTTGCTGCCCCAGCCCGTTCAGGATTTCCTGATGCACTTTGTCCTGGGCGAGGCCTCCCGCCGGGGACTTGTGCTGCAGGTCCACACCGGCCTTTTCGAGGGCAGCGGAGCGGTTTTGGCCAACGGACGGCCCACGCTGCTGAACAATCTCTTCCTGGACTACCCGAACGTTAAGTTCGACCTCCTGCACATGGGCTATCCCTACCAAGGGGAAGCGGCGGCCCTGGCCAAGATGTTCCCCAACGTGTACCTGGACATGTGCTGGGCCCATGTGATCTCACCCGCTGCGGCCCGCAGCGCCCTGGCTGATTGGCTTGATG
>DGEY01000084.1:0-174 GCA_002391385.1 Firmicutes bacterium UBA3914 | reverse complement strand
TACGGGCACCTGATCATGGCTAAGGAGAACATCAGCCGGGTACTGGCGGAAAAGGTGGAGCTGGGCGTATTTGACCTGGAGCGAGCAGTGCAGATCGCCGAACACCTGCTTTACATCAACCCCAAGGAACTATTTGGCCTGTGAAAGTGAACAAAAGGTCTAAAATGCAATAGC
>DGEY01000070.1:13994-23457 GCA_002391385.1 Firmicutes bacterium UBA3914 | reverse complement strand
CTACTCTCCCCATCGTGTCCTTTTCCTGATAATACCCATATTATACGCAACGCTTACCCCCAAGTCAACCGCGCCGGCGGCGCAACGAAACAACCGCCTGAACAGCGATCCCCTCTCCCCGGCCGGTGAAACCTAAACCCTCACTGGTGGAGGCCTTGATATTGACCTGCCTCTCCGCGGTCCCCAGCGCCTGGGCCAGCTTACCCCGGATAGCCGCTTTCCAGGGGGTGAGTTTGGGGCGCTGGGCCACGATCACCGCATCCACATTGCCCACGGTTAGGCTCCGCTCCCGCACCAGCCCCATCACCCTCTCCAAAAGCAGCAGGCTGGAAATACCGGCATAGCTGGGGTCCGTGTCGGGGAAATGCTCGCCGATATCGCCCTCCCCCATGGCCCCTAAAAGGGCATCCATCACCGCATGGGTGAGGACATCGGCATCGGAATGACCCAAAAGGCCCAGCTCAAAGGGGATCTCCACACCCCCCAGCACCAGGGGCCTGCCGGGAACCAAGCGGTGCACATCAAAACCAAAACCAACCAGGGAGTCTTCCGGCGGGGGCAGATCTTCGGGGGTGGTCACTTTGATGTTGGCGTATTCACCCGGGACAATATGCACAGGCTCCCCCAGCGCCTCCACCAAAGCGCAGTCGTCAGTGGCCTGAAGGCCCTTTTGCCTTGCCTGCTCGTGGGCCCGGAGGATCAGCTGATAGCTGAAAAGCTGCGGCGTCTGCACCGCCCACAGCTCTGCACGGGGCGGCGTGTCCACAACCCGCCCCTCCCGCACCCGCTTAATGGTGTCTTTTACCGGTACGGCCAGACCCACCGCCAGATGCCTGCGCACGGCGGCAAGGCCCCGGCGGACCAGCTCCGCAGTGATAAAGGGCCGCGCCCCGTCGTGGATGATCACCCAGTCGGTATCCCCAGGCAGGGCCTTAAGCCCCAGGAACACGCTTTCCTGCCGGGTCTCGCCTCCGGTTACCACCTGCACGGGCCGGCGCGCGACGATCCCCGCAGCTAAGCTCCGCACTGCCTCCAGATCTTCTGATCTGGTCACCACCACGATCTCTGACACTTCGTCCATGGCGGCAAAGCATTCTATGCTGTGCTGCAGCATGGGCTTTCCGTCCAGGGGCAGCAGCACCTTATTCTCCCCGGCGCCCATACGCCTGCCCGAACCTGCCGCCGCGATCACCACTGCCACCTTGGTGCCGATCCCGCTGCTTCCTGCTTCCCGCATGTTGCCTCCTGCCTCCTGCCTCCTACCTCTTGAACCAAAAAAGGCCTGATGTCCAGCACCAGGCCTCCTTGGACGAAAAAAGCTATAATGCCCGTTCCATAGACTTGGGTTTGGCGAAAATCATGCGGCCTGCCGCAGTCTGCAGAACGCTGGTGACCAACACGGCAACCGTCTGGCCGATGTAGCGGCGGCCGCCGTCCACCACAATCATAGTGCCATCATCCAGGTAGCCAACTCCCTGACCCTGCTCCTTGCCATCCTTAATCACATGTACCTTCAGCTCTTCACCGGGCAGCACCACGGGCTTGACGGAATTGGCCAGCTCGTTGATGTTTAGTACAGGGACACCGTGTAGTTCACACACCTTGTTGAGGTTGAAATCATTGGTGACCACCTTGCCGCCCAGGTCCTTCGCCAGCTTCACCAGCTTGGTGTCCACCTCGCTCAGTTCCCCGTAAGTATCTTCGACGATACGCACTGAACAGTAAGGTTCTTTTTGAATCCGGTTGAGGATGTCCAAGCCCCGCCGTCCGCGGTTGCGCTTGAGCACATCGGAGGAATCGGCAATGTGCTGCAGTTCCTCCAGGACGAAGGAGGGAACAATCAGATCTCCTTCCAGAAAACCAGATTTGGTGATGTCGGCAATCCTGCCGTCGATGATTACGCTGGTATCAAGTATTTTCGGGCTGGCCTCCGAGCTCCCCACCAGACCACGCAGACCCCTCTCTGACCGGGAAAACACACCGTGCAGCTCGTCTGTCTTCCTGAAACCCACCACTAGGCCCATATAGCCCAGGAGGATGCCCAGCACAATAGAAACATAATCTCCCAACACCGGGATGCGCAGCAGGGGGATGGAAATAACCAGTGCAATAATCCAACCGCTGACAAGACCGATGATCCCGCCCATCAGTTGATGGGTTGGGGTTTTCAGTACAAACTGCGTTGCCGCCTTGGTCCCGATCATCAGCCCCCTTACCACTGGTGGACCAATGAGCAATCCGATTAACACGCCAGAGAACACTAACAGACCCACTAGGTAACCGCTTTCAACAACTCCGTTTAAGACTCCCGCATCAAGCAACACCAAGGACCCCGAATAACCTAAGAGCGCACCTATAAATGCAAAAACGACCCTAGCAACCAGGACCAAACTTCGCTTCACCTCCCGCTTCGCCAAAGTGCTCGCGATAGCTTGCTCGTTCAAGGCATATTATTTCCTCTTTCCTGGCGAGTATTCTCTTTTGCCCCAAAATGTCCCGCCTCACCCCTTACTGCTGGAAAATCTCCTGGATAGCTTCCTCCACCTCCTCCCTGGTGGAATTCTGGGCGATAACTAATTCGCTGACCAGGATCTGCCTGGCCGTATCCAGCATCTTTCGCTCTCCGGTGGACAAACCCTTCTCGATATCCCTGATTGTGAGGTTGCGCACAACCTCTGCCACCTCGTAGATATCTCCACTTTTTATCTTCTCCATGTTGGCGCGGTAGCGGCGGTTCCAGTTAGAAGACATGGCCGTTTCTTCGCCCTGCAGCACCTGATAGACGCGCTCCACTTCCTCGGGGCCGATTACCTGGCGAAGGCCCAAATCATCCACGGCGTTCATGGGAATCATTACCTTCATATCGCCGATGGGAAGCTGCATGATATAGTATTTCTGCCTTTCGCCGAGCACTTCCCGCTCCTCGATGGCCACAATCACGCCCGCACCATGCATGGGGTACACAACGTGATCTCCCACGTTATACAAAGCAACACCTCCTTCGAAAAGCACTGGCTTCTTACAATAAATTTACCACTCTGGGCGAACAAAGTCAAACGAGGACGGAATTCGTGCGGTATTCGCAGACCCTGGCCCAACTTGACAATCGATTTTCACAAGACTTATAATTGAACCAGAATTGACCCCAGAAGGTGGCGAGAGGACGTGACCGAAGTGACGAAGCCGTTAAGCACTTGTCATCACTTTCAGAAAAACGTAGAAGAGAATCTGGTCCGGCACTTCAGCATTCTGGATATTGTCAGTAAGTTCCAGGAAACAAATGCGCGGGTAAACAGAGCGCTCTTTCGGGCGGTAACCGATTGCGGGTGCATCAAGATCGATGCCTCGAAGCAAGTGCTCCCCGATGACTGTTCCTTTGAGGACATCAGGAACCACATCCGGTCGCACTTGGAGGGGCAGCTCTGCGAAAACTGCAGAGAGGTGCTGGAAGCCGAAGTCGGTCAAAACCTGTTCTACCTCGCCGGCATGTGCAACGCCCTGAAACTGGATCTGGAAGAGATTATCAGCAAAGAAAACCAGCGCGTGGCCACCTTGGGAATCTTCCATCTCCGCTAAGGCTAGATATGACTGTCCACTAAGACCTGTTCACGCAGCCGCCGCAAGCCATCTCTGATGGCTTTTGCCCTAACTTCGCCAATTCCCTCCACATCATCCAGCTCTTCAATGGTGGCATCCATAATGGCAGAGAGACTGCCAAAGGCATCTACAAGATTCTCGATGACCGGCATGGGCAGCCTGGGTATCTTCGCGAGGATGCGGTAGCCCCGGGCAGCAGCCGGCTGTTCCAGGCTGCTGATGCTGCTGTACCCCAAAGCTTTAGAAAGCATGCCCACATTGAGAAAGTCGTCTGAATCCCACTCTTCCATCTGGCTCCAAGCCTCCGCAAGGTTTTCCCCCACGTAGTAATCTTTGAACACCAACAGACCCTGATCCTTGATGTCCGCGAGGAGCTCTTCCAGCTGCATTTTGACCAAGCGGCCTTCGGAACCCAGCTGGACTACATACCTTTCTATTTCTTTGGCAATCCTGTTCACCATCTGGCTGCGTTGGAGCACAGTGGTCACATCCGATAGGGTAACCAGATCCTCGAATTCTAAAGCGCTGAGATTGGTCAAGGACTGCTGAAACACGCTCCGGTATTTTTCCAAAGTGGACAGGGCCTGGTTGGCCTTGGAAAGAATCACGCTCACTTCCCGCACCACGTGTTTCCAGTTATCCTTGTAAATGGTAATCACGTTGCGGCGCTGGGAAATGGAAATGACCATCTGGCCCGTCTGTTTGGCCACCCGCTCCGCGGTCTTGTGGCGCGTGCCCGTCTCTTGGGTGGGGATCATGGGGTCGGGGGTCAGGTGCGTATTGGCATAGAGAATGCGCTTAGCGTCGCTGGAAAGGACGATGGCGCCGTCCATTTTGGCCAGCTCATACAGGGCTGCAGGATGCATTTCCGCATCGATCTGAAACCCCCCGTTGACCAAGGCCATGACCTCAGGGGTATCGCCGATGACGATCAGGGCACCGGTTTTGGCTTTGAGGATGCTTTCCAGCCCTTCGTAGAGCTGGGTACCTGGCGCTATCATCTGCAGATATTTGTAAATGGCTTCCTCGTCGCGCATGGACTCACCTTCTCTTTTCCAGAGCGATTTCTAGAGCTTCCTGAATGGTCCCGACACCGTGAACCCGCAGAGGTTCATTTCCCTGCACATTGTTCTTGGGAATGATGCACCGTTCGAAACCCAAGCGGTGCAGCTCCTTAAGGCGCTGTTCCATTCCCCTTACTGCCCTGATTTCCCCCGCCAGCCCAACCTCCCCCAGCACCGCGCAGAGGGGATGGACACTTACGTTGGCTATGCTGCTGGCCACCGCCACCGCCATGCCCAGATCTAAGGCGGGTTCCTGCAGCTTCAGCCCGCCGGCAGCATTGAGAAACACATCTTGCGTCTGCAGGGGATAACCCTGCCTTTTTTCTAGAACAGCCAGCACCATGGAAAACCTTTGGTAATCGACTCCCGTGGTCTGTCTGCGGGGGTTGCCTCCGTAGGGGGTGGGGGTAACCAGAGCCTGCACTTCCACCAAAAGCGGGCGCGTACCTTCCATGTAGGGGACCACCACGGAACCTGGACTTTCCACGGGCCGCTGGGAGAGGAGGAATTCGGAGGGATTGGCCACAGGGATCAAACCCTGCCCGCTCATTACAAAGATGCCCACTTCGTTGGTGGAGCCAAACCTGTTCTTCACAGACCTGATGATGCGGAAAGATGTATGTACATCGCCTTCGAAATACAAGACGAAGTCCACCGCGTGCTCCAGTACCTTCGGCCCCGCCAGGTTGCCGCCTTTGGTCATATGACCCACAAGGAGAATGGCGGTATCGCCGCCCTTGGCCAGCTGCAGAAAGCGGCCGGCAGCTTCCCGCACCTGGGCCACGCTGCCCGGTGGCGAAGCTATCTCCTGCACGTACATGGTCTGGATGGAATCCACGATGACCAACAGCGGCTTTTCCTCTTCAATGATGCCGCTGATGATTTCGGTATCGGCCTCGCTTACGGCAACAAGCCTTTCTTCCACCGCCCCCAAGCGGACTGCCCGCAGCTTGAGCTGGGCCAGGGACTCTTCCCCCGTGACGTAGAGCACCTTGCCGCCCCGCCGGGCGACGCTGCTGGCCACCTGCAGGAGCAGTGTGGACTTGCCGATACCGGGATCCCCGCCAATCAAGCCGAGGCAGCCGGGAACCAGCCCGCCCCCTAAAACCCGGTCCAGCTCCTCCAGACCCGTACTGAAACGGGTATGGCCGCTGTCCTCGATCGCGGTCAAAGGCACGGGCTTGCTGGGCCGCACCCAGCGCTGCGCCTGCTTAGGAGCGGGCGCCACTGTTTCTTCCACAAAGGTATTCCACTCTGAACAAACAGGGCACCTCCCCATCCAGCGGGGGCTTTCGGCGCCGCACGACTGACAGACGAAGACGGTAGTTTTTCTAGCCACGAACTGCCCTTCCTAAGATCCCAAATTTTTACTTCTTTTTTCTATTATACCATCAGAAAAGGGAGTGCACAACCGCCTGTCGGCAGCGCGCCCTCCCTTTCTAGCGGTTCAAATGCTGCGGAGGAGGCTCTAGTAGAACACAAATTCCCCTTCCCGGGCATCCACCGTGATGGTGCCCCCCTGTCCGAAGGTTCCCTTGAGGATCTCCTCCGCCAGCGGGTTTTCGATATACCTCTGGATAGCCCGCCGCAGCGGTCTGGCCCCGAAATCGGGGTCGAATCCCCTGTTGGCTAGAAGCTCCTTGGCCTGCTCCGTGATCACCAGCTGGATATCCATGTCCGCGAGCTGCTTGCGGAGTTCCTTGAGCATGATATCGGCGATCTGGCTGATGTGCACCTTGTTCAGGGCGTGGAAGACCACGATCTCATCGATGCGGTTCAGAAACTCCGGACGGAAGGTGCGCTTGAGCTGTTCTGTAACCTTGTCCTTCATGGCCAGGTAGTCGCTGCGTTCATCCTCCACCACCCTAAAGCCGATGCCGGACTCCCGGCGGATCTGTTCAGCGCCCACATTGGAGGTCATGACAATGACGGTGTTGCGGAAGTCCACCACCCGGCCCTTGGCATCGGTGAGCCGCCCATCTTCCAGCACCTGCAGGAGGATGTTGAAGACCTCAGGATGGGCCTTTTCGATTTCGTCGAACAGCACGATGGAGTACGGCTTTCTGCGCACCTGCTCCGTGAGCTGGCCGCCTTCATCATAGCCCACATAACCGGGGGGCGAACCGATCAGGCGGGATACAGCATGGCGTTCCATGTACTCCGACATGTCCAGGCGGACCACGGCATCTTCATCGCCGAAGAGGGCTTCCGCCAGCGCCCGGGCGAGCTCCGTCTTACCCACACCGGTGGGGCCCAGGAAGATGAAGGAGCCGATGGGCCGCTTGGGATCCTTCAGCCCCGCATGGGCCCGGCGCATGGCCTGGGAGATCACACTGATGGCCTCATCCTGGCCCACCACCCGCTCATGGAGGATTTCCTCCAGATTGAGCAGGCGCACGGCGTCTTCCTCGGCGATATCCGTTACCGGTATCCCTGTCCAGTGGGCCACCACCTCGGCGATATCTTCCGGGGTGACCACCGCCTCTTTGCGGCCCTGGTCTTTGCGCCACTCCTGCCGCTTCGCCTCCAGTTCCGCTTGGAGCTTCTGCTCCAGATCCCTGAGGCTTGCGGCCTGCTCAAACTGCTCGTTTTTGATGGCCGCCTCTTTTTCCACGATGGTCTCTTCGATCTTGGCTTCCAGTTCCTTCAGTTCCGCTGGGGGAGTGAGACCCCGCAGGCGCACCCTGGAACCGGCTTCATCCATCAAGTCAATGGCCTTGTCCGGCAGAAAGCGGTCGCTGATATAGCGGTCGGCGAGCCTGGCGGCGGCCACAATGGATTCATCCTTAATTTTCACCCGGTGATGGGCTTCGTAGCGGTCCCGCAGGCCCTTGAGGATCTCAATGGTTTCCTCCACAGTGGGTTCATCCACCATCACAGGCTGGAAGCGCCGCTCCAGGGCCGCATCCCGCTCCACATACTTCTGATACTCATCCAGGGTGGTGGCGCCGATGGCCTGCAGTTCACCCCGGGCCAGAGCCGGTTTGAGGATGTTGGCAGCATCGATGGCACCTTCCGCCGCGCCAGCCCCGATGATGGTGTGCATCTCGTCGATAAACAGGATCACATCGCCCGCGGAGCGGATTTCCTCAATCACCTTCTTCAGGCGCTCTTCGAACTCGCCCCTGAACTTGGAACCAGCCACCAGGCTGCCCAGATCCAGGGAAACAACCCGCTTGTTGCTGAGGGTTTCCGGCACATCGTTGTTCACGATCTTCAGGGCCAGCCCTTCGGCGATGGCGGTCTTGCCCACCCCGGGCTCCCCGATGAGTACGGGGTTGTTTTTCGTCCTTCTGCTCAGGATCTGGATCACCCGCTGGATCTCCTTCTCCCTGCCGATGACCGGGTCCAGTTTTCCTTCCCTGGCCATGGCGGTAAGATCGCGCCCGTACTGATCCAGGGTGGGGGTCTTGCCCGTCCGGCCCTTTTGGACCTTGGCCTGCCCGCCGCCCCCCAATTGACTGGTGACCTGGGCCCGCACCTTATCCAGGTCGGCACCGAGGTTGTGGAGCACTTGGGCCGCCACACCCTCCCCTTCCCGGATCAGGCCCAAGAGGAGGTGCTCTGTGCCGATATAGGTGTGGCCCAGCCGCCGGGCCTCATCGAAGGCCAGCTCCAGCACGCGCTTGGAGCGGGGTGTAAAGCCAATGGGCCCTTCTGTGGGCCTTTCTCCCCGGCCGATGATGCGCTCCACTTCGCCCCGCACCTGATCGATGCTGATGCCCAAAGACAGGAGGGTCCGGGCGGCCACATCCTCCCCTTCGGCCAGTAAACCTAAAAGAATGTGCTCGGTTCCCACCACACTGTGCCCCAGGCGGCGCGCTTCCTCTTGGGACAGCACCATGACGCGCTGAGCGCGTTCGGTAAATCTTCCAAACATATTGTCACCTACTCTCCTGAGTTTTGGTCATGTGCTTTTCCAGGGTATCCCTGACGAGACTAGCCCGGAGGCGATCCCGTTCCTGAGCCGGCAGGGGCTGGCCCATGATGCTCTGGAGGTGGGCAGCTCGGATCTGCACCATCAGCTGCTTGACCAGTTCCGGATCGCCGTGGGGAATAATACCCAGATCAATGCCTAGTTTCAAATCGGAAAGCAGCTCCATGGCTTCTTGGCTGCTGAGGATGCGGGCGTTCTGCAAAACCCCGTAGGAGCGGTACAGCCAGTCCTCGGTGGTGAGGCGCCGCTCCTTTTCCAGGAGATACTCCCGGGCCTGCCTCTCGCTGTGCAGGATCTGCGAGGTGAAGCGGGCCAAGTGCTCGATGGTCTCTTCTTCGCTCTGGCCCAGGGTGATCTGGTTGGACAGCTGGTAGACATTGCCGTACACATCGCTGCCCTCACCGTACAAGCCCCGCACGGTTAAGCCGAACTTAGAGACGGCACCCAAGACCTCCTGCACCTTCCTGACCCTGCGCAGGGCCGGTAGGTGGAACATGACCGATGCCCGCAGGGCCGTCCCCACATTGGTGGGGCAGGAGGTCAGGTAGCCGGTCTTGAGGTCAAAGGCGAAATCAAGGTGTTCCTCTAAGAGATCATCAACCCGTGTCGCCCGCTGCCAGGCCTCTTCCAGCTGCAGGCCGGGCTTGAGCACCTGGATGCGGAAATGATCCTCTTCGTTGACCATGATGCTGATGTTGTGCCGGTCGTTGAGGATCACCGCCTTGTGTGCGGGACTCTGCATGTGGCTGGGGCTGATCAGGTGTTCTTCCACCAAAAGCTCCCGCTCCAGGGCGTCCATGGTGGCCATTTCCCTGAAGGTAAAGGACCCGGCGGGGCTGAGTTTAGGGGTAACCCCCGCGGCCTG
>DGEY01000070.1:4159-13804 GCA_002391385.1 Firmicutes bacterium UBA3914 | reverse complement strand
CTCAGATTTCTAGCCAGCCGGCAGCGGGTACCCAGGACGATATCCCCTTCAGGGCCCCGCTCCTTCATCCAGGAAGCAAGTTCTCTCATCGGGCCTCACCTCCCGCCAATTCCTTCTCCAAAAGCCGCAGCTCGTCCCGGAGCCTTGCGGCCTCTTCATATTTCTCCAGGCGCACGCATTCGTCCAGCCGTTTGCGCAGCTCCTCCATCTGCCGGGTGGCATGCACCCGGGGAAAGGCCCTGGCGGGGACTTTGCCGGTGTGGCTGCCGGACCCGTGGAGCCTGCGCAGTACAGGGCTCAATTCCTCCCGGAAAACCTCGTAGCAGCTGCTGCAGCCGAGTCGCCCCGTCTGCTGGATATCCCCCAGGGTCCGCCCGCAGGTGGGGCACTTCTTCGCCGCCACTGCGGGGGCCGTCTTCTGCCCCAGGGAAAGGGACTGGAACAAGCTGGAGAGCAGCTGCTGCAGATCGAAACCCGGGGAAAAGCTGGTATACCCTTGGGCACAGTCTCGGCAGAGGTGGAGCTCGGTCTTTTTGTTGTTCTCGATCTGCACAAACTTCACTGTGGCTTCATTCTGCCCGCATTTGTCGCACAGCATAATTACCACCCCTAAGACTCGGATTCAATAATGTAAAACAGCAGGGCACGCACGAGACTGGCCCTGAGGACATCTTTGCCTTGACTGATGCTGCTGCTCTCCTGCTGCACAATACCCCGGATCAGCCGGCACTGGTGGGGAGAAAGGAGGCCCAAATCCCGCAGGTGCGCCAAGATGCTTTCCATGCGCTGCTCGGAAAGCTGAGAGCCAATGCCCTTGAGCAGGTTCACCGCATGGGTTAGATCGTCTTCCACCTGGACGTGGGCTATACGGATGTAG
Source organism: Firmicutes bacterium UBA3914 (assembly GCA_002391385.1). Classification (GTDB taxonomy): domain Bacteria; phylum Bacillota; class Limnochordia; order Darwinibacteriales; family Darwinibacteriaceae; genus DTU010. The sequence continues at coordinate 12,927 of DGEY01000070.1, read as the reverse complement.
CCGCCGCCTCCCCGCCGGCTCTCTACGATATAGCCCCGCTCCAGGGTAAAGCGGGTGGCCAGCACATAGTTGATCTGCGAGGGGACGCAGGAAAAGACATCGGCGAGCTGCGCACGGCTAAGCTCTATACTTCTATTTTCGCTGTTCTGCAGCATGCGCTTGATATATGCTTCAATGTGATCCGCCAGCGTACCCACTTACTCACCAACTTTCTTTGACTATTACTGACCTTAACTGTATTATGCACAGAAATGGCAGCAGGAATCAAGTCCCAAGATATTGGTCAGGGAACGTCAAAGGGGTGCTTCTGGCCCCCCATAGAAAAAGACGGGGTCCGCCTTCCGGATTTCTCTTATTTTCTCCCCTTTACGCATAAGGATGTTGGGGAGGGGTAGCATGATCAACTACATCTGGTTCTTCATGATTCTCGCCGGAGTGATTACCGCCGCGAGCAAAGGCGATATTCAGCTGGTCACCGAGGGAGTGCTCAAAGGCAGCGAACAGGCGGTTGTGGTCGCGGCGGGGCTCATCGGTATCATCTCCTTTTGGTCTGGTGTCATGAAAATCGCCCAGGATGCAGGGCTCATGCAGGTCCTGGCCCGGCTGTTGGGTCCTTTGGCCCGCCGCCTTTACCCGGAAGTGCCGCCGGATCATCCCGCCATGGGCGCCTTGCTGGCGGCCATGAGCGCCAACATCTTGGGGTTGGGCAGCGCCTGCACCCCCCTGGGGCTGAAGGCCATGGGGCACCTCCAGGAGCTGAACAGACATAAAGAAACGGCCTCCGATGCCATGTGTACTTTCATGGCCCTGACCTCCTCCAGCCTCACGGTGCTTCCCTCCACCATCATTGCCCTGCGCCTCAGCCACGGCGCCAGGGCCCCCGCAGATATTATCGGCCCCATCGTATTGGCCACCCTCTGCTCCACGGTGGTGACGGTGATCCTCGATGCCTCCCTGCGCAGCTTGACCCGGAGGAGGGCCCGCCTATGATCGCAGCGGTGCAGGCGCTGTCCCGCTGGGCCATTCCCCTTTTGCTTTTGGGCATCACCGCCTGGGGCCTGAGCCGGGGAGTGCCCATCTATGAACGCTTTGTGGAAGGAGCCAAAGAAGGCTGGCAGACCGCGCTGCGGGTCCTGCCCTACCTGGTGGGCATGCTCGTGGCCATCCAGGTGTTCCAGCATTCCGGCGCCTTGGATCAGCTGATCCGCGTCCTGACGCCTTTCACCAGCCGCCTGGGCTTTCCACCGGAAGCCCTGCCCATGGCCTTAATCCGCCCTATCTCCGGTTCCGGCTCCCTGGCGCTCCTCTCCCAAATCTTTGCAACCTACGGCGCCGATTCTTTCATCGGGCGCCTGGCGGCCACCATGATGGGCAGTACCGAAACCAGCCTCTATGTGCTCACGGTTTACGCGGGCTCGGTGGGGCTCAAGCGCACCAGGCACACCCTGGCCACCGCCCTGCTTGCCGATGCCGCCGCGGTGATCCTTTCTTTTTATATTGTCCTGCATTTTTCTGTATAATCTGGCCTTCCTTGGACATACTATAAAGTACCCATGTCCAGGGAGGGAAGGATCATGACCAAGCTGAGCAGTAAGGAAAAGGCCGAGCTGATCGCCGCGGCCATGCGGGCCATCAGCCAGCAAAAGGGGCTCAGCCCTGAAGCCCGCCAGCGGGGTTTGGCGGTGCTGCAGCAGGCCTACGCCAAAAACGCAGATCCCCGCCGCTGAAAAGGGTTGGCCGGCGCCTTTGTCGTATACATGTTTTGTAAGCAGACGACAAGGGAGAGAGCTAGATGTCCAACCTATTCAGGCAGATCCCCGCCGTTGATAAGCTTCTGGAGGAGCCGGCAGTAAAGCAAGCCGCTGCGGACCTCTCCCACCCGGAGACCACCGCGGTGATCAGGCAGGAGCTGGAGCGCATCAGGGCGGAAATCGCCCGCGAACACGTGGAGCTTTCAGCTGAAGAGATCACCTCCCGGGTGGTCCGCCGGCTGGAAGAGAGCAGCTGGAACAGGCTCCAGCCGGTGATCAACGCCACGGGAGTCTTGATCCACACCAATGTGGGACGAGCCCCCCTGCCCGCCGCCGCCCTGGAGCGGTTGCAGGCCCTGGGCCGGGGCTACTTCAATTTGGAATTGGATCTGGCTTCTGGAACCAGAGGCAGCCGCTATACCCGCGCGGCCCGGCTCTTCAGCCTGCTTTTAGAGGAGCAGGCCGCGGAAAACGATACCATCGTGGTGAACAACAACGCCGGAGCGGTGCTGCTGGTGCTCAAGGCCCTTACCGCAGGCGGTGAGGTGATCGTCTCCCGGGGGCAGCTGGTGGAAATCGGCGGAGGTTTTCGCGTTCCGGAGGTCATGGCCGCCAGCGGCTGCCGCCTCGTGGAAGTGGGCACCACCAACCGCACCAGGCTCAGCGACTACGAGCGGGCCATCACCCCGGAAACCAGGGCCATCCTCCTGGTCCATCCTAGCAACTACACCATCGTGGGCTTCACGGAATCGGTGCCCAGGCAGGACTTGGCCAAGCTCGCCCGGGACCATGGACTGTATTTGATCGAAGATCTGGGCAGCGGCTCTTTTCCGCCCTTCCCCGAGCCGCGGGTTACCACCGCCCTGGAGCACAGCCACATTGTCACCTACAGCGGCGACAAGCTCCTGGGGGGCCCCCAGGCGGGCATTATCCATGGACGGCGGGAGCTTATGGCCAAGATCAAAAAGGACCCACTGCTTCGGGCCCTGCGCATCGACAAACTGTCCCTCATCGCTTTAGAGGCGGTGCTGGAGATTTATCTGGAGAAGGACTACGGGAGTCTGCCCCTGTGGGAGATGGCCAGCCTGCCCCCTGAAATGGTGAAAGCCCGGGCGGAAAACTGGCTGCAAAACCTCGGCCCCGGACTCCAGGGCGAGGTTGTCCCCTGCTCCTCCACCATGGGCGGAGGCTCCCTGCCCGGAGAAACCATTCCCTCCTGGGCTCTGGCCCTCACCAGTTCCCATCTTTCTGCCCAAGAACTCCTGGTTCACCTGCGCAGCAATGAACCGCCGGTCTTGGCCCGCATTGTCCAAGACCGGGTGCTCCTCGATCCCCGGACAGTGCAGGTCGAGGAGGATGGAGAAGTTGTGAAACTGCTGCAAAAAGGGGTGAGACCATGTTCATAATGGGCACCGCGGGCCACATCGATCACGGCAAAAGTACCTTAATTAAGGCCCTCACCGGCATCAACCCCGACCGCCTCCAGGAAGAGCAGGTCCGGGGCATGACTGTTGATCTGGGCTTTGCCTGGCTCACCCTCCCCAAGGGGACCGTGGGTATCGTGGATGTGCCGGGCCACCACCGCCTGGTGAAAAACATGCTGGCCGGTGTGGGCATGGTGGATTTTGTCCTTTTGGTCATCGCCGCGGACGACGGCTGGATGCCCCAGACCCAGGAACATGTGGATATTCTCAACCTCTACGGGATCAAGCGGGGACTTGTGGCCCTGACCAAAGCGGATCTGGTGGATGAGGAATGGCTGGAGCTGGTGCAGGCCGATATCGCCGAGCGGCTTGCCGCCACATCTCTGAGGGGCTGTCCCATCATCCCCGTTTCAGGGGTGACCGGCTTCAACCTGGATGTTCTGAAGGAAGCTATTGGCGATCTGTTGGACACCCTGGTCCGGGAAGAAGAGGGCGCGGATCCCCTGCTGTGGATCGACCGGGTGTTCACCATTAAGGGAGCCGGCACGGTGGTCACCGGCACTCTGCTGGGGGGCTGCCTGGAGGTGGGTATGGAAGTCGCTGTGCAGCCCCTGGGCCTCAAGGCCCGGATCCGGGGACTGCAGACCCACACCAAGAGTGTGGAAAAGGGAGTTCCCCACTCCCGTCTCGCCGTGAACCTCACCGGCGTGGAGAAGGCCGACCTGGCCAGGGGCATGTATCTGAGCCTACCCGGCCGCCGCCCCCATTTTTCCCTGATCAACGCCTTTGTCGAGGTCCTGCCCCAGGCGCCCGCGCCGCTGGCCACGGGGCAGATGGTCAAGCTCTATGTGGGCACTTTGGAAACCCTGACCCGGGTGAGGATTCTCGGCGGCGATGAGCTGGCACCTGGTGGGGAGGGCTTTGCCCAGCTGGAGCTGGAAGAACCAGCCCATTTCACTTTCCAGGACCGCTTTATCCTCCGCCACAGCGAACTGCAGGAAACCATAGGCGGTGGAACCTTCATCGAAGGGGGCATCCCTGTGCGGGGCCACAACCTGCGCCTGGTGGGGCCGGAGCGGCTGCGCCACCTCTTTCCCTTTGAAAAACCAGAGGCCCACCTGGACCTCGCCCAGCTCAAGGCCAAACTTGAGGCGGATCCGGCGCAGTACAGCCTGCTGCGGGCGGAAGACCGCACCCACTGGACGCTGGCGCAGTTCAGGGAGGCGGGGCTGGGTGCCCATCCCCAGCTTTTGGAACTGGGCGAGTTTATCATGGCGCCCCGGCAGTTTGCCAAAGTCCGCAGCTACCTGCTGGAAGCCGTGAAGGAGTTCCACGCTGCAAACCCCTTAAGCCCCGGACCCAGTAAAGAGACCCTGCGGGCCGCCACGGGCCTGCCGGCGCGCCTTTTTGACCAGGTCTTAAGGAAGATCCCAGAGCTCAGCGAGGTTCAGGGATTCATCAGCAGCCAGGGGCATGAGCTTACCCTATCTCCCCAGGAAGAGCAGAAGCTGCAGGAACTGCGGGAGCTGATTGGAGAAACCCCCTACGAGCCGCCCAGCCTGAGCGAACTTCTGGAACGGGGCTACTCCAAGGAACTGATCTATGCTGGAGCCCGCCTGAACCGCTTGACCCCGCTGGCCAACGATCACTGGACAACCCCGGAGATCGCCGGGGAGGTGGCGGCCCTGCTCTTTACGGAAGCGGAGTTCCAAAACGGCTTTCCCCTCGCGGCCTTCCGGGATCGCCTGGGCACGAGCCGCAAGTATGCCCTGGCCTTTTTAGAGTACTTCGACGCGCAAGGGATCACCATAAGAAAAGGAGACGTGCGCCTCCTGGGCAGACGTCCCCAAACCAGCTAAAAAAATGGCGGGAGAATATGGGAATCGAACCCACCGGGGATAACCCAGGTTACCCCCCAAACAGGTTTGAAGCCTGCGGAGCCCACCAGGAACTCATATTCTCCCGCTAACTATTGTACCACATTTCGCACTGTTTTCAATGGGGGTGGCCACCCCCACTTTTTCTTCTCCAAAGTCCGAATCCGTGTGGCGAGCCCAAGATGGAGTGGATTTCCAGCGCTGGACTATTTTCTGCCCCCTTTGGATACACTTAACACAGCCCAGCACAGTACACTCACTTGTAAGCTCTTATTGCGAAGAGTTATAATTAAACTAGTCAACACAGGAGGAGGATTATTATGAGGAAACGTATCATCACCATCATGCTCATCCTTGCTGTTGTCTTGTCCATAGGCGCGGCAGCCCAACTGCTGCCCAACGCCCGCTTGGTGGCGCAGGAAGCGCCCCCGGCGGAAGTGCAGACCGTGGTGCAGACCACTCCCCTGCCCATCGTCACTGACAATCCGTACATTATCGCGGACATCGCCGAAGTGGCCAGCCCCGCGACGGTGTTCATCTCAGTGGTATGGCCCACGGAAACCGTGGACACATACAGAAGGCCCTTTTCCACCTGGGATCCCTTCGGTTCCTTCTTTGATTTCTGGTTCAGCGATCCCTTCTACAGACAGCCCATGGAGAGGACACCCACCAGCGCCGGTTCTGGCTTTATCATTGACGAGTCGGGCATTGTCCTCACCAACCAGCACGTGGTAGGCAACAAAGGCGAGGGGCAGACCATCACCGTGGTGGTGGATGCACCTGGGCTGGAGCGGGAGTATGAGGCGGAGATCATCGGCTCCGACTATTCCCTGGACCTGGCGGTGCTGCGCATCATCAATGAAAACGGTGACGTCTTCCCCACCCTGCCCCTGGGCGATTCCGACGCCGCCCGGGTTGGTGAGTGGACCATCGCCATCGGTAACCCCTACGGCCGGGATTTCGAACACACCGTGACGGTGGGCGTGCTCAGCGCCAAGGGTAGAGAAATCAGCATCTACGATTCCGAGACGGGCGTCCCCAAAGTCTACAAGAACCTCATGCAGACCGACGCGGCCATCAACCGGGGCAACTCCGGCGGACCCCTCTTGAACATCAAAGGTGAAGTGATCGGCATCAACACCGCCGTCCACGCCCAGGCCCAGGGTATCGGCTTTGCCATCCCCATTAACGTGGCCAAAGAGGTGCTGGATGAGCTGATCACCACCGGCGGAGTAAGCGTACCCTGGCTGGGCATCTGGTATCAGAATATCGACGAGAATATTGCCCGGCAGCTGCGGCTCCCCGATGATAAGGGTGTACTGATTGTCGATGTGATTAAGGGCTCTCCCGCGGAGGAGGCCGGCCTCAAGCCCTGGGATGTGATCCGCCGCATCGGAGACCGTGATGTTTTCACCACCGACGATGTGGCCGATGAAATCAGCAAGCACAAGACCGGCGATCAGCTCCTCCTCACGGTCCTGAGGAGCGGCCGGACGCTGATAATCGAAGTTACCTTGGGCAACAAGCCAGCTTCCCTGCGCTAAGGATCAAAGGGGGCGTTCTGGGTACGGGCTCCTTCGCGAGCCCGTATTCTCGTTATTCTACACAAAAAAGGGGCTGTACAGAATGAACCACATTCTGCAACAGCCCCTTTTGTGCTTTTTTCAGTGAGTGCCTACGCTTCGCCCACTACCGGGTCCGGCCCGGGACGCCTGAGCTCGCTGCGCACTCTCGCCGTTTCTTTCTTCTTCTCTTCCTGGTAAGCGGCGACCGTTTCGGGCACCTGGGCCTCAGGCTGCGGCGCCGGCAGCGGCAGGCCTTCCATCAGGGCCAGGAACTCCTCTCTGGTGAGGGTCTCCCGCTCCAGCAGCGCTTCCGCCACTAGATCCAGCTTGTCGCGGTGCTGCATGAGCAGATCCTTGGCCTTTTCGTAACTGGACTCCACAATCTCCCGCACTTCCTGATCGATGAGGGCAGCCACCTCTTCGCTGTAGTTGCGCTCCCGGGAGATATCGCGGCCCAAAAAGACCAGATCCTCGCCGTTGGGGCGGCCGAAGGTCAGGGGACCGAGCTTCTCGCTCATTCCCCACTCCATGACCATCTTACGGGCAATGCGGGTCACCCGCTCCAAGTCGTTGTGGGCTCCCGTGCTGATCTCGCCCAGGGCCAGATCTTCAGCGGCCCTGCCCCCCAGCAGATTCACCAGATCGTCCAAGAGCTTGGACCGTGTAGACACGAAGCGCTCCTCTTCAGGCAGCATCATGGTGTAGCCGCCGGCGCTGCCCCGGCCCACGATGGTAACCTTGTGCACAGGATCGCCGTGCTCCGAGAAGTGGGCCACCACCGCATGGCCGGCCTCGTGGTAGGCGAAGACCTTGCGGTCCATGTCGCTCATGACCCGGTTCTTCTTCTCCGGTCCCATGAGCACCCGATCGATGGCCTCCTCGCAGTCGGACATGAAGATCACCTTGCGGTTGGCCCGGGCAGCGAGGATGGCTGCTTCATTGAGCAGGCTTTCCAGATCGGCACCGGAGAAGCCCGGCGTCCGCCGTGCCAGAACATCCAGGTCCACATCGGGCCCCAAGGGCTTGTTGCGGGCATGGATCTTGAGGATGGCGTGGCGGCCCTGGAGATCAGGCCGGTCCACCACAACTTTGCGGTCGAAGCGCCCCGGGCGCAGCAGCGCCGGGTCCAGCACATCCGCACGGTTGGTGGCCGCCATGACGATGATGCCGGTGTTGGTCTCAAAACCGTCCATCTCCACCAGCAGCTGGTTCAAAGTCTGCTCCCGTTCATCGTGGCCGCCGCCTAGGCCCGCTCCCCGCTGCCGGCCCACCGCATCCAGCTCATCGATGAACACCAGGCACGGGGCGTTCTTTTTGGCGTTTTCAAACAGGTCCCGCACCCTGGCGGCACCTACACCCACAAACATTTCCACAAATTCAGAGCCGGAGATGCTGAAGAAGGGAACCCCCGCTTCTCCGGCCACAGCCCTGGCCAGGAGCGTTTTACCCGTTCCCGGAGGCCCCACCAGAAGCACTCCCTTGGGGATTTTTGCACCCACTTCGGTGAACTTCTTGGGGTGCTTGAGAAATTCCACGATTTCGACTAGTTCCTGCTTAGCTTCATCTACTCCGGCCACATGATCAAAGGTCACCTTGGGCCGGTCCTCGTGGTGCAGGCGGGCCCGGCTCTTCCCAAAGGAGAGCGCGCGATTATTGCCCCCCTGCATCTGGTTCATGATGAACAGCCAAACCAGGGCCAGCATCACCACAAACAGCAGGTTCGGCAAGAGCGCCATCCACCAAGGCGGCTGCGGCGGAAGATCCGCTTCCAGCAGCACGTTTTTCTCTTCCAAACGATCGGCAATATCGGGCATTTTGCCCACAGGGATGGTGGCCACAAAGCTTGTACCATCCTTGAGGGTGCCCTCGATATGCTGATCTCCCACCAAGCGAGCCGAAGCAACCCGATCTTCATCAATGTATCGCAACAACTCGGAGTAGTAGAGCTCTTTGGCCACACTACCCGGTGAATAGAGATTGCTCACGATGGAGATGGCAATGATGGCAATCAGTAAATAAAGACCGATTCCACGGAGAAGTCTATTCAAGTTCTGCCCTCCCTCTTCCAATACCAAGGCAACAGCGGTGCGTCATCCAATTATACCATAAGGGCAGAGGTGTGACAACAAATTAAGAATGACTCACATTAAT
>DGEY01000070.1:1632-3932 GCA_002391385.1 Firmicutes bacterium UBA3914 | reverse complement strand
GACTCACATTAATCAGACGCAGGACCTTTCTGGTTGAGTCCGACAGCGCCGCGCGGTGGCTGCGGCGGACGGTGGGAATCCAGAGAATGCCCTCCTGATCGCAGATCAGCGGCAGGAAGTCCCTGAGCTGTACCGGGATGCGGGCCTCGATGAACAGGTCCTTGACCTTCTTCGTGCCCGCCCCGCCAAAGGGCCGCAGGCGATCCCCTTCCCTGCGGGGCCTGATCACCAGGGGAAGCTGGAGCTCCTCCAGGTCGAAGTCTTCACAGTCCTCTGTCCTGGGGGGCAGCTGGTCCCGCTCCCACAGCTCTGCCCTTACGGTGAAGCCACCGGCCTGTACCTGCCCAGGTACTGTCAGTTCCACAGGTTCCCATTCCTCGGCGGAAAAGGTCCCCACAAAGATATACTCTACGTTTCCAGACACCCAAACTTGAGGGAGGGTCAGCTGAAAACTGGGGTTCTCCAGGATCTGGCGGCGCCACTGTTCAATATGGACGAAGCTGATCTGCCGCAGATGCCCCCGGTAGAGTTCCAGGAGCCTGCGCAAAACCCGGCGCTGCATGGCTGTGGACAGCTCCAAGAAGCGCCCCCGGGGGAACGTGAGCTGGCCCCGCTGCCAGCGCATGTGCTTGCGGCAGATCTCCTCCGCCTGGGTCTGCAGCTCCAGTTCATCTTCCCGGGCCAGATCCGCCAGCTGCACCAGGCGGGTCATGATCTCCGGGTTATACTCCTCCGCCAGCAGGGGCAGCAGCTCCTGGCGCACTTTATTGCGCAGGTAGATGGGCTCCAAGTTGGTTTCATCCTGGACATAGGGCACGCCAAAAAACTGGCAGTAGCGGATGATCTCTTCCTTAGACACAGTGAGCAGCGGGCGGATAAACATGCCCCGCTGCATGGGGATGCCGCCCAAACCGTGCAGTCCCGACCCGCGCAAAATGCGCATGAGGACAGTTTCCGCCTGATCGTCACCATGGTGCCCCAGGGCGATGCGGTGATACCCCCCCGCTTCCGCGAAGTTCTTCAGCAGCTGGTAGCGGATCTTACGGGCGCCCTGCTGCTTTGATTCCCCGCTGGCTGCCAGATAGCGGTTGATGTCATACTCCTGAATCTCCACGGGAATATGCAAATCCCGGCAATAGTCCCGGACAAAGGCCGCGTCCCGGGCGGCAGTTTCCCGGAAGCCGTGGTTGAGATGGAACGCGCCAATATTGCGGACATTCCAGCGCACAAACAGATGCAAAAGCGCCATGGAATCGGGTCCGCCGCTCACGGCGATGAGAATGCGCTCCTGTTTGGCCACGGACATGGCCTGCAGATTCTCCAGAAAAACGGTGAGCAGATCAAAGTCCACTGGACTGCACCCTCCTATAGGCCTCAACTTCCCACTGGGCGGGAACGAGGCGGGCCACCACCACCATCATATCATCTGCCACCCGGCCATCGGCCTGGGCGATGCAATCGGCGAGGATCATTTCCGCCAAGGAGGCGGGATCCGCTTCCCCAGCGTCCAGTCCCCTCAGCTGCCAGCACATCCACTCTTCCTTGCGGGCTATGTGGCGCTGGGCCTCCAGCACCCCATCGGTGGCCATGATCAACAATTCGCCTTCTTTGAGCGTTCTCCTATCCAGTTCTACCTCAACCTGGTCCAGCATGCCCACGGGCAGGGCGTGATTGTCGATAACCTCCACTTCCCGCCCACGCTTGATGAAGCTTGGGGCTGCGCCCACTTTCACAAACTCAAGCTGACCGGTGAACAGATCCACCACAACTAGGTCGATGGTGACAAACATCTCCTCCTGATTGCGCAGCATGAGCAGGCGGTTGATGAAACTAACCGCCGCGGCCAGATCGTAGCCCGCCTTGATCATCCGCTCCAGCAGGCGCAGCGTCACGCTGCTTTCAGTATGGGCCTTAAGCCCCACGCCCATGCCGTCGCTTAAGACGATGACCACTTTGCCGAAGGAAATCTCAAAACTGACCTGGCTGTCGCCGGAGATACCGCTGGAGGCCACGGTGGCTTTGCCGATCTCCACCCGGTAAGCGGGGCAGGGGGCGATCTGGAACCCGCAGATGCCCGCGGCGCAGCTGGTGCCCACAACGGTGTAGCGCTGAGAGGTGACTGTTCCGCTGCAGTAGTCCGCCACTTCCCGGCAGAAGGACCTGCTCGCGCAGGGGCTGCGCCGGGCACCGTAGATTTCGTAGCCGTCTAGACACCTCAGCGCGGTGATGTAAGCCAGGTCGGCGCCGGCAAACTGTTCCAACAAGCGCTCCTCCAACTCCCGGGTGAACTGGGCCTCCGG
>DGEY01000070.1:0-1362 GCA_002391385.1 Firmicutes bacterium UBA3914 | reverse complement strand
GACCGTGAGGTAGCCGTCTATTTTCTGGTCCAGCACCCTCTTCAGGTGCTCATCATAGCCCCGATCCTGCTGCCGGAAGGGTTCGGTGCCGGGTACAAGCCGGGCCAGAACATCCAGCCTGTCCCGGGGGACCTTCCGGGCCAGCCAGACGGCGGCCATGAGCACCAAAAGCCACTGGAGGGTGCCCTCGTCCACCGGGCCGGGAACGGTGAACATCCAAGCCAGAAACAGCGCGGTGTAAGAACCCCAGGAGAACTTGTTCAGAAAGCCCACCAGGAGGCTGGCGGTGACAATGAGCAGCACCAGAGCTGTGGATTCCCCCAAAAGCAGGAGGATCAGCCCCAGCGACAGGCCGAGGATGCTGGTTACTCCCAACCCGCCGAGCCTGGCCCCCACAACCAGGAGCCAGGCAACCAAAAAGAGCCGGAGGGAAAACCCACCCCAAGACCAATCCAGGGCCAAAAGCAGGGTCAGGGCGGCAAAGAACACGAACACCTCACCATGGGCGAGCTGCCTCTCCAGGCAGCGCTCCACCAGGCTCCTGAGGAGCCCCAGGGAAAAGACGGCAAAGGCACATTCGGTGATGGCGACAATAAAGACGATGGGCATGGGGCGCAGGAGAAAATGCACCACAGCCTTCACCGCCAGGGCAGCGCACAGCGGCCAGCTGCCCCGCCCTCTGCCTTCCTCCCGGGTGAACAGCCAGATGAGGGCCAGGGCGGTATAATAAGGTAGGGACTCGAAAACACCTAGGGCCGCGGTGAGCCCCAGAGCTACCCCCAGAACAGGCAGGACCGAACGGTAGCCCCTATCTGCCCGCCAAGCCGCGGCGTAGGCCAGACCGAAGGGCCACACTTCACCAAAAATCGCGCTCCGACCCAGCAGAAATCCGAAGACTGCCCAGACAGGGGGAGAATAGGCCCAGCGGGCAGCCAGCTGTCCAAGCCCCAATCCCTCTTCTGTCCAGCTCAGTTGAGAAGGTACTATTTTGGACACGGTATCATCCCCATCCGGTTGCTCGTTTCAGCATAGCAGGGTAGCGGCGGGGATTTTGTCGAAGCCGGTCGTATGCGCGGTCAAATTATCTGAATAATTTCGAAGCAAATAAAAAACCCCACAGAAATTTGTAGGGTTTTGTGGCTTAGTTATGGTAGCGGCGGCTGGATTCGAACCAGCGACACTACGGGTATGAACCGTATGCTCTGACCAACTGAGCTACGCCGCCTAGGCAATGTTTATTATATCCACGGCCAGCCTGGATGTCAAGGGCTCAAAACAATGAAGTAAGCGTCAACGTTTAGTAGGTTGAGACCTCGCAGTTGCTTGTTTCACGGACCCAAGACCAGGATGGGGCGGTTGCGC
>DGEY01000002.1 GCA_002391385.1 Firmicutes bacterium UBA3914 | reverse complement strand
TATGGTTGCAACTTCATTCTAACCGAGGGACACAAGAAATGGCTTCTTTTATTCCATGGGGAAACCAATTTTACACAATTATACGGACTCAACTAGTGGTTACAGGTAACTTCCGATAAACCGCTCCACCTTTTCCTGATAGGCCTCCCCTGCCCACTGATAGGCGGTGCCATGGGCGGCCCCTTCCACAATGAAGAGCTCCTTGGGACTCGCACAGGCTGCATACAGCCGCCGGGCCATTTCCACGGGCACGAAGGCGTCCTCGGATCCGTGGATGAACAGCACGGGCACCCGGCATTTTTGCACCTGTTTCAGGGCGGAGGCTTCCCGGAAGCTGTAGCCCGCCTTCAGTTTCGTGACCAAACTGGTGGTATCCAGCAGGGGGAAGACAGGCAGGCGGAACATGCGCCGAAACTGGTAGCCCAACTGCTCGTAGACGGAGGTGTAGCCGCAGTCTTCGATGATCGCCTTAACCTGCTCCGGCAGCCGTTCACCGCTTACCATGAGCACGGTGGCCGCGCCCATGGAAAGCCCGTGGAGCACAATCTCCGCATCTTCTCCCACCCTGGCCAACACCTCTTCGATCCACCGGAGATAGTCCAGGCGGTCGTGCCAGCCAAAGCCTATGTAATCCCCTTCGCTCTCCCCATGCCCCCGGGCATCGGGCAAAAGCACGTTGAACCCCAGCTCCTCCCGGTAAAAGCGGGCAAAGCGCCCCATGGCCTTCCCCCGGGAAGTGTAGCCGTGGGCGATGATGGCCGTTCTGGTTGTGGGCCGGGCAGCCGGGATGTAATAGGCCACAAGCTTCAAACCATCGTGGGAGCGGATCTCCCAAGTCTCATAGTCCTGCTCTTCCACCCAATGGGCGCCGGTTCCGCCGGGGGCCGCAGCAGCTTGGCTCTGGGTGGCCTGCAAATCAGGGTTGGAGCCCAAAAACGCCTTCGGTCCCCGCTTGATGGCGAAGTTGTAAAAGTGCAAGCTGGCCCCGGTTAGCCCCACCACCAGAAGCAGGAACAGGGCAGCCAAAGCAAACCCCAAAACCTTCATGAAGCAGCACCCCTTTTAGCTCAGTTCCCACCAATTTGAATACGGCGCGTGCTCCTCGATTTCCTGGTCGCGGGCGCTTCCTGTCCCAAGCCGCGCGGGTCCAAGCCTTCCTTTTTTTACCTGGCCGGCCAGACCCCTCCTACCCTAAGCTCAAGGCCGCGCCCTGCGGATGGTATGGGAGGGGGCCAGCCTAGAAAGGAGCAGTAAGGTGAAAGCGAAACTTCTAACGTTGGTATTGGCAGCACTGATCCTGACGGGGTGTTTGGGCGGAGGTCCCGGCGGCACAGCCAATGTGGGCATCTACCTAACGGAGACCGCGGGATGTTCCCTGATCAGTCTGGACTCGCCTGCCCTGGCGGATATCGCCCAGGTGTGGGTGACCGTGGATAAAGTGACCGCGCGGGTGGACGGCAGGTGGGTTACGCTCCTTCTGATGCCGCAGGACGCGGGGAAAATCAACCTCAAGGAGCTGAGGTTCCGGGAGCAGCTTCTGGGCACAGCCACCATTCCCGCGGGGCGGCTCACCGAGCTCCGCTTGGAACTGAAGGAAAACCAGGCGGGCGGGCCCCTCCACAACTACATCGTCCTCAAAGACGGGCAGACGGTGGCCCTCCAGGTCCCCAGCGGTCAGCTGAAACCGGAGCTGAACCTGTCCATTGCCCAGGGCAGCGCTCTGGAACTGGTCTTCGATGTGCATCTCCCCCACTTCGTGGAGCGGGGCACAGACGGCAGTTACATCGTCAATCCCCGCAAGGCACTGGTGCTGATCGATTCTTACCGGGACAGATTTGCCTCCATCCGGGGTGAAATCCAGCTGCCTGCGGGGATCGACAAGTTCATTGCCATCGAGATCAACCTTTTCCGGGCCAAACAGGCGGAGCCCATCTGGACCGCCTACCTCCACGACGACAGGCTGAGCTTCGAGGTAACCAGCCTGCCGGAGGGGGAATACCGCCTGGAAGCGTCCATCGAGCTTATGGGCGCGGCCTCCCTCACCCTGACCAGCGGCCCCTTCCACCTGGAAGCGGGGACCAGCAGGGCCATCACCCTCAAGGGCTGGGGGAACTAGCGGAAGGGCCTTCAGCTGCTTTGGTGCAGGGCCACAAAACCCAGCACAGCTGCGGCAAACTCATCCATCTTTTCATAGAAGGAGGCATGGCCTGCTCCCTCAATGATCAGCATGCGGGAGCCCTTGATCCTCTCTTGAATCTTTTTCATCTCCTCGAGGGGAGTGATGATATCCCGTGTGCCGGCGATGAGCAGGGTGGGCGTGGTGATGGAGTGGATCTGGTCCAGGACATCGAACTCATAGGAACTGCGGCAGAGCCGGCGCAGGGCGGCGAACCACTCGGGGGTGAGGATTTGGTTGAACATGGCCTCCCTTTCCTTCAGCCACTGCCAGTGCTGGCTGTAGAACTGATCAGAGTAGATGAAGGGCATGCTCAGCTTGAAAAACAGCTCCCCGCTGTTGGTGGTGGCGGAATACTCCCAGATATCCGCTGCCGCCTGAAGGAACTTGGTCACCTGGGCCACCGCGTTACCCAGAATCAGGGTGGCCAGGTACTCGGGATACTTGAGGGCAAAGAGCAGGGCCACCATGGCGCCGTAGGAGACACCAACCAGGTGCACCTTCTGCAGTTCCAGGTGATCAAAAAGTTCTTTGAGATCATCTACATGGATGGACAGATCATACTCCTGGGGATAGGGGCTGGAAAAACCCTGATCCCGGAAGTCCACCCGCAGAAAGCGGTGACCCCCCTTTGCGGTGAACACGGGGACAAACTCATTCCAGCTCAGGGTGTTCATCATGATCCCGTTGAGGACCACGATGGTTTCCGGGCCCTGGCCATCTAGGCTGTAATAAAGTTCAACTCCACGCAACTCCACCTTCGGCATGGCATCTACCTCCTTGTGCTTTCCCTCAGCTACACTCCAAGATACGCCCTTTTGATGTGTTCATCCTGGGAGAGCTCCTCGACGCTGCCCTCCAGGGCAATCCGGCCGTTTTCCATTACATAACCACGGTCAATCACCTTCAAACCCTGGCGGGCATTCTGCTCCGCCAGGAGAATGACCATATCGTTCTTTTTGATCTCCTTGAGCGTGTCAAACAGCTCAGTGACCAAAGAGGGCTGCAGCCCCAGGGAAGGCTCATCCAGGATGAGCAGCTTGGGTCTGCTCATGAGCGCCCTGCCGATCACCAGCATGCGCTGCTGTCCCCCGCTCATGGTGCCGGCCAGCTGTTTATCCCGCTCCTTGAGGATGGGGAAGAGCTGGTACACGTAGTCCAAAGTTTCCTCGAGCTTTTCCCGGGCATGGGGGATGTAAGCGGCGCCCAGCCGGAGGTTTTCGCGCACGGTCATGAAGGGAAAGAGCTCCCGGTTTTGGGGAACCACAACGATCCCGCCCCGGGCGATGGTGTGGGTGTCCTGACCCAGGATGGGCCGGCCGTCAAAGGTGATCTCGCCCCCTTTGGCCTTGACCAGCCCCACGATGGCGTTGATCAGCGTGGTCTTTCCCGCGCCATTGGGGCCGAAAATGCCCACAGCTTCGTTGTTACCGATACTTAGGGATAGGTCCCAGATCACCTGAATCCTCCCGTAGGCCACGGAAAGGTTTTTCACTTCCAGCATGCTACGCCTCCTTCCCCAGGTAAGCTTCGATCACCCGTTCGTTGGCGGCCACCTCTGCGTAGCTGCCCTGGGCAATGATGGTGCCGCCGTCCAGCACGATGCACCGCTCCGTGAGTTCTTTCACTACGGCCATGATGTGTTCCACCACCACGATGGTGATCTCCCGCCGCTGGAGCTGGCGGACCACGGCGATCATCTCCCTGGTCTCATCGGCATTGAGACCGGCCATCAGTTCATCCAAAAAGAGTAGGTCAGGCTGGGCAGCCAGGGCCCGGCCGATCTCCACCTTTTTCAGATCCAAAACGGTGAGATTGTCCACAGGGCGGTCGTAATGCGGCAGATCGATCAGCTCGCAGATCTCCAGGGCGGTGGCCCGGGCTTGGGCCAGGTTCTGACCCCGGCCGAACAGGGCCCCCACCATGATGTTCTCCAAGGCCGTGAAGTCCTCCAGGGGGCGCACGTTCTGGAACGTGCGGGCAATACCCAGGTGGCTGCGGGCATGGGCGGGCAGGTGGTCGACCCGCTGGCCCTTAAACAGGATCTGTCCGCCAGTGGGGGGAATAATCCCCGCCACCAAGTTGATCACCGTGGTCTTCCCTGCCCCGTTGGGGCCGATGATGCCCAGGATTTCCCCTCTGCCCACGGAGAAGCTCAGATCTTTGACTGCCAACAGCCCACCGAAACGTCTTTCTAGATTCCTAGTTTCCAAGAGCGGCACGGTCTGCACCTCCAACCCTCCCCCTTCTAGCCAGCTGCCTGGCCACAAATCTGGTTAAGCCCCGGGGCATAAACAGCACCACCAGCACGATAATCAGTCCATACACAACCAGGTGGCCGTAGGGCATGATCAGCTTCAGGTACTCGGATACCACGCCCAAAACCACCGCCCCCACCACCGGCCCGCTGGTGGAGTACACGCCTCCCACCAAGGCCATGGCCAGGGGCAGCAGCAGGAAGTTCATGGAGAAGGTGGCTTCCGGCTGCACAAAGGCGTACTGCTGGGCATAGAAGGCGCCGATCACTCCCTGGATGCTGGAGGTGAGCACGAACATAAAGAGCAGGTACTTAAAGACATCCACCCCGCTGGAACGGGCGGCGATTTCATCATTCCGGATGGCGTTGATGGCGTAATGGGTCTTGCTCCTGCTCAGCCACAGGGAAATCCCGATCACCCCCAGGGCCAGGGCGAAGACCATCCAGTAGTTCTTGGCCGCATCACCGCTAAACAGGGCTGAAGGCAGCACCATGCCGCTGGCGCCCCCGGTGAGCCTGGGGAGATTCCTGATCACCACGGCAAACACGGAAGTTAAGGCCAGGGTGGTGATGGAAAAATAGATTTTGCGCAGGCGGAGTACGGCAAAGCCCAGAAGGAAAGCCACCACGCCGGCGAACAGCCCGCCCAGCACGATGCTGAGCAGGGGGTGCACCCCCGCTTTCGCCACCAGCAGCGCGGAGGAATAGGCGCCCAGGCCAAACAGACCCGCCGTACCGTAGGAGAGCTGTCCAGTGCGGAGCATCATGTCCCAGGTCAGGCTCAGGGACATGTAGACAAAGATGGTGTTAAAAACACTGAGGAAATAAGGGCCCGCGTAGAGGGGCAAGCTCGCCGCCACAAGTATGCAGACAATGATCATCGCTTTTTTCCCCATTATCTCGCCCCCCGAAATGCTCTGGACAATATGACCAGGATCAAAACTCCAAACACCACCACATCGGACCAGCCCGCCCCGCCGGGGATGGCGTTAACGATGGCCTCCAAGATCCCCAGGGCGAGGCCCGCCAGGAGAATCCCGTTCAGGTTGCCCAAACCGGCCATGGCCGTCAGGGCGAAGGATTTCATGGTGAAGGGCGTTCCCGCGCCGGGGAAGACAGAGACCCGGGGCACCATAAAGGCGGAAACCAAGCCCACGATGGCGATGGACAGTCCGAAGACAAAGAGGTAAACAAAGCGCACGTTAATGCCCACGATGGCGGCCCCGGTGGGGTTTTGTCCCACAGCAAAGGTGGCCTGGCCCAAGCGGGTCTTCTTCAAGAAGAGCTGGAGTCCAAGCAAAACCCCCAGGGCAATGGCCAGGTACACAAACTCGTAGATGCCAAAGCGCACGCCGGCGAACCTGGTGAAGGCATAGGAGTAGGTGGTGAAAACGGCCCGGGGCTGGGTGGTGTAGATGCTTTTCAAGAGCTCACTTAAGACCAGCGCGATGCCGAAGGTGATGAGCAGCTGGCTGAGGTGCCCCGCCTTGAGCACCTGCCTCACGGTGAGCAGATACACCCCGATCCCCACCACAGCCAGGATAATGCTCACCGGAACCGCTGATGCCATGGGATCCCAGCCGTAGTTGCGGAACAAGGTGTAAGTTGCATAGAGTCCCACGGTTAAAAACTCGCCGTGGGCCAAATTGAGCACTCCCAAGATGCCCAGAATCAGTGCCAGGGGCAGCGCCACAACCGCATACAAGCTTCCCCGCTGTATGCCGTAAACCAGCGCGGTGGGCTCCCAAAACCAGATGATGATGGCTGTAACGATCAGAGCTGCGGTGTAGATGTACAGTCTCTTGGCCGATCCAGCAGCCTGCATAGCGACCCCCCC
>DGEY01000094.1 GCA_002391385.1 Firmicutes bacterium UBA3914 | reverse complement strand
GAATATATGAACAAGTGCTCAGATATCACCGGAAGGGGGGAAGCACATGTCAGGCGAGGAAAACCTCTCCTGCGATGTGACCGTGATCCATGAAGATGTGGTGGAAAGGGTGCGCCAAGGCATGCCCGCGGAAGAAGACCTCTTTGAGCTCGCTGAATTCTTTAAAGTCTTTGGCGATACCACAAGGATCCGCATCCTCTACGCCCTCTTCCAATCGGAAATGTGCGTGTGCGACCTGGCCCACCTGCTGGGGCTGACCCAGTCGGCCGTTTCCCACCAGCTGCGGGTGCTGAAGCAGGCTAAACTGGTGCGGTTTCGCCGGGAAGGACGGGTAGTGTACTACTCCCTGGACGACGATCACGTCAAATCCATTTTCGACCAAGGGTATCAGCACATTCAAGAACGCAATTGAGGTGGAACACATGCGCCTGGTATACCATCTAGAAGGCTTAGACTGCGCCGCCTGTGCGGCCAAGATCGAAACAGCCGCGGCGGCGCTGGAAGCGGTGGAGGAGGCAGTGGTGGACTTTTCCTCCAGCCGCATTTTCCTGGAAGTGGGCCATAGGAGCAAAGAAGAGGTGAAGCAGGCCCTGCAAAACGCAGTGGCCCAGGTGGAACCGGGGATCACCGTCTCCGAACAGAAGCTGGAGCGCAGCCAGCCCGCACTCCTTACCCCCCGCAACATCAGCCTGGCCCTGGGGATTGCGAGCTTCCTTGCTGCCCTGTTGGTCCCCGCCCCCTCCAAACCGGCCCTCTACCTCGCAGCCTACCTCCTCGCGGGGGCAGAAATCATCCTGACCGCGCTGGGCGGGCTGCGCAGGGGCTTGGTTTTCGATGAGAACTTCCTCATGACCATAGCCACTGCGGGGGCGGTGGCCATTGGCGAGTTCCCCGAAGCCGCTTCGGTCATGATCTTCTACCGCATCGGTGAGTTCTTGCAGCACCTGGCGGTGGACCGCTCCCTCCGCTCCATCGCTGCCCTGCTGGCCGTTACACCGGAAACCGCCCACCTCAAAGAGGGGGAAGCGATTCGGGAAGTACCCGCCGCCCACCTGCGGATCGGAGATGTGGTGGTGGTGCGGCCCGGTGAACGCATTCCCGTGGACGGCCGGGTGCTCTCGGGAACCTCCGCAGTGGACACCTCCGCCCTCACCGGTGAAAGTTTGCCCACGGCTGTTGAGCCCGGGCAAGAGGTACTGGCCGGTTCTGTGAATCTCAGCGGCCTTTTGACCATTGCCACTGAGAAGCTGGCCAAAGACTCCACCGCCGCCCGCATCCTGGAACTGGTGGAAAACGCAGCGGCCCGCAAGGCACCCACTGAGGATTTCATCACCACCTTCGCCCGCTACTACACCCCCGCGGTGGTGGGCCTGGCTGCGCTGATGGCACTTATCCCGCCCGTCTTTTTCGGCGGCCTGCTCAAAGACTGGGTTTACAGGGCCCTGGTCTTTCTGGTGATCTCCTGCCCCTGCGCACTGGTGGTCTCCATTCCCCTGGGGTTTTTCGCGGGTATCGGCCGGGCCTCCCGGCAGGGAGTTTTGGTCAAGGGCAGCAACTACCTGCAGGCTCTGCACGAAACAGGTACCGTCGTTTTCGATAAAACGGGAACCCTCACTTCCGGCCAGTTCAGCGTGGAAGCGATCACAGCCCAGGAACCCTTTACCGCTGAAGAGGTGCTGGAGGCGGCGGCCCATGCCGAAGTCTTTTCCACCCACCCCCTGGCCCAGTCCATCGTCAGGGCCTACGGCGGTGCGGTGGACACCGCAGGGATCACCAGCGTAGAAGAGCTGTCCGGTTTTGGCGTTAAGGCAGCTTGGCACGGCCGGGAGATCCTAGTGGGCAGCAGGCAGCTGCTGGAGCAGGAGGGCATCCAGGTAGCCCAGGACCAGGGGCACTCAGGTGTGCACGTGGCTGTCGATGGCCGCTACGGGGGATCCATCACCCTGGTGGATGCCCCCAAGAAACGGGCAGCTCAAGCGGTCTCGGAGCTCAAGGCCCTGGGTATGGAAGTGGTTATGCTCACCGGAGACAGCCCCGCGGTGGCGGAAGAGATAGGAAGCAAACTGGGTGTCCATGAAGTGCGCGCCGGGCTTTTGCCCCACGAAAAGGCGGCGGAGCTGGAGCGTATCAGGCAGACCCGCCGCGGCAAGGTCGCCTTCGTGGGGGATGGGATCAACGACGCCCCGGCCCTGGCCGCCGCCCATGTGGGCGTGGCCATGGGGGGCTTGGGCTCCCAGGCAGCCATCGAGACGGCCGATGTGGTACTGGTGAATGATGACCCCTACGATATGGTCAAGGCCGTTCGGACAGCCAGGAACACCAACCGCATCGTGCGGCAGAATATCGCTTTGGCCCTTGTGGTCAAGCTCGCGGTGCTCCTTTTAGGCGGCCTCGGCCTGGCCACCCTCTGGGAAGCCGTGTTTGCAGATGTGGGAGTAACCCTTTTGGCAGTGCTCAACTCCATGCGGATCAGTGCCCCACAAAGGAACAGACCTGCCCGAAGGGTATAATAACACCGAGAGAGGGAAGTGAAAGCCATGCGGCGCAGTGTATTGTTGATGCTCACCCTCGTGCTGCTCCTGACCTTTACGGCGGCAGCCAGCGCCTCGCCCAGGAGTTTTACCATCCAGGTTCAAGCTTCAGGGGTGGTCACGGTTCCACCCACCAAGGCCCAGCTGTGGGTGGGGGCCAAGAGCGATGGCCAGACGGCCCAAGAAGCCCTCGGCCAGAGCAACGAAGCGGTGGAGCGGCTCCTAGAGGTTTTCTCCAAGTATACCGCTCCGGAACTGGTGAAAACCTCAGAGTTCACCATGTACCAGAACGAGCAGTGGGATGAGGAAACCGGCCAGTTTGTTCCCACGGGCTTTTCCGTGCGGCACGTGTTTGAGGTGCAGATCCTTGACCTCACGCGGGTAGCGGCCTTCTTGGATGAAGCAACCCAGGCGGGGGCCAACATCATCTACGGCCTCAGCTACGGCGTGCAGGATTACCGCCGCCCCAAGGAGGAAGCGTTCAAGCGGGCCATGGATGAGGTCTGGTGGAAGGCGGGCATCATCGCCGAGGCCAACTCTGCCCAGGAGCTGATTCTGGAGGCGGTGGAAGAAACCTACTACTACGGAACCGATTACAGCAGCATGGGCCTGGAGGCCATGTCCGCCCAGGAAGGCTCTTTCGCCCCCGGCCAGCTGCAGATCACAGCCACCGTCTCTGCCACCTTCCGGGCGTACTTACCTGAAGAATAGACGGAACCCAAGCCCAAAAAAGCCCAAGCGCCATGAAAGCGTTTGGGCTTTTCCCTTTTCTAGTTGAAAGCTAAAACATCCTGGAAGGCGGCCCAGGGCCTGACCCGGGGGGGCGGCTCCCTGAACTCCAGAAGCGCGTCCGTGGTGGGGTGCCTGAAGCTGAGTTCTTCCGCCCAGAGGGCGATCTGCCGCTCCCGGCTGGGGGGCCCGTAGCGCCGGTCCCCCACCAGGGGATGGCCCAGCTGCGCCATCTGGACCCTGATCTGGTGCGAGCGGCCGGTTTCCAGCTTGATCCGAAGCAGGCTGCGCCCGCCCTGCATCCCCACCACCTGGTAATGGAGCTGGGCTCTTTGGGCCCCCCTGGTTCCCGGTTTCACCTGCCTGACCAGGTTTTGCTCCCGGTCCTTGAGCAGATAGCCGCTGAGGGTACCCTCCAGGCTTTCCAGGTAGCCGTGGACCACCGCTAGATAACTGCGGTGGAAGGACCCCTGCCTGATCTGGGCCGATAGGCGGCTGGCCGCCTTGGAAGTCCTGGCCACCACCATCACCCCGCCCACGGGACGGTCCAGGCGGTGCACCAGGCCCAGGTAGACGTTACCGGGCTTGTTGTACTGCTCCCGCACATAGTCTTTGAGAAGCGAAAGCAGATCCGGGTCACCCGTCCGATCGGCCTGGGAGAGCAGGTTGGGGGGTTTTACCACCACCAACAGATGATTATCCTCGTAAATCACGGTAATTTCCTTCATGGGTTTTCTTGGGGGCCTCCTTTACAGGGCCTTCACGGCGGCCAGGGGCATCTGGCGTTCCCAGCCCAAGCTGGGCGTTGTGATCCGCAAGATCAAGGCCGCCTGCCTCCGCTTGTACTCGGCGGCTTCCACCGCCTTAACTGTCCAGCGCACCGTATCCTCAGCATAACCCCGGGCCACAATCTCCTCGGGGCTCAAACCCTCATCCAGGTAAGCTGCGAGGATCCCGTCCAGGATGGCGTAGGGGGGCAGGGAGTCTTCATCCCGCTGGTTGGGCCGGAGCTCCGCGGAAGGGGGTCTCGTGATAGTGTTCTCGGGAATGATTTCCCCCCCACGGTTGATGTAATGCGCCAGCTGGTAAACCATGGTCTTGTACACATCAGCCAGCACCGCCACGCCGCCGCACATATCTCCGTAGAGGGTGCAGTAACCCACCGCCAGTTCACTCTTGTTGCTGTTGGAGAGCACAAGCCCTCCAAACTTGTTTGAAAGGGCCATCAAAAGCCCACCCCTCAGCCGAGCCTGGATATTTTCTTCAGCCACGTTGGGCTCAGTACCGGCGAAATGCTTCTCCAAGGAAGATAAGAAAGCGTGGTAGAGCTCGGTGATGGGCAAAACATCAAATCTGATGCCCAGATTGCGGGCCAGAGCCTCCGCATCCCGGGCGCTTTTGGGGCTGGAGAAGGGGCCGGGCTGAGTGATCCCCCACACCCGCTCGGGCCCCACTGCTTCAGCTGCGATGCAGGCGGCCACCGCGGAATCCAGGCCTCCCGAAAGGCCGATGATCACCCGCTTCATCCCGCACTTGTTAATATAATCCCGCAGACCCAAAACCAAGGCCTGGTAAATCCAGGTGGTTTCATCCCCGGCACCTTCCGCCAGCGGCTTGTCTGGGGCCTCAAGATCAACCAGTTCCCCTCCGCTCGCGAAGTGTGGCAGGGCGGCCAAGAGCTGACCTTGCTCATTGAAAACGCGGCTCCCGCCGGGAAAGATAAGTCCATCATTGCCCCCCACCTGGCCCACGGCGGCAAGGGGCAGGCCCACCTCTGCCGCCAGCTGCCGGAGGGATTCCAGCCGCTGCTGCTCTTCCCCTGCCTGGAAGGGTACGGCCCGGGGGTTGATCACCAGGTCGGCCCCCTGCCTTTTGAGCTCCAGAGCTAGCCTGCTATCCAGCTCCAAGCCCAGGGCAATACCCAGGGCGCGGTTCTGAACGGGGATGATCAGGCTGTCCCGGCCGGCATTGAAATAGCGCGGTTCGTTAAAGAGCCTAAAGGAAGTGAGCTGCCTTTTGTGCTGAACGCCCAGGATGGCACCGCCCCTGAGCACCAGGGCTGAATTGTAGAGCTTCTCCCCTTCCTGCCAAGGCGTACCCACAACCAAGGTTAGTTCGGGATACCCTTGGGAGAACTCCACCAGGGCCCCGGCAGCCTCCCGCAGCCGGGCTAAGAAGCCTTGGCCAAGGAGCAGATCGCCGGGGGGATAACCCGCCAGGTAAAGCTCGGGAAAAACGATCAGATCTGCATCTTGGTTCTCCTGCACAATCTGGCGCAGCCTGGCTAGATTCCCCTGGATATCCCCCACCGTTGGATTCTCCTGGGCCAGATAGATCTTCATGGTTTCACCTCACTTGGCACAACCCCGGGGGCAGTACCTAATGCTTGCAGTTCCCGCCAGACCAGGTGGGAAGTAACCAGCGTGGCCCCTGCATCAGCCAGGGGATAGGCGGCAAACACTCCAGAAAGTCCCCAAAACCGGGGCAGGATCAAAAGCAGGGGGATCAGCAGCAGCACCTGGCGGCTCAAGGAAAGGAGGGCCGCCTTTTTGGGCTTGCCCAAGGCCTGAAAGAAGTTGGCCCCCACAATCTGCAGGCCCACCACGGGCATGCAGATCATGACGGTACTCACCGCCTGTACACCCAAGGAGATCAGCTCGGTATCTCCCCTGCCGAACAAGGAAACAAGCTGCACCGGAAAGAGCCTGGTAGCTAGAAAACCTAGATTGACTATGAGCGTGGCTGCCCCGGCCGCGTAGAAAAAGGCCTGCCGGACACGATCATACTGCCTAGCCCCGTAGTTGTAGCCGAGAATGGGCTGAGCCCCTTGGTTGATGCCGAAGATGGGCATGAAAAACAGGGTGTTCAGGCTGAAGACAACGCTCATGGCGGATATGGCCAGATCTCCCCCGTGGCGGATCAGACTCTGGTTCAAAATGAAGTTCTGCACGCTGGAAGCCAGCTGCATGGCAAAGGGGGCAAAGCCCAGGGAGACGATCTGCCGAACGATGGGGAGTTCCAGTCTAGGCACGGCCCGGAAGTTCAAGCGCAGCTGGCTCTTGCCCCGCAGGAAGTAAGAGAGCACCCAGGTCGCGGAGAAGGCCTGGGCCAAAATGGTGGCAAAAGCCGCCCCTTTGACGCCCCAGCCGAAATAGAGGAT
This sequence comes from Firmicutes bacterium UBA3914, assembly GCA_002391385.1. Taxonomy (GTDB): domain Bacteria; phylum Bacillota; class Limnochordia; order Darwinibacteriales; family Darwinibacteriaceae; genus DTU010. The sequence continues at coordinate 2,317 of DGEY01000094.1, read as the reverse complement.
GAAAATGGCATCCATAATCGTGTTGGAGATGGCACCGATAAGCATGCTGCCCATGGCCACAGCGGGGCTGCCCTGGGCCCTGATCATGTGGTTGAGCCCGAAGGCCACCGCTTGGAAAATGGCGCCGTAGAAGATGATGCCCAGATAATCCCGGGCATAGGGCATCACCGCCTCGCTGGCCCCCAAGAACCTCAGCACCGGGTCTAGGAAAAGCATACCTGCCGTCGTTCCCGCTAGAGCCACAAGCAACAGCAGTCCCAGGGCATTGGCCAGGATTTTCTCCGCTTCCTCTTTGCGGCCTTCCCCAAGGCGGATGGAGATCAAAGCCGTAGAGCCCAGACCCACCAGCATCACGAAGGCCATCTGCACCAGCATGATGGGGAAAACCAAGGATAGGCCCGCCAAACCCAGGGGGCCCACGCCGTTACCTACAAAAATGCGGTCCACCACGTTGTAAAGGGCCTGCACCAGCATCCCCACAATGGCCGGTAGGGAGAACTTCACCAGCAGGGGCAGAACCCTTTCCGTTCCCATTCTTTCAGCGCGATCCATAGACTCACCCTTCAGCTTCGTTGCTCCGGCTTACGATACGCTCCACCCCAGCTCCCGATGCCTGGCCCGGACCTTGATCCGCCGCGCCTCCAGGCGGTTGGCCAGCTCATTGGCGATGGCCACCGAGCGGTGCTGACCGCCAGTGCAGCCGATGGCGACGGTCAAGCGTCCCTTCCCCTCCCGGGCATAGTTGGGCAGGAGCTCGCAGATGAGGTCGACGAACTTCTCGAGAAACTCCTGCGTCGCCGGCCACTGCAGCACGTATTCCGCAACCGCCGCATCTTGGCCCGTAAGGGAACGCAGTTCATCCACATAGAAAGGATTGGGGATGAAGCGGACATCGAACACGATATCTGCATCGATGGGCGCACCGTATTTATACCCAAAGGAGAACAGATCTACAAACACAGATTCGTGCAGCGGTGCACCCGCGAAGATCTCGTTGATGCGCACCCGCAGGTCCATGGGGCGCAGCTCGGATGTGTCGATGACCACATCGGCCATCTCCCGGGCGTCCGCCAGGAGGCGCCTTTCTTCGGCGATGCTCTGGAAAATACTCTGCGTTCCGCCTTCACTTTTGGTCAGCGGGTGCAGGCGCCTGGTTTCGCTGTAGCGCTTCACCAATACCGCATCGGAACAGTCGAGGAAAATGATCTTGTAGGAATGCCCGCTGCGCTCCAGCCATTCCAGGGAGCGGCGCAAATCGCTGAAATACTCGCGCACCCGAATGTCGATGGCGATGGCATACTGGCGGGCGCTCTGGCTCTGCACATGCAGTTCCACTAAGCGGGGTAAAAGGGCAGGCGGCAGATTATCGATGCAGAAAAACTGCAGATCTTCCAGGACCTTCATGGCCTGCGTCTTGCCTGCCCCCGATAGACCGGTGATGATGACAAAATCAACCTTGCCCAACAATCTGCACCTCCCTGGGGCCGCGGTACCGCGGTACCCTCCTTTATTCCACAATAGTTTGCTTCTACCTGCCGCCCCTAGACAGCAAAACCCTCCACCTGGCGGGCCACGGCCCGCCGAAGTGGAGGGTACTGCAATCCACTCACTACCGCCGCCAATTCCGGTTCAAAGCAGGCGGTGAGCTCAGATGGGTGTTGTCCTGATAGGCCATGGACCTATCGTAAACCAAAATGGTCGGCCCGGCAACTTCCTCCTCGAGATAGCGCTGTTCAGGCCGTTCCTGGACTTTGTACAGGTTGAACGTGAAGGTGGTTACCCCGCGCTGGGCCCGGGGAGCCCGCATGGAAAGGACCATGTAGGGGTCCATCCACTCCACCCGCCGGCGCACCGGCGAGAAGAAGAACCCGCCTTCCACCGAGTCCACTGCGATTTCCCCCACATCACCTTCACCAAAGCCCCAGTAGTTCTCATCCACAACCAGGTACGCGCCGCCCCGCTCCGCAGCCAGGAAGCCCAAATCAACAAACACCTGCACCTCATCCTGGGCGCGCACCACATAGGCTTGGGGCCTGAAGATCTCTGACGTCTGCACGTCCACCACCGCGGTCCTATCCCAGGCGTTCAAGCGCACCGCCAGGGGCTCGCCGCGCCAGGTGGAGTTGAGGTGAAAGGCCTCGATCACAACTGTGCGGGCGGACACGACAATGGTGCGGTCGGAAAAGAAGGGACGCCAGCGCTGATCCCAGCCCTCTGGAGACAGGGTGATGGTAACCCGGGAACGGCCCCCGTTGGCCAAGGCCACCTTCACGGTCTCCTCTTCCAACCAGGCCACCACGGCCACATCCCCCAGCCA
>DGEY01000068.1:27964-29834 GCA_002391385.1 Firmicutes bacterium UBA3914 | reverse complement strand
GCGGTAGGGTTTCTCTCAACCCATCGGCTCGGTAGACATGCCGGGCGCACCGCGACTGAAGGCACCCTAACGGGTGCCTTCCTGGTATTGTACGCTGATAGCTGGAACTTATCTGTCGACCCAGATGTAGTTCCAAGCGCTGCCTACGGAACCGCCGATGCCGTCCGGGAAGGCGTTGCGCAGATGGTCACGTACAGCCACCATGTTCTCGGAGGTTACGGTGTACAGTAGCGGTACATACTCGGCTACGATGTCCTGGAACTCGTAGTAGTACTCGCGACGAACCTCGGGATCCATGGCTCTTTGGGCCGCCAACCAGACCTCATCAATGCGGGCCTCCCACTCGGTGGCCGGGGTCTCCTGATACGGATACCACATATGCAGGTTACCGCTGGAGAGCCAGACGTTGGAGCCGCCGTTGGGATCGAAGGTTCCAGTGAGACCGATGATGATCGCATCCCACTCAAAGGTATCTGTCAGCTTCTCCACGACCACGTTGAAGTCGATCTGGTTGAAGTTGACCTTGATGCCCAAGGCTGCGAGGTCTTCCTGGAAGAGCTCGCCCACGATCTGGCGGATGGGTACACCTGGGTTGGTGATCAGGTCAAACTCGATGGGGTTGCCGTTGGGGTCGCGGCGGATGCCGTCAGCACCGAGTTTGTAGCCAGCAGCTTCCAGCTTCTCATGGGCCAACTGCAGATCGTATGGATAGATCTTGATGTCCTTCTTCAGGAAGAACTCATTTCTCATGTTGATGGGGCTCCATTGGATGTAGCCCATACCGTTCATGGCCATATCCAGGATGGTTTCCTTATCCACCGCATGGTAGAGGGCCTGACGGAAGTTCACATCGGTGAACCAGGAGAGCTTGGGTTCAGGCACAGCGTTGGGATTCTGGTTCAGGACGATGAAGCTCGTGCCAGGGTTGGGACCAGCCGTGATAATGCTCCAGCGGCTGAAGGGCTCACGATCCACATACTCAGGATACTGGTTGGCCGGAATGCCGATGTAGTCGAACTCACCGTTGAAGAAGGCCAGAGTTGCCGTATCCGAGCTGGGATAGTAGCGGAAGATGACCCTGTTCAGATAAGGTAGGCGGTTGCCCTCCTCATCGAACTCATAGTAGTTGTCGTTCCTGACCAGGATGAGCTCTTGGTCGATGCGGTAGGAAGCGATCTTCCAGGCACCGGTACCAATGATCTGCTCCAGGGGAGTCTCCAGACCCCACATCTCGTGGTAGCGGCCTTCCTTGTGGGCCTCGCCCAGGAGATGCACAGGAACGATGGGTGTCCCGATGCTGAACATGATGGGAGCATGGGGACGCGGCAGGGTGAACTTCACCGTGTACTTGTCTATCTTCTCATATTTCATGGGCTGGCCGTCGATGAGCAAGCCAGTTCTGGAGTTGGAGCCGACAGCCGGGTCATAGACCACGTCAAAGGTGAAGATGACGTCATCGGCCGTGAACTCTGTACCATCGTGCCACTGCACACCGCGGCGCAGGTAGAAGGTTACTTCCGTGCCGTCCTCGCTGATCTCGTACTCCCGGGCCAGCTTGGGCATGACCAAACCGGTGTCACGGTGCAAAGTGACGAGACCTTCGAAGATGCGGTCGGTCACATCGGTACTGGACGTTTCTGCAGCACGATGCGGGTTAAAGGTCTTGGGACCGCTGGCGCCGCCATGGACAGTCATCGTACCGCCGTAACGGCCCACTTCCATACCGAATTCTTCAGCCAGGTTGATAATTCTCGGATCAAGCAGCTCTACAGCGCTGGCCACTCCAGCACCGATGATCAGTGTCAAGAGCAGCGTCCAGATGAAGATATGTCTTTTCATGGTCTTATTATATTCCCCCTTTTAAAGATTT
>DGEY01000068.1:24265-27713 GCA_002391385.1 Firmicutes bacterium UBA3914 | reverse complement strand
AAAAGCCCTATGTCCTGCCGAACGCACAGACTTTATTCCCAGAACAGCGGCTTAACGGCCTTTACATTCCAGACACAAGGGAAGGTTCGACAAAAGGGTGGAATCTCCATTCCACCCTCAAACGTTTCACGGGGTCTGTTAGACGGTGCGACTCCTGGGGTCCAGGGCATCCCGCACGCCGTCCCCGAAGAAGCTGTAGGACAAGACGGTGATGAAGATGAAGAACCCTGGCACCAACAGCCACGGATAGCGGGTCAGCGAAGAGAGGTTCAACGCTTCGGAAAGCATATTGCCCCAGCTGGCCACCGGATGCTGAATGCCCACCCCAATAAAGCTCAAGCCCGATTCCGACAGGATAAAGCCGGGAATGGACAGGGTGGCGTTGACAATCACATAGCTCATAGTATTGGGCAGAATATGCCGGATAATGATGCGCGGCTGAGACGCGCCTATGGCTTCCGCCCCGGCCACAAACTCACTTTTGGCGATGGACAAGACCATGCCCCTGATCACCCGGGCCAAGCCTGCCCAGCCGATGAAACCGAGAATGGCCACGATGAGCATGAAGCGCTGGTCCGGCGGTATGTTGGTGGGCAAGACCGCACTGAGGGCCAAGAGCAGGTAAAAGCTGGGTATGGAGATGATGATCTCGGCGATCCTCATCATGAGGTTGTCTACCCACCCACCGAAATAGCCGGAGACGCCTCCGTAGATCAAGCCGATGGACAAACTGATCACCAAGCCGATAATGCCAATAAACAGCGAACGCCTGCCGCCGTAGGCTAGGCGGGAGAAGATATCCCGGCCGTAGCGGTCCGCGCCGAAGAGATAGATCTTGCCAGGAGCATCTACCCCAAAGAGGCGGATGTCCGTTTCAAAGCCCAAGAAGCTGTATTTGTCACCGCGCACGAAGAAGCGAATGGGATACATGGTGCTCGTATCCTCTTCATAGATGTTCCTTAAGGTGTCCACCCGCTTGTACTCATAGACAAAGGGCCGAACCAGTTTGCCCTCGTGGAAAATATGGATCTTGGTGGGTGGATGGTAAGTGCGCCGGCGATCCGACGTCAGTTCACTGTAGGGTGCAAAAAAGTCCGCGAAGATGGCGAAAACATGCAAGAGGATGAGCACCCACATACCCATAAGGGCCAACCTGTGCCGCCGCAGTTTGCGCCAGGCCATTTTCCAGGGCGAGCGCAGGGCACCACCGTTGCCTTGAAAGTCCACTTGATGATTGCTCCGATTGTTCTTCTCCATGACCTATCCCCCTCACTCATACCGGATCCGCGGGTCGCTGGCGGCCAGTAATACGTCCGCGGTGAGATTACCCAAAATCAGCATGATGGCACCGATGACCAGGTTGCCCATGACCAGGTAGTAATCTTGACCCTGCACCGCATTGAGCATCAGGCTGCCGATCCCCGGCCAGTTCATGACGATTTCTGTGAGCGATGCTCCGCCTAAAATGCCCCCCAGCTGAAACCCGAAGATGGTGATCAGGGGATTGATGGCGTTGCGCACCGCGTGCTTGTAGATCACAACCCGCTCAGCTAAGCCCTTGGCCCGGGCGGTGGTGACGTAATCCTGCCGCAGCACATCTAAGAGATTGGAGCGCATGTAGCGCATGAGGCTGGCCAGCGTACCCGTGCTCAGCACGATCACCGGCAGCACCATGTGCCGGGCCAGGTCCACCACCTTTTCCCAGAAGGTGAACTCCGCGAAGTCTATGCTGGTCATCCCGCCAATGGGCAGCCCCCACCCCCTGGTGAGGTTCAAGTATAACAACAGCAACCCTAAGAACCAGTTGGGAATGGACACCCCGATAAAGGCGAAAAAGGTGAGCAGCTTATCGCTCCAGGAATACTGATTAACCGCGGAATGAATGCCAATAGGTATAGCGAGCGCCCAGGCCACGATGAGGGAAACGACCGTGAGGAGCAGGGTGTTGAACACACGCTGCTTAATCACCCACGTGACCGGGGCATGCCAGAGGAATGAGTGCCCCATATCGCCTTTGAACATCTGGGTAACCCAGCGGAAAAACTGCTTGTAGGGGGGCTGGTCCAGCCAAAAACGGGCCCGCATGGCCTCCATGATCTCATCGGTCACATCTGGGCTCAGGGCCATCGTCGTCAGGGCATCGCCGGGAGCCATCTGCATAATGAAAAAGCTGAGTGACGAGATGCCCAAGAGCATGGGAATGACGTAGATAAGTCTCCGTAAAATGTATCGATACATTACCTCTCCGACCTCCTCATTAACCAGGGGCGTGCCCCCCGCCGGGCACCAGCCAGGGCGAGAATCCCAGCTGCCGCCAGGCATGTTCACTAATATTCTCGTTTAAGCCGAAAAATCCTGCTATGGCCCAGAATTACCAGGGCAACGCTATCCTCATAGGAACAGGGCCCGCAGGGAAGAATCCAGGTGAGGAGGTGGAGGTTTGCTCACGTTTTTCCGCCAGGTGTCACCAGGATGGTCACGAAAAGAGAGCGATACGATTCTCCAAGAGCTTTCCTACGGTCAGTTTACAGTCCAGGTCCTGGCCGATGGATTCAGGCAGGTCATGGCCCATCTGCGGGCAGGGAAATTCGACACCTGGGGCTGGTACCAGCTGGCCAGGCGCGCCGATGAGCTGGCGGCAGTGCAAAACCAGGCCCCGGGCCTTTTGGCCCTGGAGCATCTCAAAGAACGGTGGCAGCAGGCGGGAGTTATCCCCTACGAACACCAGATCAAAACAGCGGAGAGGGTGATCCACTCCATGCACGGCCAGGCCATCCTAGCCGACGAAGTTGGCTTGGGAAAGACCGTCGAAGCCGGCTTGATCCTCAAGGAATACCTGCTGCGGGGCCTGGTGAAAAAGGTACTCATCCTCACCCCGGCCAACTTGATCTGGCAGTGGTACCAGGAGCTCTATGAGAAGTTCGGGATAGCCGCGGGTATTCAGCGCACCAGGTGGGATTGGGAGTATGCCAACGTGTTGATCGCCTCCATCGATACAGCCAAACGGGAACCCCATGCCTACATCATCGCGGGGATAGTCTACGATCTACTCATCGTGGACGAGGCCCACAAACTGAAAAACAGCTCTACCGCCAGCTACCGCTTGGTCAATTCTATTCAGAAGAAATACTGTTTGATGCTCACGGCCACACCCGTGCAAAACGACCTTAAGGAGCTGTACAACCTCATCGGCCTGATCAAGCCCGGCCAGCTGGGCAGCTATCAAACATTTAAGAAGCGCTTCATGGCCGCCAAGCGGACACCGAAAAACCCCGCAGAACTGCGGCGAATCCTGGATCAAGTGATGATCCGCAACCGGCGGGAGGAAGGGGAGATCCGCTTCACCGAGCGCATCGTCCACCCCCTGATCGTCACCTTGGGACCCAAGGAGCAGGAAATCTACAAGCGGGTCACGGAGTTCATCAAGGCCCGGGGGCGGCGCACGGGG
>DGEY01000068.1:11282-24061 GCA_002391385.1 Firmicutes bacterium UBA3914 | reverse complement strand
CGAGGCGGCCGCTCTGCTCAAGGATCTGGCGGAAGTGAAGCAAAACAGCAAATGCGATGCTCTGGAGCGCCTGGTGGCCCAGTTCCGGGATAAAGCCATCATCTTCACGGAGTACAAAGCATCTCAGGAGTACATCCGTTACAGACTGGAAAAGGCCGGCTACCGCACCCTGGCCTTTGACGGCAGCCTCTCCCGGGGCCAAAAGCAGTACGTCCGCCACCTCTTTCAAAAGGACGCCCAGTTTCTGGTGAGCACCGAGTCGGGGGGTGAAGGGCTGAACTTCCAGTTCTGCAACCTGGTGGTCAACTTCGATCTCCCCTGGAACCCCATGCGCCTGGAACAGCGCATCGGCCGGGTCCATCGCCTGGGGCAGACCCGGGATGTGCACATCTACAACTTGATCACCAAAGGTACGGTGGAAGAGCACATCATGTACCTGCTGCATCAGAAGATCAACATGTTCGAGTCCATCATCGGCGAGCTGGATGCCATTCTCCTCCACCTCAATCTGGGGAGCTCCTTTGAGAGCGAAATCATGAAGATCTTTTTGGAACACGAAGAAACTGAGCAGATCCGCAGGCAGCTTGACCAGCTAGCCCGGCGCATCCTCCAGGGCCGCGCCGCTGTTAAGGCATCCTCTTGGGAGGGGTTACTATAAAACAACTCGTCTTCGATTTTTTTGAACTCCTGGGTCTCAGCCCCGTAGAGATCCACCCAGGGATCTGGCAGGTGCAGGCCGATGAGGCCCTCATGAAGGAACTGGATGGCTGGCGGGCCCAGGCCAGACTGCTGCAGTTCACCTGGGATCGAGATTTGGCTGCCGCCTATGGCGCTGAGCTCATCAGCCCGGGGAGCTACCGCCTGGCGAGCATCCTGCGCCTCATCCGCCAGCAGGGCATCCTCAGCCGGGCCCACATCCCCCACCACTTCTTCCACGAGCCCAGCATCCGCAAAAAGGTCTTGGCTGCTTTTGGCACTGAAGGGCGGGCGTACGTACTCACCAGCTCGGCCAGGTACGGCCAGTACCTGCAGCTGGAAATCTCCGTGGAGGCCAGGGGGCTGCAAAAAAAAGAGAGCCTCCACACGGTAATTGTGAATCTCTCCTCGGGTCAAGTATTGAAGTTCGCCCTACCCCCACACCTGCTGCAGGCCGGCGGGGTGGAACCAGAGCTGATCAACAAGCGGAAGTGCAGTCTAAAACAGGCCTACCTGCGGGCGGCGGAGCACCTCAGCCGGGAATTCGCCGGAGAGGACCAATCCTGGGCCCAGAAGGCCCGGGAAAAAATGGCCCTGGAAGAAGAAAAGCTCCAGGCATTTTTCCAGGGAAAGACCTCGTCGCCAGAATTTGCCGCCAAGCAGGAGGAGCTGCGGCGGAGACTGCAGCCTGTGCTCGCCATCAATGCCCTGAGGGCCGCGCTGGTGTACGCGCCGCTGTTCCACTACCGCCTGGTGGTGGTAAGCGCCGGAGGCCGCGAACGAACCAAAACCGCTACCTACGACCCCATTGCTAATCTATGTGCGCTTGACTAGATCGTGGGCCACCCGTGAAATGGGTCCTGCACCCATCACCAAAACCAAATCCTGCGCCGTCAGCCAGTCCCGCAGGAAAGGCACCACATCTTCCTGCTGGGGAATATGGTAAACGTTCTTGGGCGCGTTGCTTTCCCGAACGCGGTCCGCCAAAGCAGCGGCACTCACCCCAGGGATGGGTTTTTCAGGCGGCGGAGCGTAGATATCCGTAATGATGACCACATCCGCTTCCCGAAAGGCCTGGGCGAAGTCCTCAAACAGGAGTTTCGTCCGGGAGTAGCGATGCGGCTGGAAAACTGCCACGATGCGCCTGGTGGGCCAGCCCTCCCTGGCAGCCTTGATCACAGCAGCAACTTCCGTGGGATGATGGGCGTAGTCATCCACCACCAGGGCACCACCGATGGTACCCAGGATCTCAAAACGCCGCTTGGCCCCGGTGAACCGGCGCAGGGCCCTCTGCATCTGGGGGATGGATAAACCTATGTGGTGGCATACTGCGATGCAGGCCAGGGCGTTGGACACGTTGTGCCGGCCAGGGACATTGAGCACGAAATCGGCGAAGAACTCTCCAAGGCGGAACACCCTGAAGACCGACCTTTCCTGCTCCAACTGCAGCACCTCTGCCCGCCAGTGAGCCCCGGGCGAAAAACCGTAAGTAACGCCGTCGTATTCCTGACTGATGGAGGCGGCCACCGGGTGATCCACGCCGATGAGGCGCAAGCCGCCGGGCTGACAGTTGCTGAGGAACCGGCGGTAGCTGGCAATCAAAGATTCAAAGGTGCCGTTATAGTTTTCCAGATGATCCGCTTCAATGCTAGTCACCACGGAAACCTCCGGCCGGTAGCGGAGGAACGAGCCATCGCTTTCATCTGCTTCCGCGACCACAAACTCCCCCCGGCCGTACTTGGCCCCCGGGCCGAAGGGCGCGAAATGCGCGCCAATCAGCACAGTTGGATCTGTGCCGGCCATTTCCAAACAAAGGGCGATCATGGAAGTCACGGTGGTCTTACCATGGGCACCGCTCACTGCTATCCCCCGCCGGTTGTTCAACAGCTGGGCCAGAACTTCAGAGCGGTGCAGAACATCGATACCTTTCTGGCGTGCCGCAACAATCTCCGGATTTTGCACGGGAATGGCACTGGAGTAGATCACTCTGGTAGCCCCGTTGACGTTGGCGGCCGAATGGTTGAAGTATACTGTCGCTCCTAGTTTGATCAAATAATCGGTGGTCTCTGAAGGCTGCAGGTCAGAACCGCTAACCTTGTGCCCCATCTCCAGAAAAACCTTGGCTAACGGGCCCATGCCCGTCCCACCGATACCAATGAGGTGTATATGCTGGTTCATTTAGGTCACTCCCAATGACTACTTGCCAAATCACTCCACAAAGGGCTCCAACACCCTGGCCAACAGCCGGGCTGAAGCTACGGCCTCTTCCAGAGTATTCCCCCGCCAATCGCCGATCAAGACCATGATACTGTTGGGATGCAGCTCCCCGCTGTAATCGGACTTGAACACCCGCACCCCTCTGGTCACGCCTGGATACTGCTGCTCCAGTGCATCGCTGACTTTTTGCGCAAAGCGGAGATTCTCTTCCAAGAGATCGTTGTCTTTGTCACCTACCACGAAGAGGATCTTGGCCACATCCATACCATTCGCACGGGCTTTGGTGTAATCGTCCGGCTTGTCTTGGAGGCCGTCGCGATGCAGATCTAAAACCACCTGCACAGTTGGATTCGCAGCCAAAAGCTCACTTACCTTCTTTTCCGAATTAAGGAAAGCTTCGCTGTAGCGCGGCTGGTCGTGAATGGTCTGGTCGTGAATGGCTTTGATGCCCAAAAGAGCCAGCTCCTCCACAAAGGCTTCGCCCACCGCGACCACATCGCCCTTCCCGCCCCGCTCGTGGCTGTCTTTAGGCTTGTAGTTCTCAGAAGCATGGCTGTGGAAGACCAGTACCTTGGGCACTTCCTCCACCGCCTCTCCCTGCGGTGGCGCTGGATCCTCCACCTTAACTACTGGGGGACGCGGTGCTTCTTCTTCCTTATCCCCAGGCATGAAACCGAAAAAGCGCGCTCCCACCACAGCCACCACGATCAGCGTTACAACAATAAATAAGAGGCCAGGGCCATTCTTTTCAGTTTTTCCCACTCTAGCCATCGCTATTCCCCCTTCCACAACACTATATGCGGAAGGGGAACGAATTTATGCTCGGCTATTTCCAAGCTCCTGCAAAAGCCTGTCTATTTCTTCCACGGCGAAGCGGTACCGTTTGCTGCAGAAGTGGCAGACAACCTCCACCGGTTCACCTCTGTCCACAAGTTCCCGCAGCTCGTCCGCGCCCAAGGTGACCAGCCCCCGTTCAAACCGCTCCCGGGAGCAGTCGCAGAAAAACTGCACCTCCTGCCGGTCAATAAAGCGCAGTTCCAGCCCGGCGAAGATCTCCTCCACAATGGCCTCCGGGCTGCGTTCACTGGCAAACAGGGAACTTACTTCCGTCATCACCTGCAGGCGCTCTTCCAGCTCCGTGATGAAGATTTCATCTTCCGCGGCTTCCGGCATGAGCTGCACCACAATACCGCCGCTGCCCAGGGGCACGCCATCGGTGCCCACCAAAACACCCACCAACACCGCGGAGGGCGTCTGCTCCGAAACGGCGAAATAGTAGGCGAAATCATCGCCGATCTCACCGGTCTGCAGCGGCACTGTTCCATAGTAGGGCTCCTTTAGCCCCATGTCGCGGATGACGTGCAGGTACCCCTGCCCCACCGCCTCACCAACCGACAGTTTCCCCGAGGAGTTCAAGGGCAGCTCCACGTGGGGATTGCCCACATAGCCCTTCACCTGACCCCGGGAGTTGGCGGAGACCACAATGCCCTGCAAAGGGCCATCGCCTTTGATCTGAATGGTCAGCGTCTCATCGGCTTTCAACATGGCCCCCAGCACCAGTCCCATGGTCAGGGTACGCCCCAGGGCCGCGGTGGCCACAGGGGTTGTGCGGTGTACCCTCTGTGCTTCAGTGACCACACCGGTGGTGCGCACAGCCAGAATCCTGGCTTGATTGGCTCCGAGCATGGCCCGGACTAGATAATCCCTGCTGTTCAACCTAGTTCCCCCTAAGCATCATCCAATACGCTAAATAGGCTGCCCCGGCTAAGAGCACAATAAGCACGGCGAAGCGGATCAGAAAACGGGTCCGGCGCGCCCGGCGGGCCCGCTCCCTCCGCTCGCGGATACTGGCGCTGAGATCGTCTACCCGCAGGGTGGATTCCCTGGGTTCCACTTCCACCTGCAGCTGGTCTTCCACCCCCAAGGCCCTGGCATAGGTGCGGATAAACGGCCGTACATAGGCTTGGTCCGGCAGTAAGTGATACTGTTCCTCCTCAATGGCCTGCAAAAACTGGGGCCGAATTTTGGTGCGTTCGGCCAGCTCCTCAATGGTCAGGCCTTGCTCCACCCGGGCCTTCTCCAGCAGTGACCCCACTCCCATCATCGTCCTCACCTTTCTTCCAAAACTGCTTTATCCACCAAAACCTCCCGTGGCTTGCTGCCCTGGTAACCGCCGACAATCCCCCGCACCTCCATAATATCGATCAGGCGCGCCGCCCGGCTGTAGCCAATGCGGAAGCGGCGCTGGAGCATGGAGATGGAAGCCTGGCCATTCTCCACCACCAGGCGGATGGCGTCCTCCAGCAGTTCATCCTCCTCGTCCTCCCGGAGGCCAAGTTCAGGGGCCTGTTCCACAATGTCTTCCTGGTAGTCGGGCTCCCCCTGCTCCTTCCAGTACTTAACAACCGCCTCCACTTCCTTATCGGAAATCCAGGCACCCTGGGCCCGCACGGGCTTGGAAGCCCCGATGGGGTAGTAGAGCATGTCCCCCTTACCAATGAGCCGCTCCGCCCCGCCCATATCCAAGATGGTGCGGGAATCTACCTGGCTGGATACGGCAAAGGAGATGCGGGAGGGCACGTTGGCCTTGATCAGACCTGTGATCACGTCCACCGACGGCCTTTGGGTGGCGATGATCAGGTACATCCCTGCAGCCCTGGCCATCTGCGCCAGGCGGCAGATGGCATCCTCCACCTCCGCCGCGGCCACCATCATCAGATCCGCCAGCTCATCCACGATCACCACCACATAGGGCAGATGCTCCCGCTCCTCTTCCGGGGACCCTTCTTTATACCATTCGTGATACATCTCAATATTCCGCACCCCCACCTCGGCGAAGAGCTCGTAGCGGCGCTCCATCTCCCCCACCGCCCAGCGCAGGGCGATGGCGGCCTTCTTCGGATCGGTTACCACCGGCGAGATCAGGTGGGGAATGCCGTCGTAGGCGGAAAGCTCCACCCTCTTGGGATCGATCATCAGCAGTTTAACCGTATCCGGCGTGGTGCGGAACAAGAGGGAGGTGATGACGCAGTTTAGGCAGACACTCTTCCCCGACCCGGTGGCCCCCGCAATGAGCACGTGCAGCCACTTCTTCAAATCGGCGATCACCGGCTGGCCGGCGATGTCTTTGCCCAAGGCCAGCGCCACCGGCGAGGGATGCTCAGCAAACTCGCGGCTCTCTAGAACGTCCCGGAGCAGCACCAACTCCCTTTCCTTGTTGGGCACCTCAATACCCACCACAGGTTTGCCCGGGACAGGGGCTTCGATGCGCACATCCTCCGCAGCTAAAGCCAGCGCCAGATCATCCGCGAGGGAGGTGATCCTGGAAACCTTAATCCCCGGTGCCGGCTGCAGCTCGTAGCGGGTAATCACCGGCCCCTGGGATACATTCACCACCTTAGCCTCAATCCCGAAATTGGCCAAGGTTTCCTCCAATAGATCCTGCTGCAGCTCCGCGCCCCGGCGGGATCTGCCGCCGCTTTTCCGCAGAAGGCTGGTGGGAGGCAAAAGATAGGCACCCTGCCCCTCCCGGGAGGGCAGGTTGAGTACCAGCTGTTCCACAGGGGCTTCCTCCGGCTCTTTCCTGGCAGTTTCCCGTTTCTTGGGCTTCGCCACCGGCGGGGCAGGCTCGATCTCCGTTTCCACAACTGCCGGCTCCTGAGAAACGGCCTCGGGCGGCTGGGCCTTTTTACGCCTGGTGCGTTTGGCTGGCCGCCTCTCCTTCTTGGCGCGCTCGCTGCCGCTCTGGCCGCGCCACCAGCTGCGCACAGCCCTTTGCAGGTAGCTTAGGAGGCGGCGTAAGAGATCGATCAGCGAGATCTCAAAGAAAAACATAATGCCCAGCAAGGCCGCGGTACCGACCACTATGTAAGATCCGTGAATGCCAAAGGCGTTGTAGCTTAGAGTTAAAAGCACGGCGCCCAGCACCCCGGCCCCCTCCCCCTTCAGTCCGTAGCCGATCTCCTCCCGCAGGCTGGGGGGAAATTGATAGCCCCGGTAGTAAAGCATGTGGAACACTAAGGTCACCGCGCCAACGAGGAGCAAAAGGCCCGCCTGGGACTGCCAGGAAAGGGCCCTCTTGCTACCGAGGAAGAGCTGCACAGCCGCCGCGGCAAAGAGCAGCACAAACAAAACGGCCAGATCGCCGAAGCACATGCGCAGAACGGACCGCAGGGGAATGCCAACCCGGCCGGTTGTGTCCACGTACAAAGAGAGCAGACAGAAGGCGGAGAAGGCCAAAAGCAGAATGCCCCCCACTTCCCTGGCTTTGATGCCGCTATCCTTCCGGGTTCCAGATTTTCCCCTCACGTCTTCACCCCTTCCCTTCCAAGTTCTACGCGGGGGCGTTAAACCCTACTTGCCCAGCTAATTATCTCTCTTTCCGCAGCTGCTGCACTTCCGCGATGAAGCTGTCCACATCCTTGAACTGGCGGTACACGGAGGCAAAACGCACATAGGCAACATCATCGATCTCCCGCAGCTTGTCCATGACCAATTCGCCAATATAGGTGGAAGTGACCTCCCGGTCCAACCTGGACCGCACCTCCCTTTCCACCTCATCCACTGCCTTCTCGATGGTCTCCGAGGAGATGGGCCGTTTCTCGCAGGCACGGAGTATGCCGTTGAGAATCTTGGCGCGGGAGAAGGGCTCCCGCCGGCCATCCTTTTTTACCACGAGAAAGGGCATTTCATCGACGCGTTCGTATGTAGTAAAACGCCTGTGACAGGCGGTGCATTCCCTGCGGCGCCGGATGGAACCTCCCTCTTCTGTCTGCCGCGAGTCCAAAACCTTGCTATCCGGGTGCAGGCAAAACGGGCAGCGCATCTACGTCCCCTCCAGTATTGTGCGACCAATGTTTACTTTATTATACAGTAAATGGCTCACCTTTTCCATGTTCTGTTTTTCACCAACACCACATCCACGCCCACCAGGACGATATCTCGCCAGGGGATCTCCTGATCCGTGCGCCGGGCCAAAAAGAAAAAGCCAAAGGGCCTGGCCTCATCCACAATTAGCGCCTTGATGCGCCCCGTCTCCGGGTCCAGGTCCACATCGCAGACGTTCCCTAGATAGCGGCCTTCGTCCACGTTGATCACGTCCAGCCTGCGCAGGTCGGAAGTGGTGATCACCTTCATGATCCGCCCCCCTTTTGCTACCTAAGTATATGCCTGGAGGGCAAAAAAGAAACGGCAGCGGGGCCGTTTCTGACTGTACGTTGAGCTTTCCCAATCGGCTTAGCGGGCCAGGGCGGAAAGACCTGCCGCCGATGCCTGCCACCAGCTCTGGAACAAGCGGGCATAGCGGGTCTGCACCACCTGGTCCCACAACCTGGAGCGGAGCACGAAGCTGCGTCCTCCCTCCCCAGGGCCTTCCTTGTGGTCCACCTTCACCAAGTTGGGGCTGGTCCCCTCCAGTTCCGCCAGGCAGAGCGGGGGGAAGAGGATGCACCACCAGTTGTCGCCCTGGGCTGCTCCGATTTCCACCCGCAGGGCATCATACCTGCCCTGGGGCAGCAGCAGTTCTCCGTAATCCCGCTCCGGGAAGAGATAACTGCCCAGCTTAATCGCGACTGGATAGTCGTACCCGCTGGCCCAAACCGCCTCCTGGGCAGAGCGCTCCAGCGTTTGGAGATTATGTACCAGCAATGTGTAAGCTTGGTCCCGTTCTGCAACCTCACCTAGAATACGCTTGGTTTCCAATAACACAGCATCCCGCACCTTCAGTTTCAGCTCTTGATCCTGGGGCAGATTGCTGTGGGCCACGACATGAAGGCGAATCAAGTCCTGAGCAAAGGCTTTATCGCTATGAAGACCGCGCTGTAAGGCAGAGAACAGACCGAAGACAGCGGTTCCTACACACAGCAGCGCGCAGCAGACCAAAAGGCGCGCTTTACACTCCTGCGACATTGGAAGCTTCCCTCCTCTAAGATGTAGCCATATACTTGCGCAGATGCCGCAGGGCGGCCTTTTCCAACCTGGAAACCTGCGCCTGGGAAATCCCGATTTCTTCAGCTACTTCCATCTGGGTCCGGCCTTCGTAAAAGCGCATGGTGAGAATCAAGCGTTCCCGCTCGCCTAAGTTTTCCATGCCCTCCTTGATGCTCACCCCTTCGATGAGGCGCCGCTCGGTGTTCTTTTCGTCGCTGATCTGGTCCAGCACAAAGATGGGGTCGCCTCCATCGTTATAGATGGGCTCAAAAAGGGAGATGGGCTCTTGAATGGCATCCAGGGCAAAGACGATTTCCTCCCTGGGAATCTGCAGTTCTTCGGCGATCTGCCCAATGGAAGGCTCCTGCGAATAGCGGTTGGCTAAAGCATCCCTGGTCTGCAGGGCTTTGTAGGCGATATCCCTAAGGGAACGGCTCACCCTGATGGGATTGTTATCCCTCAGATAACGCCGGATTTCGCCTATGATCATGGGCACTGCGTAGGTGGAGAACTTAACGTTTTGGTTGAGGTCGAAGTTGTCAATGGCCTTCATGAGGCCGATGCAGCCCACCTGGAACAGATCATCCACATATTCGCCCCGGTTGTTGAACCTTTGGATCACGCTCAGCACCAAGCGGAGGTTGCCCTGAACCATCTCTTCCCTGGCCTTTTGATCCCCTTCCTTGATTTTGGCCAGGAGTTCCCGCATCTTGGCATTGGGCAAGACTGGCAGCTTAGCGGTGTTCACACCGCAGATCTCCACCTTGTTCATGTCCTCTCCCTCCTGCACATGCCGATTACAAAGTTCAGTATTGCCACCTCTGGGCAGATCTATTCCTTTTTGCTGGGCAACCTCTATATGGAAGGCGTGGTTGGGGTGGAAGATAATTCCCGCCCAGTTGTACGTTTAAGGAAGGACTTTTATGCTTTTAGCGCTAATATTCTGGCAAACACCCTTTTTAAGGGGGAGCATTCTATGCTTGAGTACACGTTGTACGTTGATGTTTGGCTCTTGCGGCTGAGCTGCAATTTCGTTTTTGAATACCTCCTCTTGTGGGCCACAGCAACCATCACACATACACAGACCACCGCCTTCCGCCTGGTTTTGGGTTCCCTCATCGGAACGGTACACTACCTACTCTACCTGGCAGCCAGCGTCGGCCTGATTCCCCTCTACGGCTTATGGAGATTCTTCCCCGTTGTGGTTTTGGTATCCGCAGCCATGCTCTTTGCCGCCTTCTATCCCATTTCCTGGAGAAAGCTGCTCACGGCCGCGGGCTATTTCTACACCATCGGCTTTGTAGCTGCCGGCATGGGGCTGGCCAGTGCCTATCTCTTTGGAACCGGCGATGCTCCAGCCTTCACCCTGGGCACCTTGGTTTCCATCCTGGCCATCCTGCTCATCGCCGAACTGGGCTGGGGGATCGTCCACGAACGGGTGGTGCGGGCTGTGTACCGAGTCCCAGTGGAGATCTCCTGTGACGGGCAGAAAATCAAAATGACTGCCCTGGTTGATACGGGCAACCATCTCAAAGACCCGCTCAACCGGCAGTCGGTAATTATCGTGGATGCTCAAGCGCTGAAGAACATGCTGCCCCCCGATGTGTTCGCCATTACCCTCTCCTTAGAAGCGGGCGATCCTGCCGCTTTGGAGCAGCTGACCGAGCTGCAGACCTGGCGTACCCGCCTGAGGCTCATTCCCTTTAACTCCATCGGCCGGACTAACGGCATGATGCTGGGCTTCCGGCCCGATGAAGTGAAGATCGGGGCCCGCAGCCTCTTGGGGGATTTCCAGCCCACAGTTGCCCTCCACCCGTATAATCTCGACCCCCACGGCGAGTACAGCGCGCTGGTCCCCCCGCACCTCCTGGAAGACTCCCTGCAGGTGGAAGGAGGCGAGGCTTATGCTACCACTTCTTCAGACATTCCCTCTTAAGGCCCGCCTGCGCTTCATCCTGGTTCTGCACCGGCTTGGGCTAAGCCCGAAGGTTCATTACGTTGGCAGCAATGAAGTCCTGCCTCCACCCCTGACCAGTGAGGAAGAACAGGAACTGCTCATGCGCCTGCAGGCCGGCGATCTGTTGGTGAGGACACCCCTCATTGAGCGCAACCTGCGCTTGGTGGTGTACATCGCCCGCAAGTTCGAGAACACCGGTATCCACATTGAAGACCTGGTGTCCATCGGCACCATAGGCTTGATCAAGGCAGTGAACACCTTCGACCCCAGCAAGAACATCAAGTTGGCCACCTACGCTTCCCGCTGCATCGAAAACGAGATTCTGATGTACCTACGGCGCACCAGCAAGTTAAAGGCGGAAGTATCCTTTGATGAACCCCTCAACGTGGATTGGGATGGCAACGAGCTGGTCCTAGCGGATGTGGTGGGCAGTGAAAGCGACGTCTTGCGCCACATTGAAAAAGAAGTAGACAAAGCCCTGCTCGCTGCCGCTTTGCAGCAGCTCACAGGGCGGGAAAAAAAGATCATGGAACTCAGATTCGGGCTGAACTGTGAGAAAGAGCGCACCCAGAGGGAAGTGGCGGATCTTCTGGGCATCTCCCAAAGCTACATTTCGCGCCTGGAGAAGAAGATCCTCAAAAAGCTGAAACGTGAGATGAAGAAGATGGAATAACCAGTGCCTCAGCTTTCACGCTGAGGCCTTTACTTACCCCTCCGCAAGAAGGCGGGAATATCGATGGGCGCATCGGTAAAGGGCCGCACATCCAATTCCTTGGTGATGCGCAGATTATCCCTGGCGCTGGGGGCATCAAAGCCGGTGGCGATCACGGTTACCCGGATGGTATCGCCCAGACTTTCATCGATGACCGCACCAAAGATGATGTTGGCATCGGGGGCTGCCGCCTGCGCCACAGCTTCCGCCGCCTCGTTGACCTCAAAGAGGCCCAGATCGGAACTGCCGGCAATGCTGAGCAGGATTCCCTTGGCGCCGTCAATGGAAGCCTCCAGGAGGGGACTGGAAATGGCCTGCTGAGCAGCCTTAATGGCCCGATCTTCGCCTGAGGCCCGGCCGATGCCCATGAGGGCGGAACCGGCATCGGTCATAATCGCCCGCACGTCGGCGAAGTCCAAGTTGATCAAGCCGGGTACAGTGATCAGGTCGGAAATCCCCTGCACACCCTGGAGCAGGACCTCATCGGCCACCCGAAAAGCCTCCAACATGGAGGTTTTCTTATCCACCACCTGCAGCAGGCGGTCGTTGGGAATCACGATCAAGGTGTCCACCTTGCCCCGCAGCTGCTCAATGCCTTTTTCCGCTTGCTCTTTGCGGCGGCGCCCCTCAAAGGAAAAGGGCTTGGTCACTACCCCCACCGTCAGGGCATTGAGGTCTTTGGCGATTTCCGCCACAATGGGCGCAGCTCCTGTACCGGTGCCGCCGCCCATGCCCGCGGTGATAAAAACCATGTCCGAGCCTTGCAGGGCCTTGGCAATCTCTTCCCGGGACTCCTCTGCCGAGCGTTGACCGATGGTGGGATCAGAGCCTGCTCCCAAGCCTTTTGTGAGCTTCTCACCGATCTGGATCTTCTGGTGAGCCTCCGACATCTGCAGTGCCTGGGCATCGGTGTTCAGGGCGATAAAATGAATTCCTTTCAGGTCCGCGGCAATCATGCGGTTCACGGCGTTGCTGCCTCCACCACCGCAGCCGATAACCTTTATGTCCGCAAACTGAACGTTATCGAGATCAAACTCAAACATGGGATCCCCCTTCTTCACCGTCAAATTCCAACTTCATAAGGTAGTTTCCACATGGAGGGCGCTTTTCCCTTTATCACCTTGGAAAAAACTATCAGATCCGTATTTTCAGCGTACTGTACTCACCACAGGCGTCTTGGGCACCCCCAGGTCAATGCACACCGCCTGCTCGCCCCGGGCCTCAAGATCGGCGAGGATGCGTTCCAAGAGCCCAAATTTTTCCTCCAGC
>DGEY01000068.1:1803-11014 GCA_002391385.1 Firmicutes bacterium UBA3914 | reverse complement strand
CATTCCACTCTGAGATGATACCGAGGAGGCTGGGGGGAATGAGGGCAATCAGCCTAGCGGTAGCCCGCAGCTGCTCAGGGGCTTCCACATTGACGTTGGTGGCGATGGGCAGCATCAGCGCAGCATCACCGTGGATGGGTGGCAGTAGATTCCCTTCCCCATCCAGCAACAGCCAGCCCGCCTCGGTGGGGATCTGGGCGATGGGTGTACGCTCCTTAACCCGCACGATCAAGTGGTTGGGCCAGCGCCAGGTGACCTTGGCGCTGACAATCCACGGATGTTTGGTCAAAAGGGAGACCAGCTCCCGCATGTCCACCCGCCACACGTTAATGGTTTCCACGCCCACATAGGCATCCAGCTGGCCCGGACTGAGGTGGGTGAGGCCTGTCCACTCAATTTGGTCCGTTTCAAAAAAGGGAGAATTGGCAAACAAGTATAAAGCCACCACCAGGGCCAAAACCAGGACCGAAAGGGCATTCTTCACACTGGACAGTTCATTGAGCATGGCCACCCTCCCCCAACTCCACTCTGGTGATCTGCGCTCCCAGGGCCTGCAGCTTGTGCTCCATCTGTTCATAGCCCCGGTCGATATGCTGGGCACCCTGCACCAGGGAACGGCCTTCCGCGGCCAAAGCCGCCAGCACCAAGGCGGCGCCGGCCCGCAGGTCGCCCGCCTGCAGGCGGGTTCCCTTAAGCCTGGTGGGGCCGTAGATCGCCACCGTCTGGCCCCTCTGCCTCACTACCGCACCCAGCTTACGCAGTTCGCTCAAATAGCCAAAGCGCTGGTCAAAGACGGTCTCCTTCAGCTCGCTCCGCCCCTGGGCCTGGGTTGCGGCCGCCGCCAACTGCGGCTGCAGATCCGTGGGAAAGCCCGGGTAGGGGCTGGTCACCACGGCGCAGGGGCGCAGTTTCTTGGGGGCAGCTATGTAAACCTCGTCCCCCTCCGCAGCGATCTCGCCTCCCATGGAGCGCACCGCGTTGAGCAGGGGGCTGAAATGGTCTGGACAAACACCGCACACACTGCCCTCGCCGCCTGTGATCAGGAAGGCCAGAAGGTATGTTCCTGCCTCGATCCGGTCCGGCATGACCGCAAAATCAGCGCTGCCCAGCTCCCCCACACCCCTGATGCGGATCACGGGGGTTCCCGCTCCCTCAATGCGGGCACCCATGGCGTTGAGGAACGCTTGAATATCGGCTATTTCAGGCTCCCTGGCTGCGTTGCGGATGACCGTTTCACCCTTGGCCAAAGTGGCTGCCATCATGATGTTCTCCGTAGCACCCACGCTGGGATAGCGGAAGGTAATATCTGCGCCCCGCAGGCCCCGGGGAGCCCTGGCCAAAAGGCGCTCTCCGTTGAGGGTGATGGAGGCACCCATCTGCTGCAAGCCGCTGAGATGGATGTCTAAAGGGCGCCTGCCGATGGCGCATCCCCCCGGCAGGGCCACTTCCACCCAGCCCAAACGGGCCAAGAGGGGCCCCATGACCTGCACAGAAGCGCGCATGGATTTCACCAGGTGCTCAGGGGTGTGCCCCTGAAGTGAGTTCACTTCGATGGCCAGACGGTGGCCGTCCAGGTTCACCCGGGCTCCCAGAGATTCCAGTACCCCCGCCATGGTGTAGACATCGGTGATGCGGGGCACATTGTCCAGGCCGAAGGCGCCGTGCCCCAACAGTGCTGCCACCATCAGTTTCAAAGCGGAGTTCTTCGCCCCGCTCACCTGCACAGTACCCTGCAGACGGCGTGCACCCTCCACCAAAAAAGCGCCCATCCGATCACCCCGACCCCTGAATTACCGTTTATCTTATGCGGTAAGGGGGAAGGGGTGAAAAAATGGCGGTTAGCCTTGGCTTTGGCGGGAAATATTGAGCAGGATGCCCATCCCCGCCAAGCTGACCAACAGGGATGAACCGCCGTGGCTGATAAAGGGCAGGGGAATTCCCGTCACGGGCAGGGAGCCGGTGACCACCCCGATGTTGAGTAGGGCCTGAAAGGCGATGATGGAGGTTATCCCGATGGCCAGCAGTGTCCCGTAAAGGTCCGGGGCCCGCATGGCAATGCGCAGCCCCCGCCAGGCCAGAACAAAGAAGAGGACAATTACCGCGGCGCCGCCCAAAAAGCCCAGCTCTTCACATAAAATGGCGAAAATGAAGTCCGTATGGTGTTCAGGCAGGTAGGAAAACTTCTGCCTGCTGCGCCCTAGTCCCACGCCGAACAGGCCGCCGGAGCCAATGGCCAGAAGCGACTGGATCACGTTCCAACCCGTATCTGTGGGATCGGCCCAGGGATCCAAAAAGGCAAAGAGTCTCTTCACTCGGTACTCCTTGAGGGTGACCAGGTACGCCAAAACGGGGGCAGCCAGAAGGCCCACGAAGGTGAGCTGGCCCAGGTGCACTCCCCCGGCAAAGAGAACCACCAAAACGGAGAAAACCAGAGCCACAGCGGTGCCGAAATCCGGCTCCAGCATGATCAGAACAAAATAAACGGCGGTGATGACCAAAATGGGCAGAAGACCGCTGAAGAACTTGCGGGCCCGGGCCCGCTTGTTGGCCAGGTAAACCGCGACGTAGTTGACCAGAATGAGCTTCGCCAGCTCTGAGGGCTGGAGGTTAAACCCGGCAATTCTGATCCAGCGGCTCGCGCTGCCGGCTCCCGTGCCCACAAACAGCACCAAAACCAGCAGGGCCAGGGAGATCACCAGTCCGGGCAGGGCCAGGGGCTTGAAAATGTGGTAATCCACCTTCATCAAAACAAAGAGGATCACCAATCCCAAGACGGCCAGGATGCTCTGGCGCTGCACGTAATAGTAGGGGTTGCCAGCATCGGCCAAACCCATCACGGACGAGGCGCTGAACACCATAATCAGGCCTAGACTCACTAAGGCGATTACGGCCAAAAACAGGATCAGGTCTGGTTTGCCGCCCTTGGTAAACATGACTTCTGCCCCCTCCCTCATCTATATGCCCCTAGAGGATGGCGTACAACCCTAGGACTGCGAAAACCAGGGAGAGCAAGACAAAACGGATCATCACCTTGCTTTCGGCCCATCCCAGGAGTTCAAAATGGTGGTGCAGGGGTGCCATGCGAAACAGCCTGCGCCCCTTGGTGGCGCGAAAATAGAGCACCTGGAGGATCACGGAAACGGTCTCCAGCAGAAACAGCCCACCGATAATGGGCAGAAACAAGGTAGTCCTGCTGAGGACAGCGCCGGCCGCCAAGGCCGCGCCCAGGGCAAAGGAACCGGTATCCCCCATGATCACCTGGGCTGGAGGACCGTTAAACCAGATGAAACCCAAACAGGCCCCGGCCACCGCCCCCATGTACACGCTGAGATCTCCGTGGCCCAAAAGGAGGAACATAATGGCAAAGGCCGCCGCGCCCATGGCGGTACTGCCCGCAGCCAAACCATCCAGGCCGTCTGTGAGGTTTACCGCGTTCACCACGCCCACCAGCACAAACATGGTAAAGGGGATGTAGATCAGCCCAGGGAGGCTAATTGTCCCCCGCCAAAAGGGGACGATCAGTTCGCTGCCCACGCGGGCATAGGCGTAGAGGCTCACCAGAGCCGCCACCCCAAACTGGGCCACCAACTTCTCCCGGGCCCTGAGACCCAGGGAGCGCCTGGCCACCACCTTAATGAAATCGTCCAGAAAACCGATCAGTCCAAAGCCAATGGTGGCGAACAGCATGATGATGGTGGCATCGGTTAAGGGCCGGCTCACCACCAACCCCGCCAAGATGCACAAGACGATGAGGATCCCGCCCATGGTGGGCGTTCCCGCTTTGGCCAGATGGGTTTTGGGCCCATCGGAGCGGATGGTCTGTCCGAGCTTCAACCGCTCCAGCTGCCCGATAACAGCCGGACCCACAAGGAGCGACAGTGCAAAGGCCAAAAGGCCGCTGAACACAGGTAGAAATGATGCAGGCATTTTAGGCGCCACCCTTCAGCAGGTGTTCTGCGATTCTTTCAAAATGCAGGCCCCGGGATGCTTTCACCAAGACCAAATCACCATCTTGGAAGTGGGGTATATCCGCCAAGAATTCGTCCACGGAGGAAAACACTGCGCCGCGGCCGGCCCCCTCCCGCATCACCTCGGCGAACTCGCCGATGAAAATCAGCTCTTGGGCACATTCCGCCGCGTGCCTTCCCACCTCAAAATGGGACTCTTCAGCTATTTCGCCCAGCTCCAGCATGGTGCCTAAGATGGCCACCCGCGTACCGGAGCAGTACATGTGGGCCAGGGTGTCCAGGGCCCCCTTCATGGATGCGGGGCTGGCGTTGTAGCTGTCGTCCACCACCACTACCCCCAAGGGGCTGCGGCGCACTTCCAGCCGCATGGCGAGGAGGGTGAGCTGCTCCAGGGCCTTCGCCCCTTCTTTGAGATCCACATCAAACTGGAGGCCCACCGCCAAGGCCGCGCAGGCATTCCAGACGTGGTGTACCCCGGGCACCTTCAGGCGCAGAGCGACCTCTTCGTCGGCGAAAGTCACGGTGCAGGAGGGACGTCCTTCGCCATCCATGCTGATCCCCTTGGCCACCACCTGGTTGGCGGCATCCAGGCCGTAGTAGACGATCTTGCCCCTGAAGTTGCGAGCCTGCCCCCGCACGGTGGGATCATCTCCATTGAGGACCGCGATACCAGTTTGGTCCATGGCCTCGAGAAGTTCCCCTTTGGCTTGGGCCACATTGCTGATCCCGCCCAAGAGCTCCAAGTGCACAGGTCCGATATTGGTGATCACGCCTATGTTCGGCGGGCAGATCTCCGCCAACCGCTTGATCTGGCCCAGACCGCGCATGCCCATCTCCGCCACCAGAACTTCATGGTGCTCCTCTAAGCCCAAGACGGTTAGGGGCACCCCGATCTCGTTGTTCATATTCCCCTCCGTGGCATGCACAGAGTAGCGGGAACGAAGTACCTGGGCAATCATGTCCTTGGTGGAAGTCTTGCCGTTGCTGCCCGTCACCGCCACCACGGGCACGGGATACCTGGCCAGATACGCTTGGGCCAAATCCTGCAGGGCCAGCAGGGGATCGGCAACTTCCACCACGGGGCCTTCATGACCAGTGTCCTCTTTCACCACCGCGCAGCCGCCTAGGGCCAGGACATCTGCCACGAATTGGTGCCCATCGACACGCTCGCCAGGTAGGGCAAAAAACAGGCTGCCTGCTCTGGCCCTGCGGCTGTCGATGACCACGTTGTCCACTTGGCCGGCACCTTTAGCGCGCCCGTTTGTCATCTCTGCAATCTGCGCCAGTGAAAGTGCACGCATTACTCCTTCAGCTCCTTAATGGCCGCCCTGACTTCCTCCCCATCATCGAAGTGAATGCGCCCGTGGGCGAACTCCTGATAAGTCTCATGGCCCTTGCCGGCCACAATCACCAGATCATCGGCTGTGGCCATGGCCACAGCCTGGCGGATGGCCCTGCGCCGGTCTATTTCGATGGAATACTGCACTTGGGGATTTGTCATCAACAGACCCTTTTCGATGCTCGAGCAGATCTGGGCTGGGTCCTCGGAACGGGGATTGTCGGAGGTAATAATCACCACATCCGCAAGTTCCGCCGCCACCGCCCCCATGAGGGGCCGCTTGCCCTTATCCCGATCACCCCCGGCCCCGAACACCAAGATGATCCGGCCCTGGGGAACCAAAGGCCGCGCCGAGCGCAGGATATTCTCCAGCCCGTGGGGAGTGTGGGCGTAATCCACCACCACGTTCAAACCGTGGGCGTTGAAAATGCGCTCAAAGCGCCCGGGCACCCCGGAGATCCCCTCCAGGCCCTGCTTGATCTGGGCCAGGGAGCAGCCCAAGCCCGCAGCCAGGGCCGCAGCGCCCAGGGAATTGTAGACATTGAACATCCCCATGAGCTGCAGGTCGATGCCGATCTGCCCATCCTTACTCTCAAGTATATAAGAAACTCCCGCATTTTCCAACTTGATCTTCCCGGCCCTAAACTGCGCAGGGCTCTCCACGCCGAAGCTGAACAGCCCCTGGGCCACCTTTTCCGCCAACCGCGCCCCCCAAGGGTCGTCGGTGTTGACGGCCGCGGGCCCCTTGAGTCCAGCAAAGAGCTTGGCTTTGGCCTGGAAGTAGTCCTCCATGGTGGGGTGGAAATCCAGGTGATCCTGGGAAAGATTGGTGAAAATCGCTCCGGCGAAGTCCAGGCCTGCGGTGCGGTGCAGTTCCAGGGCATGGGAAGAAACCTCCATGACCACATACTGCACGCCTTCGTCCACCATCTGGGCGAGGAGGCGCTGCAGGTCCAGGGACTCCGGGGTGGTCCGTTCCGCCTCCACAGCTTGGCTGCCCAGCAGGATCTGGATGGTGCCAATCAACCCCACCTTATAGCCGGCCTGCTCCAGAATGGATTTCACGAGATAGGTTGTGGTGGTCTTGCCGTTGGTGCCC
This sequence comes from Firmicutes bacterium UBA3914, assembly GCA_002391385.1. Classification (GTDB taxonomy): domain Bacteria; phylum Bacillota; class Limnochordia; order Darwinibacteriales; family Darwinibacteriaceae; genus DTU010. The sequence continues at coordinate 4,608 of DGEY01000068.1, read as the reverse complement.
GTCACCCCCACAACCCGCAGTTTGCGGGATGGGTGCTGGTAGAAGTTGGCCGCGGCAATCCCCAGGGCATAGCGGGTATTGTCCACCACAACTTGAGTCAGGTCGAGGTCGGGAATCGGCCTTTCCACCAAAACGCAAGCGGCGCCCCTTTCCCTGGCCTCATGGACAAAATCGTGGCCATCGAACTTCTGCCCCACCATGGCCACGAAGAGATCTCCAGGTTTTACCCGGCGCGAATCATAGCTGATGCCGCCAAGGCGCGGTGCTTTTCCGTATACCTTGTATTCCAGTCCGTCCAATACCGCATCCAGCTGCACTGGCCATCCCCCTCGACTAAAGCTCAAACTGCACTTCCACCAATGAACCTTTGGGAACCTGCATCCCGGCGGTGGGCACCTGCTGCACGGCTACTCCGCTGCCCACCACTTTGATGCGCAAACCCGCCTGGGTGAGCACCGTTGAGGCGTCGAGCATGCTCAAACCCAGTACGGAAGGCACCTCCACCTCCTGCGGTTCCCCTTGGTCAAAATAAAGATGGACCGTGGTCTGGGCAGGAACTCGCACACCAGGGCTTGGTGTTTGGTCTGTTACCAGCGTCCCCTCTCCTTCCATGGTCCAGAAAAAGCCCCCTTGGGCTAACCTTGCTTGGGCCTCTTCCCTGGTTAAGGCCAGCACATTGGGCACCGTGGGGAGAGCCGAGCGCTGCCTGCTCTCCTGCCGCCTTTTTACGCCGAGATACTCCAGGCTTTCCTCCATAACCTCCCGGAACACTGGAGCAGCCAAAACGCCTCCAAAGGCCGATTCCACCTTGGGCTTATACAAAACCACCAGCGCGGCCAGCGCGGGGTCGTCAACCGGGGCAAAGCCCACAAAAGAGGCGATGATGTCATCTCCGTAGCCTCCTATCTCCGGTACTTCCGCAGTGCCCGTTTTGCCGGCGACGAAGTAGCCGGGCACCTCCGCCCTGTTGCCGTTCCCGTTGACGACCACAGAGCGCAGGAGCTCGCTCACGAGGGCCGCGGTCTGGGGGCTGATGGGAGTGCCCAAAACCTCGGGCTCCACGTGCTTAACCAGCTGTCCATGGGCATCGCGGATTTCCTTGACAAAATGCGGCCTCATCAGCTTGCCGTCATTGGCCACCGCACACACGGCAGTGAGCAGCTGCAGGGGTGTGACGGCGATACCCTGGCCAAAACCGGTATTTGCCCACTGCAGCGTCTGTCCGGAACGACTGGGCGAAAGCACGGTTCCGGCGATCTCGCCTGGGAAGTCCACCCCGAGACGCCGACCGAAGCCGAAGTTTTGGATATAGCGGTAGAAGCGGTCCGGCCCCATCTCCACCGACAGCTTGGCAAAGGTTATATTGTCCGAGCGCTCGATGGCTTCCCGGAAGGTCACCCTGCCAAAGGCCCGCCCATCTAGGTTGCGCACCCTGCCGCCCCCCACTTCCCAAGCGGAGGGGCTCTCAAAGATGCGGTGCTCATCGGTGATCCCCAAATCCAGCGCGGCGGCGGCCGTCACAAATTTGAAGGTGGAGCCAGGCTCATATTGGTCCGTAATGGCCACGTTGCGGCGGCGTTCCGCAGAAACTTCCTGATAGTAATTCGGATCGAAGGTGGGGTAAATGGCGTTGGCCAAAATTTCCCCGGTCTTGGGGTTCATCACCAGGACCAGACCCCGCTCGCTGTTGCTGGAAATGACCGCCTGCTGGATGTGGGTTTCGGCAATGTACTGGATCACCGTATCGATGGTGAGCACCAGATCGTGCCCGGGCTGGGGCGGGACCACTTTGGTCTCCCCCCCGGGGATGCTGCGCTGGGCCGCGTCCCGCTCGGTGGCCTGCTGTCCCGGAATTCCCCGCAGGATCTCATCGTAGAAATACTCTATTCCTTCCAAGCCCTGATTATCCGTACCGGCAATCCCCAGCACATGGGCTGCCAGCGATCCCTGGGGATAGTAGCGCTGGGGCCGCTGCACGAGCCTAATCCCGGGCAGACCCAAGCGCCGGATCGCTTCCGCCGTTTCCACGGTTAGGCCCCGGGCCAGCCAGACACTGCTCTTCTCGCTGGTCAGCAGCGAAATCAATTCCGCCTCAGACAACGACAAATAGGGAGCTAACTGCCGTGCCGTCCCCTCCACATCGCTGATGCTGTCGGGTAGAGCGTACACCGCATCTGCTCCCACACTTACGGCCAGTGTTTTATAATTGCGATCAAGAATCCTGCCCCTTTGGGCATCGATGGTCTGCGGACGCATGCGCTGGGCCACGGCGCGCAGCGCCAGCTCTTCACCGCGGTAGATCTGGAGATATCCTAGACGTACCATTAAGGCCAGCATGGCCAAGGTCCAGAGGCTGAATACAAAAAGAGTGCGCCTGATGCGCGAGCGCTTAGCGTTGTACCGTGCCAGCTTCTACTCCTCCTAACGGCAAAACCTTGTTCAGCACCGCGGCCAAAGCAGCCAGAATACCGGGGGTCTGGTCGGCCGGCCGCTCTTCAGCGAGCCAGCGGGCCTGCGTTTCCGGAACTGGATCCATTTGCCGGGGCACCACTAGAGTGGCGGTCACCTCTGGGTCCACCATGCCCAACTGGCTGCGGGCGATCTGCTCAATCTGCTTGAGGGAACGCTGGGATTCCAGGGTGAGCATCAACTCATTATTTCGCCGCTCCATCAGCTTTACCTGCTCCTGTAGGTGGAGCAATTCCATGTTCAGGTAGTAGGAGGTAACCTGCTGCTGGAGGTACAGCAGACCAATGACCACACAGCAAGCGGCCACGAGACAGATGCGCAAAGTAGCCGGAATTC
>DGEY01000068.1:0-1615 GCA_002391385.1 Firmicutes bacterium UBA3914 | reverse complement strand
GTTTGGGAGCGGGCTTACTGACAGGAACCGCTTCTTCTGGGTATGGGTAATAAGGTTCCACTAGCTTCCTGGCGGCAGTCATCTAGTTCAGCCTCCTCAAAGTTTCTCCACAACCCGCAGCTTGGCACTGCGCGACCGGGGATTGGTCTCCACTTCCCGCGGGGAAGGTACGATGGGCTTTCGGTTGACCAGTTCCACCACTGGCTGCCTGCCGCAGACGCACACCGGAAGTCCCGGTGGACAGGTGCACTTCCCCAAAAGTTCCTGGAAATAGTCCTTCACGAGGCGATCTTCCAAAGAATGGAAGGTGATCACGGCCAGCCTGCCCCCGGGCTTCAGCAGGGCAACTGCCTGCCTGAGCACATCGGTGAGGGCACCGAGCTCATCGTTGACCGCGATGCGCAGCGCCTGAAACGTGCGCCTGGCTGGGTGCTTCCCCTGGGCTCTGGCCCCGGCGGGCACAGCCTTTTTGATCACCGCCACCAAATCGCCAGTGGTGTCAATGGGGCGCCTCTGCCGCTCTGCCACGATAAACTGGCTGATCCTAGCCGCCCACTTTTCTTCGCCGTACTCCCAGATGATCTTGCCGAGTTCTTCCTCGCTGTATGTATTGACAATGGTCCAGGCGTCCAGCGGCCCGCTTCTATCCATGCGCATATCCAAGCGGGCATCTTGGTGGTAGCTGAACCCCCGCTCGCCTTCGTCCAGCTGCAGGGACGAAACACCGAGGTCAATGAGGATGCCGGCGGCCTCGGTCACCCCCACCTCCGCCAGCAGGCTTTGGAGGTGGCGGAAGTTGCCCTTGAGGAGCGTAACCTGGCGGGCGTAGGTGGCCAAGCGGTACTTCGCCCTTTCCAGTGCTACCTCATCCTGGTCAATGCCGATGAGCTTGATGGTGGGTTCAGTGGCCAGCATGCCCAGACTGTGGCCCGCGGCACCCACCGTACAGTCCACATAGAGTTCCCCCGGTTTGAGGGCCAGTGCATCTATGGTCTCCTGAAGGAGAACCGGTTCATGGCCAAACTGCATTGCTTCACCCCTAGCTCAAATCCCCAAATCCACTATGTTCTCAGCAATCTGGTCAAAGGACTCCTCGGCCGCCTCCACATAGGTTGCCCACTTCTCCTTGCTCCAGATCTCGATGCGGCTGGCCACCCCGATCACCACAGCGTCCTTTTCGATCCCAGCATACTCCCTGAGATTGGCCGGCAGCATAATCCGGCCCTGCTTGTCCAGCTCGCACTCGGTAGCGCCGGAGAAGAGAAAGCGCACAAATTGACGGGCATCATGCTTGGTTAAGGGCAGGGTCTGCAGTTTGCCTTCCAGTATCGTCCATTCGCTGTTGGGGAAAAGGAACAAGCAGTGGTCCAACCCTCTTGTAAGGATGGCTCCTTCGCCCAATTCCTCCCGGAACTTCGCGGGAATAGTAAGCCGTCCTTTGGTGTCGAGGCTGTGCTGATACTCGCCCAAGAACATCCTCACCACTCCCTTGCGAAAATCCCCCACTTTTCCCCACTACGCACCACTTTGTTGACCTAATTCGGTGGTTTTTCGCAAATTCCTGCCACCAAAAGAAAAAAATGGCGAAACAATAAGGGGCTGTTGCAGAATGAAC
>DGEY01000043.1 GCA_002391385.1 Firmicutes bacterium UBA3914 | reverse complement strand
TCGGAGATGTGTATAAGAGACAGGTGCATAACTGAGTGGTGGAGCCCCTTGCTATTGACACAGTTTTTAAGAATAAGATATAATCGCTTTGAATGTCATGTTCTCAGTGTGGTGAAGGGAGGATTCAGCGTGAAGCGGACGTATCAGCCTAAGACGCTTAGAAGGAAGCGCCTGCATGGCTTTCGTGCTAGAATGCAGACCCCCGGAGGCCGCAGAGTGTTGGCTCGCCGGCGCAGGAAGGGGCGGAAAATCTTAAGTGCCTAACCGATCTGCGGGTACTCGGGAGGTTTCAGCGTGGAGCGATTGAGGAATCCCCGGGAGTTTTCTTTTGTTTACAGCAAGGGGACCCCTTATTTTGGCAGATACGTGGTGGTATCTGCCCTGCCCACCGGAAAAGCTGTAAGCCGGGTGGGTTTTGCGGTGAGCAAGAAGTTAGGCACCGCGGTGACCCGCAATAAGGTGAGGAGAAGACTGAAGGCCATAGTACAGGAGTTGAAAGACCAGTTCTCACCTGGCTACGACGTGGTGATAGGTGCGAAACGCAGCGCCGTGGGGGCGAGTTTCGCACAGTTGAATCAAGACCTCCGCTGCACCCTGGAAAAGAGCGGCCTTTTGGCCGGTGCGGCGGAGGCCGCTGGAAGCGGTGAAGAGCATGCTTAAGCTGGCAACACTGCTCATTAGGGGATATCAGAGGTTCATCTCGCCGCTCCTGCCCAGGAGCTGCCGGTTTTACCCGACCTGTTCTGAGTACGCTCGCCTGGCCATCAGCAAGCATGGCTGGAGGGGATTGTGGTTAGCCATCAAGAGAATTGGCAGATGCCATCCTTGGCATCCGGGAGGATTTGATCCCGTTCCTTAACTGATTGGAGGATTTGGCGTTGAGTGCGATTATGGATTGGCTGGCCGGGGGGCTGGGATGGATACTTAACCAGCTTGTGCAGTTAACCGGAAGTTATGGGCTTAGTATCATTCTTTCTACAGTGATTGTCCGCCTGCTGCTCTACCCCCTGATGGTGAGTCAGACGAAGAATATGGCGGCCATGCGCAAGCTGCAGCCGGAATTGGAGAAGCTGCAGCAGAAGTATGGCAATGACAAAGAGAAGTACCAGCAGAAGATGGTGGAGCTCTATAAAGAGCACGGCATCAACCCCTTGGGCGGCTGTTTGCCCATGCTGGTACAGCTTCCCATTTTGTGGGCGTTTTTCCGGGTATTAAGCGGCAGCGGTTTTGGGGAAGGGGCTAAGTTTTTGGGCTTGTGGGTTTTGAGCCAGCCCGACCCCTATTACATTCTTCCCATTCTATCCGCAGCCACCACCTACATCCAGTCCAGAATGACCGTTACCGATACATCACAGAAGGCCATGCTGTTTGTCATGCCCATCATGATCGGTATTTTCAGCTTGAGTTTCCCTTCAGGGATGGTCATCTACTGGATCACCAGCAACCTGTTCAGCATTGCACAGCAGGCCTGGATGAACAGGCTGTACCCGTTGACTGATTAAGAGGAGGCGCCGGGCAATGGATTTTATTGAAGTGGAAGCTCGTTCCGTGGACGAGGCGATTGACGAAGCCCTTGCCAAGCTGCAGGCTACACGTGATGAAGTGGAGATAACTGTTTTAGAGGAAGGCACCAAGGGGTTTTTCGGCATCCTAGGAAGCAAGCTGGCCCGGGTCAGGGTGGAAAAGAAACGGTCCCCGCAGGAGGTTAAGCTGGAAAAGGCCATCGAGTTCACCAGCGAACTCCTGCACCATATGGACATCCCGGCCAGGGTTGTGGGCGAAGCGGATGAGGAAGCCGTTTACCTCCGCATCGAAGGCGATGATCTGGGCATCCTCATCGGCCGCAAAGGGCAGACCCTCCAGAGCCTGCAGTATCTGATCGGTCTGGCCGTGAACCGCGGCGATGGCGAGTGGATGCGCATCAATCTTGATATCGGCAACTACCGGGCCCGCCGGGAGCAGTCGCTGCGTGCCCTGGCCCACCGGGCGGCCCGCCGGGTGGAGGAAACGGGACGCAGGGTGGCCTTGAGTGCCATGAGCCCAGCGGAGCGCCGCATCGTCCACCAGGCGCTGAATGACTACGCCGGGGTAACCACCCAAAGTGAAGGGCAGGAACCCTACCGCCGGGTGGTCATCCTGCCGAAATAAGGCTGGCGCAAGCAGGGGGTGCACTTCCGTGGTGCGCCCTTTTTTTGTTTTGTGGTAGAATAACTTCTGAGGTGATGGGCATGGCAGGCGAGACCATTGCTGCTGTGGCTACCCCTCTGGGCGAAGGCGGTATCGGGATTGTGCGCCTGAGCGGCCCGGAGGCCCTGGCCATTGCTGACCGCATGTTTCAAAGGAAAGACGGCCAAAGCCTTCTGCAGCAGCCCACATATACTCTGCGCTATGGCAAGGTGGTGGATCCCAAAACAGGGCGTAAGCTCGATGAAGCCATCGCAGTGGTCATGCGCGCCCCCCACTCCTATACCGCCGAAGATGTGGTGGAAATCCAGTGCCACGGCGGCGTTGTGGTGGTGCGGGAAATCCTGAACCTCGCCCTGGAGCTGGGGGCACGCTTAGCTGAGCCCGGGGAGTTTACCAAGCGGGCCTTTCTCAACGGGCGCTTGGATCTCGCCCAGGCAGAGGCGGTGATCGATCTTGTTCAATCCCACACCCGCCTGGGTTTGGAGGTGGCCGTGGATCAGCTGGAAGGAAGCCTCAGCCGCCGGATCGCCCAGATCCGGGAGGGCTTGTACGATCTGGCCGTGGGCATTGAGGCCAGCATCGATTTTCCCGAAGATGACCTGCCCGAAGTTGAGCTGGATGAGGTGGAGCGGGGCCTCCGGGCCAGCCTTGAACAGATCGAAGCCCTGCTGGCCACCGCAGATGATGGCAAGATCCTGCGGGAAGGGTTGAAGACGGTGATCACCGGCAAGCCCAATGTGGGCAAATCGAGCCTGCTCAACACCTTGCTGGATGAAAACCGGGCGCTGGTTACCGATATTCCCGGCACCACCAGGGACACCATAGAAGAGGTGGTAAGCCTTAAGGGCGTGGCCCTGCGGCTGATCGATACGGCCGGCATCCGGGAAAGCAGTGACCTGGTGGAGCGGCTGGGGGTGGAACGCAGCCTGCAGCTGCTGGAGGAGGCGGATCTGGTCCTGCACGTGCTGGACCGCAGCGTCGCCTTGACCCCGGAAGACTTCCAGATTCTGGACATGACCAAAGGCAGCCGCCGCATCTTGCTGGTGAACAAAACCGACCTGCCCCCCGCCTGGGAGCTGCAGGATTTGGGGGAGATCGACTCGCCGGTGCTGGAAATCTCCCTGGTTGCGGAACCGGAGCGGGTTGTGGCCGCCTTGAGCGAGGCCATCTTAGATCTGGTGGGCCTGGCTGCGGTGCACAGCTCCGCGGGGTCCCGGGCGCTTGTTACCAGGGCCCGGCATAAGCAGGCCCTGCAGGAGGCCAAAAGGTTCTTGGAGGAATCCCTGCGTACGCACCTCGCGGGGCTGCCTTTAGATCTGGTTGCCGTGGACCTCTACCAGGCTCTGGAAGCCCTCGGGGAGATCACCGGAGAGACGGTGCGGGAAAACGTGCTGGATCGCATTTTTGCCGAGTTCTGCATCGGTAAGTAGGAAGGGATGTAGTTATGCCGCGCACTTATGAGTATGATGCAGTGGTGGTGGGAGCTGGACATGCCGGGGCGGAAGCGGGCCTGGCTCTGGCGCGCCTGGGCCACCGGGTGCTGGTTGTCACCCTGAACCTGGATAATGTGGCCCTGCTGCCCTGCAACCCCAGTATCGGTGGTTCGGGCAAAGCGACGCTGGTCCGGGAAATCGATGCCTTGGGCGGCGAGATGGGCCGGAACTGCGATGCCACTTTGATGCAGATGCGCCTGCTCAACACCAGGCGGGGGCCCGCGGTGCAGTCCCTCCGCTGCCAGCTGGACCGCAAGCTCTATCAGCGGCGCATGAAGTATGTCTTGGAAACCACCCCGGGGTTAGACCTCAAGGAAGGCCAGGCCACCGATCTGCTGGTGGAAAACGGAGAGGTGCAGGGCGTGGTTCTGCGGGGCGGTATGAAGGTCTATGCCCCCGCGGTGATCCTGGCCACCGGCACCTACCTGCGCAGCGTGATCCACATCGGCGAGCTGAACTACGTGTCCGGGCCCCAGGGCCAGCATACCGCGCTGGAGCTTGCGGAGTGGTTGAAGAAGTGGCTGCCGGTGGTGCGCTTCAAAACGGGCACCCCTCCCCGGGTTAACCTGCGCTCCATCGATTTTTCCAAGCTGGAGAAGCTGCCGGGGGATGCCACCCTGCCCGGGTTTTCCTTCGAAACCGAGGGACTCACCATCGAGCAGGTGCCCTGCTGGGTGACCTACACCACACCGGAAACCCACCGCATTATCCGGGAGAACCTGCACCGCACCGCCCTTTACGGCGGAGCCATCAAGGGTACCGGGCCCCGCTACTGCCCTTCCATCGAGACTAAGATCGTGGAGTTTCCCCAGCGCGACAGCCACCAGGTGTTCATCGAACCTGAGGGCTGGCAGACCAACGAGGGCTATCTCAGCGGCTGCTCCACCTCCCTGCCCCTGGAGGTGCAGGAGGAGATGCTGCGCACCATACCAGGTCTGGAGAATGTGGAGATCATGCGCCCCGCCTACGCCATTGAATACGACTGCCTGGATCCCCTCTGCCTCCACCCTTCCCTGGAGACGAAGGAGATTCGGGGGCTGTTCTGTGCCGGGCAGATCAACGGCACCTCGGGCTACGAGGAGGCGGCGGCCCAGGGGATCATGGCCGGCATCAACGCGGCACGCTACCTCCAGGGGAAAAAGCCGGTGATCATCCCCCGCTCCCAAGCCTATATTGGCGTGCTCATCGACGATCTGGTCACCAAAGGGGTGACGGAACCCTACCGGATGATGACCTCCCGGGCGGAATACCGCCTTTCGCTGCGTATGGACAACGCCGATATTCGCCTCACTCCCCTGGGCTACTCCCTGGGGCTGATCAGCCCGGAGCGCTATGCCGCCTTCCAGGCTAAGCAGGAAATGGTGGATGCGGAGGTGGCCAGGCTGTCCGAGACCACCGTACGGGGCACGGCGGATGTCAATGAGAAGCTGGTGGAGCTGGGCACAGCCCCCCTCAAGCATGGCGTGACCCTGGCGGATCTTCTGCGCCGGCCGGAGCTGAAGTATGACGACCTGGTCCATTTCAGCGAGCTGCCGGAACTGCCCCGGGCCGTGCGGGAGCAGGTGGAGATCCGCATCAAGTATGAAGGGTATCTCACCAGGCAGGAAGCGGCCATCGAGCGCTTTTTGCGCATGGAGAATAAGCTTCTGCCGGAGGATCTGGACTACGCCAAGATCAAGGGCCTCTCCAAGGAAGCCGTGGACCGCCTCAGCAGCGTGCGGCCCATTTCGGTTGGCCAGGCTTCCCGCATTTCCGGCGTTACGCCTGCGGACATCAGTGTGCTTTTGATCTACTTGGAGCAGGAGAAACGGAGGGCGGAAGTATGACCTTTGCCGGCGGTCCCTTTGCAGAAGTGCTGCGGGAGGGCCTGCGGTCCTGGCAGCTGGCCCATCTGGAGGACAGGGTCCCGGCCATGGTGCGCTTTGCAGAGCTGGTGGAGCGCACCAACCGGGAGCTTAACTTGACCCGCATCGTGGAACCCCAGGAGATGGCGGTGAAGAACTTCCTGGACAGTTTGAGCCTCCTGCTGGTGGACTGGCCGGAAGAGCTGCGCTGCCTGGATTTGGGCACGGGAGCAGGCTTTCCCGGCGTTCCCCTGGCCCTCGCCCGGGAAGGCTGGGAGATCACCTTGCTGGATTCCCTGCGCAAAAGGCTCGCTTTCCTGGATGGGGCCGCTGGGGAGCTTGGGCTGGCCAATGTCTCCACCCTGCATGCCCGGGCGGAAGATGCGGGCAGGCAGGCACAGCATCGGGAAAGCTATGATCTGGTGGTGAGCCGGGCTGTGGCTTCCCTCCCGGTCCTTTTGGAGCTGGGCACTCCCCTTGTGAAGGTGGGCGGTGTGTTTGCGGCCTATAAGGGAGCGGAAGTTGAGGCTGAACTGGAGAGTGCTTCCCGGGCCATGGAGATCCTAAAGGTCAGTTTAGAACGGGTGTTCCCCCTGGAGCTGCCCCTGGGGATGGGCGGGCGCACCATCCTCCTCTTCCGCAAAGAGGCCCCCACCCCATCTGCTTACCCCCGCCGGGCGGGGATACCGGAAAAACGACCGCTGCAGTAGGTCCCCTAGATCAGGGGGCCTTTTTGTTTCCGGCTTTGGTCTGGAAGGAACTTCCCTGTCCATACAGAAGTAACTAGTATCTGTGGGAGAGGTGAGCCTATGAAGCTGACCGATGTCCTGTTGAGACGGAAAAGCGGTGCAGTAAACCAGGAAGAGTCCCCGGGCGGCTGGAGTGAAGAAGTCCAGGCCGTTCCGGTCCACCTGATCACTGCCGGGAAATATCAGCCCCGCCAGGAGTTTGACGATGAGTCGTTGGTGGAGCTGGCGGAGAGCATCCGCCTCCACGGCTTGCTGCAGCCCATCATGCTGCGCCGGGCGGCTGTGGGGTATGAGCTGATCGTGGGCGAGCGCCGCCTGCGGGCCTGTAAACTGTTGGGATGGGAAGTGATCCCCGCGATCGTGCGGGACGTGGATGATCGGGAAGCGGCGGAGCTGGCCCTGATTGAGAACCTGCAGCGGGAGGATCTCCACGTCCTGGAAGTGGCCGAGGGTTACCAGCGGCTGCTCAGCGAGTTTAACTTAACCCAAGAGGAGCTCGCCCAGCGCTTGGGCATCAGCCAAGCCAGCGTGGCCAACAAACTGAGGCTGCTCAAACTGCCGGAGGAAATCAGGGCAATTATTTCCCGGGAAATGTTGAGCGAAAGACATGGACGGGCCCTGCTGCGGCTGCGCACGACCGAACAACAGTTCGAGGTTTTGGGGAGAATCGTTAAGGAAGGACTGAGCGTCAAGCAGACGGAGGAACTGGTTGAGGCTTTGCTCTCTTCCCCGGAGCCTGGTCCCCGCCGGAAGCAGGATCAGGGCGCGGGCAAGCAGAAGTTAGTCATTAAGGATCTCCGCATTTTTTCCAACAGCGTACACCGCTTAGCCAGAACACTGCAGGCCAGTGGACTTGTGGTGCAGGTGGACGAGGAAGAAGACGATGAGGTTTACCAGGTTGTGATCAGGGTGCAGAAAGGCCGAGGGAGTGAAGGGCATGGCTAAAGTGATTGCAATCGTCAACCAAAAAGGCGGAGTGGGGAAAAGCACAACGGCGGTCAACTTAGGGGCTTATCTCGCTTTAGCCGGCAAGAAGGTGCTCCTGGTGGATATCGATCCCCAGGGGAACGCCTCCAGCGGCGTGGGCGTGGACAAGCGGAAGGTCACCCGCTGTATGTATTCGGTGCTCATTGATGGGGATAAGATCGAGCACATTATCGCGCCAACAGACATTGAGAACTTCCATGTGGCCCCCGCCACCATCGACCTGGCGGGAGCCGAAATCGAGCTTGTGTCCACCCTATCCCGGGAGTTCCGCTTGAAGAAGGCTTTAGATTCGGTGCGGGACCGCTATGACTTCATTATTATAGATGCCCCTCCGTCCTTGGGCCTGCTCACCATCAACGGCCTGACTGCAGCCGATTCGGTCTTGGTGCCCATTCAGTGCGAGTACTATGCCCTGGAAGGCCTCAGCCAGCTGGTGAGCACCATTGCCATGGTGCAGGAACACCTCAATCCGACCCTGGAGTGGGAAGGTGTGGTGATGACCATGTACGATGTGCGCACCAATTTGTCGCAGCAGGTCATTGAAGATGTGCGCACCTATTTCCAAAACACTGTGCGGGTGTACCAGTCGGTGATTCCCCGCAACGTGCGCTTAGGCGAGGCGCCGAGTTTTGGCAAGCCCATAGCGCTCTATGACCCCAAGAGCAAGGGTGCGGAAGCCTATGCCAGCTTAGCCCAGGAGGTCTTGAACTCATGAGTACGCAGAGATTAGGCAGAGGTTTGCGGGCGCTCATTCCGGAAACGGAACCGGAACGTCCCGGCGGCGAGGTGCAGCAGATTGCCCTCGAGCTCATTGAGCCCAACCCCTACCAACCCAGGGAACATTTTGATGAGGAGAAACTGCAGGAGCTGGCCCAGTCCATCGCTGAGCTAGGGCTCTTGGAACCGGTCCTGGTTCGGCGCACCGGCCGCACGTATCAGCTGGTGGCCGGGGAAAGGCGGGTGCGGGCGGCCCGCCTGGCGGGGTTGAGTGAGGTCCCAGCCTTGGTCCGGGATTTCGAGGATCAGGAAGTGATGCAGGTGGCTTTGATTGAAAACCTGCAGAGGGAGGATCTCAATCCCATCGAAGAAGCCCAGGGATACCAGCGCCTAATTGAGGAATTCGGCTTTACCCAGACCCAGGCGGCCAAGGCCGTGGGGAAGAAACGCTCCACCATCGCCAACGCCCTGAGGCTTCTGAGTCTAGATGAAACGGAACGGCAGATGGTGCGGGACGGCCTGCTGTCGGTGGGCCATGCCAAGGTGCTCCTGGGTGTGGCCAACAAGAAGAAGCGTACGGAGCTGGCTAAGAGGGTCGTGGCTGAGGGGCTGAGCGTGCGGCAGCTGGAGGAGCTGGTGAACAGTGAGCGCAGCGTGTCCCGCCGCAGCCGCCGAGGGGCAAAGGCCAAGAGCCCGGAGCTGGTCCAGTTGGAGGAGGAACTACAAAGGCGGCTGGGCACCAAGGTGTCGGTTACCTATCGTAAGGGCGCGGGCCGGATCTCCATTGAGTATTACTCCGACGAAGAACTGGAAAGGCTGCTGGAGCTAATCGGCAGGATCTAAAAGGGAGTGTTCCACGTGGAACAATCTCCGGTCTTGCCAGATGAATATAAAGATGTTCCACGTGGAACAGTCCTTCTGGGTTGGGAAGTGTTCCACGTGGAACATTTCTTTTGCGTTGACCCGCCAAACCCTGGATCCCAGAGGGGTGTTCCACGTGGAACACCGAGCCGCTAAAGCCGGGAAAAGGGGCCCAGGGCCACTTCCGCCTTGGAGGAGTGGCTGCCCAGGTAGAGGAGGAGAGCCTCGGCAATCACCTCTGCCATGCTCAAAACCAGGCTCAGCCTGGTGTTCTGCAAAACCGCGTGCTCCAAGAAACCAGAGGCATTGACCACACCGATGATATGGTAATCGCCCACCGGAGGCAGCTGCTTGTTCACGCCGGTACCGGGCTGCAGCGGGCCGCGTTTGATGGAAATATAACCGATACTTTTCACCCGGCCCAGGCAGGCGTCCACGGCAATAACCGTGCTCTTCCGGCTCTGGCGGCGGATCATCTCAATGGTCTCCGCCAGGTTCAGGGCGTGCACCGGCTGGTGAATGGTTCCGTACACGCATACGCTGGGGGGCAGCAGTCCCCTGTCCTGGTGCCTCACCAGGGCCGAGCCAATAAACGGACCCAAGGAATCTCCCGTGGAGCGGTCCGTGCCCACACAGACGATGTCCACAAAGGGACGGATGGGGAGGGAAGCTAAGGTGACCGCCAAATAGGACGCGGCCACGGGCTCACTCCAATGGATACGCCCCAGCACATCTGCATCTTCCAACATCCGGCCACCTCCCGCCGCCCATTCTTCTGCTAGTATATGCTCTGGCTTGAAATTTATGCCTACTTGTCCCCTAACATGGAACGGAACTGGTCCGAATAGGGTGGAAGCGGGGGTGATGCAGTGGGAGTGTGGGGGGTAACTGGGCTCTTCGTGGCCGGGGTGGTGGGCGCGGGGTTCGCCACCGGGAAGGAACTGGTCGTCTTCTTTGTGCGCTACGGACGGGCCGGGCTGGCTGGTGTGGTCTGGGCTGCACTGCTTTTGTGTGCAGGTACCGGCCTGATTCTCGAAAGCTGCGCCCGCCACGGCGTCAGCTCCTATGGCGAGCTCCTGAAAGCGCTGGAGCCCAGGCTCAGCGGCCTTTTTGACGGCTTGTACAGCCTGTTTTTGCTAGTGGGCACAAGCGTTATGTTTGCCGGCTTGGCCGCGGTGGGTAGATCAAGCTGGCAGAGCGAGCTCCTCAGGTTCGGTTCCGCGCTCCTGGTCTACCTGCTGCTCCGCCGGGGTACGGGACTTGTCATTAAGGTGAGCGGCTGGATCGCCCCGCTGCTTGTGGGCTTTCTGTGCCTGATGGGAGTGGTTCAACTGGCCAATCATGGCTTGACCTGGGCCCAGCCCTTCGTGGAAAGGGGAGGGCTGTGGAAGGCCCTGGAGGCAGGAACCCTCTACGCCTGCTACAACCTGGGCTTTGCCCTGGCCTTTCTGGCCGCCAGCCACCAGTACCTGAAAACCCGGGGCCAGCGCTGGGCCATGGCCGCGGTGGGCAGCGGCGTCTTGGGCCTGAGCATGCTCCTTTTGTACCTGGCCCTGGGCACCCTCGGCGCGGCGGAGCTGGGGGATGCTTTCCCCCTTTTCCATCTGCTCTCGGCTTGGGGAGCCCCTGCTCAGAGGGTATATCTTCTCCTCCTCTGGTGCGCCATGTTCACCACCGCGGCGGCCAACAGTTTGGCTTTGGCCAGCCGGCTGGCGGCGCTTCCCTGGCTGAACTGGCCTGGAGCGGCCCTTGTTGCCGTTGGCACCGGCACGGTCCTCTCCCATCTGGGCTTCAGCTGGCTGATCCAGATGGCCTACCCCATCCTGGGGCTGGTGGGCCTTTGGCTCATGGCTCAGCTCCTGTGGCATGCTGCCGCCTAGTGTGGCTTTTGTCCCGCTTTTTAGGTATAATGAAACAAACGATCTCGTACATAGGGGAGGTGGTCAGCTGTGACCGCCCGCAGTGAGGAACTCTACAGCCAAGCGCTGTACCACATGGACAAATGGGAGCTGGACAAAGCGGAGGAAATCCTCAGGCAGCTCCTGGAAGAAGACCCGCAGCACGCCCCGGCCATGAACAAACTGGGGGTGATCTTTGCCCGGCGCAAGGACCTGCGCCAGGCGGAAATCTGCTTCAACGAGGCCCTAGCCATGGACCCCACCCTGGCCAGCGCCCACTCCAACCTGGGGAACATCTATGCCGAGCGGGGCTGGCATGATCGGGCCAAGGCTGCCTATGAACAGGCTCTGCTCTTAGATCCGGACAACCCCACCGCCACCCACAATCTGGGTGTTTTGTACCGCAAGACCGGGGATATCGCCAAGGGAGTGAGCCTGATCAAGCAGGCCAGCCGCGCCGAACGCCGACGCCTGCGCAGCGAGGTGCGCTCCAACCCCGAGACGAAAAAGGTGGTTCAGGCGGGCTGGGTGATCATCGCCATCATCTTCTTCATCATCTTATACTTCCTGAACAGGTAGAATCCACAGAGTTGTCCACAGGCCCTGTGGATAATGTGCATAACTTGGGGAAACGATCCCGCTAGCGCCGTTTGCGCCGCCAGATGAGGATCACGGTTTTGCGGCGCGCCTTAAGTAGAGGATCCACAATCCGCTTAAGCAAAGACACGGCCTATCCCCCCTTAACAAAGGGTAGTAGCCCTTTATATTATCCACGAGTTGAGAATTGGTGACAGGAGGAAACTAGTTTCTGGTGGAGAAGAACTTGGTAAGATTTCAGCGCTGGGCTGGAAGAAAGGAAAGGAGAGGGACAAGTGAAACAGACGCCGCTTACTGCCAGGCACCGGGCCATGGGTGCCAAGATGGTGGAGTACGCGGGCTTTGAGATGCCGGTGCAGTACACCGGCTTGGTGGAGGAACACCTCACTGTGCGCTCCAGCGTGGGCATTTTCGATCTCACCCACATGGGTGAATTCGAGGTCACAGGTCCCGGAGCCCTGGACACCGTGAACAGGCTGGGCAGCAACGATGCCAGCCAGCTGAAGGTGGGTGAGATCCAGTACACCTGCCTGACCAACGAGCGGGGCGGGATCATCGACGATATCCTGGCTTACCGCACTGAGCAGGGCTTTTTGCTGGTGGTCAACGCCGCCAATACGGCTAAAGACTACGCCTGGATTGAGCAGAACCTCCAGCCAGGCACGGAGCTGGTGGATCGCAGCGGAGAAGTCACCCTGATTGCCATCCAGGGGCCCAAGTCCCCGCCCTTGGTGGAAGAGGTGCTGGGGGTATCCGTGGCTGAGCTGCGCAATTATACGTTTATGGAGCCGGAGTACAAAGGTGTGAAGGTGCTCCTTTCCCGCACCGGGTACACCGGTGAAGACGGCTTCGAGCTGTACTTCCCCAACGCCTTCGCGGAAGAACTCTGGGATGCCTTCCTGGCCCAGGGGGAGAAATACGGAGTCAAACCGGTGGGCCTGGGGGCCCGGGACACTCTGCGTTTAGAGGCCCGCATGCCCCTTTACGGCAACGACATCGATGAGGATACCACACCCCTGGAGGCGGGCCTGGGGCGCTTTGTTAAGCTGCACAAGGAGTTCACCGGCCGCGACGTCCTGCTCAAGCAGAAGGAAGAGGGGCTCCAGCGCAAGCTGGTCGCCTTCACCATGCTGGATCGGGGGATTCCCCGCCAGGGTTACCCCCTGCTCAGCCTGGATGGGGAAGAGATTGGGGCCGTGACCAGCGGCACCCACTCGCCGAGTTTGGGCTATCCCATCGGGATGGGCTATGTACGGATCGATCTGGCCAAACCGGATACGGAAATCCGAGTGCAGATCAGGAATAAACTAGCCCGGGCCAAGATCATCAAGGGCCGCTTCCTGGCTTAGCTGGCCGGGCTAGATAGAGAAAACAACGAGGAGGTTTCATCATGAGTGAGAAACTGCTGTATACCAAGGAGCACGAGTGGGTTCTGGTAAAGGGCAGCGTTGTCCGGGTCGGTATCAGCGATTACGCCCAAAACGAGCTGGGCGACATCGTTTTCGTGGACCTGCCGTCCGTGGGTGACGTTGTGGAAGAAGGCGAAGGCTTTGCTGTTTTGGAGTCGGTGAAGGCTGTTTCCGACGTGTATGCTCCGGTGAGCGGCAGGATCGTGGCTGTGAACGAAGCTTTGGAAGACAGCCCGGAACTGATCAATGAATCTCCCCTGGATAAAGGCTGGATCGCGGAGATCGAGCTGGACGATGCGGCTCAAGTTGGCGATCTCATGAACGAACAGGAGTACGCCGAGTATCTGAAGGGGGTCTAACCAAGTGCGGTATATCCCCATCACAGAGGATGAAAGGCGGGAGATGCTAACCAGCCTGGGCTTGGAAAAGATCGACGATCTCTTCCAGGACATTCCCCAGGAGGCCATCTTCCAGGGAGAACTGGACGTTCCCGGCCCGTTAAGCGAAGCGGAGCTGATCCGCCATTTCCGGGAGCTGGCAGCTAAAAACCAAGATGCAACCAAGCTGGTTTCCTTTTTGGGAGCCGGTGTGTACGATCATCTGACGCCCAGTATCATCAAGCACATCATCGGGCGGGGCGAATTCCTCACCGCCTATACGCCCTACCAGCCCGAGATCACCCAAGGCGTGCTGCAGAGCATTTTTGAGTACCAGACCATGATCTGCGAGCTCAC
This sequence comes from Firmicutes bacterium UBA3914, assembly GCA_002391385.1. Lineage (GTDB taxonomy): Bacteria > Bacillota > Limnochordia > Darwinibacteriales > Darwinibacteriaceae > DTU010. Next base: position 9,710 of record DGEY01000043.1, on the reverse strand, counting down.
CGCCATGGACGCGGCCAATGCCTCCATGTACGACGGGGCCAGCGCCCTGGCGGAAGCCTGCCTCATGGCCTGCGCCGCCACCAGGCGGGAACTGGTGATCCTGCCCGCGACTTTGCACCCCGAGTGGCAGGAAGTGGTCCGCCTCTACCTGGAAAACCAGGATGTGGCCATGGTCTATCTGCCCCAGGATCCGCAAACAGGCACGGTGGACCTCAGCCGGTTGGATGAAGTACCCTGGGCGGAGGCTGCCTGCGTTGTGGTGCAGCAGCCCAACTTCTTCGGGCTCTTGGAACCCGTCGCGGAACTGGAAAAGCGCGTCCATGAAAACGGGGGTCTTTTGGTCATGGCGGTGGATCCCATCAGCCTCAGCCTGCTGAAACCCCCCGGGGAGCTGAACGCCGATATCGTGGTGGGCGACGGCCAGAGCCTGGGCCAGGCCATGGGCTTTGGCGGGCCGGCCTTTGGCTTTTTCGCCACCACAGACAAGCTGATCCGGCGCATGCCCGGCCGGGTGGTGGGGGAAACGGTGGATGCTGAAGGAAAGCGGGCCTTCGTGCTCACCCTGCAGACCAGGGAGCAGCACATCCGCCGGGAAAAGGCCACCTCGAACATCTGTTCCAACCAGGCCCTCAACGCCCTGGCTGCCACCATCTACCTGAGTGTCCTGGGCAAGCAGGGCTTTAGGGACGTGGGGTACCAGTGCCTGCAGAAGACCCACTATCTGAAGCAGCGCCTGCTGGAGATTCCTGGCCTTAAGGCAGCCTTTTCGGCGCCCTCCTTTAGGGAGTTCGCCCTGCGGGGCGCCGTGGACTGGGCCGAGATCAACAGGCGCCTTTTGGACCACGGCTTTTTGGGCGGCCTGCCCCTGGCCAGGTTCGGCCAGCCTGAACTGGCCCTGTTCTCCGTCACCGAGGCACGGACGAAGGCAGAAATGGACGCCTTTGTCAGCACGCTAAGGGGGTTGATCTCATGACCGTACGTGCCAATGTCCCCTTGATCTTTGAACGCTCCACGCCGGGCCGGCGGGGCTACCGCTTGCCGGAGCTGGATGTACCGGAAACACCCCTGGAGGAGCTGATTCCCCAGGAATACCTGCGCAGTGAACCGCCACAGCTGCCGGAAGTGAGCGAGCCGGAAGTGGTGCGCCACTACACGCAGCTTTCCAGGCTCAACCACGGGGTGGATGTGGGCTTTTACCCCCTGGGTTCCTGCACCATGAAGTACAACCCCAGGGTGCATGAGGATCTGGTGAGCCTGCCGGGCCTCAGCGCCATCCATCCCTACCAGCCGGAGGAGACGGTGCAGGGCGCGCTGGAGCTCATCTACAACCTGGGCGAGCACCTGGCGGCCATCGCCGGGCTGGCCAAGACAAGCCTGCAGCCTGCAGCGGGGGCCCACGGGGAACTCTCCGGGCTCATGGTGATCAAGGCCTACCACAATCACCGGGGCGAGGGACACCGCAACGAGATGATCGTCCCCGACTCGGCCCACGGCACCAACCCGGCCAGCTGCGCCATGGTGGGCTACAAAGTGGTGGAAGTGCCCTCCGATGAGCGGGGCGGAGTGGATGTGGAGGCCCTGAGGAAGCTGGTTGGCCCCAACACCGCGGGGCTGATGCTCACCAACCCCAACACCTTGGGCCTCTTCGATGAGAACATCTGTGAAATCGCCGAGATCGTCCACGCCGCGGGCGGCCTGCTCTACTACGATGGAGCCAACGCCAACGCGATCTTGGGCATCGTGCGGCCGGGGGATACGGGTTTTGACGTCGTCCATTTCAATTTGCACAAAACCTTCTCCACTCCCCACGGCGGAGGCGGGCCCGGTGCCGGTCCCATCGTGGTCTCCAAGGAGCTCGCGCCCTTCCTGCCGGGACCTGTGGTGGAAAAGGAAGGGGATCGGTTCCGCCTGGTTATGCCTGAGCATTCCATCGGGCGGGTGCGCTCCTTCTACGGGAACTTCCTGGTCTACGCCAAGGCCTATGCCTACATCCTCTCCCACGGACCGGAAGGCCTGCGGGAAGTGAGCGAGACCGCGGTGCTCAACGCCAACTACATGATGAACAAACTGAAGGATGTTTTCGAACTGCCCTACGACCGGATCTGCATGCACGAGTTCGTGCTCTCCGGGTCCGGTCTGAAGAAGCACGGTGTGCGCACCCTGGATCTGGCGAAACGCCTCTCTGACTACGGTTACCACGCACCCACAGTGTACTTCCCGCTGATTGTGGATGAGGCCATCATGATCGAGCCTACCGAAACAGAAGCCAAATCCACCTTGGATCAGTTCATAGAAGTGATGCGCCAGATCGCCAAAGAGGCCGAGGAGCAGCCGGAAATGCTCACCTCCGCACCCCACAACACACCGGTGAAAAGGGTCGATGAGGCCCGGGCAGCCAGGCATCCCGTTCTGCGCTGGCGGAAAGCATAGTTCAAACGGCAGGATCAAGAAAAGCGCCCATTCCCAGCTGGGAAGGGCGCTTCCTTATTTCCCATTTCTTCAACCTAACTATTTAGGCTCCCAGAGAATCTCCAGACTAGCTTCCTGTTCCAGTTTAGCCACGTAGCTCTGGAAATCCAGGGCATTGGACCGGCGGTAATCCTGCTCCACCTGCTCGGCCACTTCAGCGTAGTTGGCCGTCTTCGCTTCCTGCCTGGAATGGACCGTGACCACATGCCAACCGTAGACACTTTCTGCAATGCCGAAGGCGCCAACTTCCAGGCCAAAGGCCAGGGACTCAAACTCGGGCACTGTGAGGCCCTCGGTGATCCAGCCCAGGTAACCGCCTTGGGTTACTGTACCGGGATCCAGAGAGTGTTCAGCGGCCAGATCGGCCAGGTCTGCCCCTTCTTCCAGCAGGGCCAAAAGCTCCTGGGCCTGCTCTTCAGTGTCCACCAGGATGTGGCTGACTTCCACCGCCAGGGGTTGGTCATAGCGGTTCCGGTTGGCTTCAAACCACTGCTGCAGCGTTTCTTCGGTCACTTCCACCTCAGCGCCGGCCAGGGCAGAAACCAGCATGTTCCAGCGGAGCTGCTCCCGGAACTGCCGCTCGCTGATGCCGTTCTGCAGCAGCATAAGCTGCATCATCTGCGGTCCGCCCAGCTGAGCCACGATCAGCTCCCATGTTTCGTTGAACTCCGCTTCATCGACGCTGATCTCCATCTGTTCAGCCTTCTGCCGGATCAGTTCCTTCTGGACCAGCTCCTGCAGGGCGTAAAAACCGTACTCAGCTTCCAGGAGATCTAAAAACTGCTGCCTGGTTATGGCAACACCGTTCACCTTGGCCACAACCTCCGCGTCAGCGCCGCTTTCCGCCAGCGTGGCCAGGGGAGCAGCGAAAATAGACAGGGCAAGAATGGCAACTAAAAGCAGGGCATTAATCCTTTTCAAGTAGGTCATCCTTTCATCCAGACTTTGATCTCCCCTCAATAGTTCTGCGCCAGGGGGGAATACCCTCTAAATAATTGCCGAAAACCTATGCTATAATAATTGCAGTACAGGGAAATCTTGGGGGGTATCGCCATGCATGAAGTGGGGCAGATCTTGACGCTGCGCAAGAAGCACCCCTGTGGGGGCCAGACCTGGGAGGTAATCAAGCCCGGGGTGGACACGCGCCTGAAATGCACCACCTGCGGCCGGGTGATCCTCATCCCCCGGGATAAATTGGTGCGCCAGATCAAGGGGCAGAGCACGCCTCCGCGGTGAAGAATATACTGGGAGCAGTCGAGCAACTAGAGGGGGGCTGTGCAGTGCCAGTGCGCAGGCTGTTTGCGGGAAGCAACAGCGCCAAGGGTTTCCATTCCTTTTTTCACCACATTATCGGCGAGGACGCCCGCCGGGTGTACCTGCTTAAGGGCGGGCCCGGCACGGGCAAATCACGCCTGATGAAAGACCTGGCGGAAAGGCTGGCGGCAGAGGGCCTTTCCGTAGAGCTTTTTTTCTGCAGCTCCGATGCCCATTCGCTGGACGCCTTTGCCTGCGGGGAATTGGGGGTGGCGGTGATGGACGCCACCTTTCCCCATGTGCAGGAGCCCGCGTGGCCCGGCTGCCGGGATGAGTTCCTCAACCTTGGGGAGTTTTGGGATGGGGAGAAGCTGGCCCAAAAGAGGGAAGAGATTGCCGCGGCCGGAAGGAAAAAAGGGGTCCATTTCCAGGCGGCCTACCGCTACTTTGCCGCGGCCCTGGCGGTGGAAGAAAACGTCGCGGCCAGAAGCAGCGGGAACAAACTGGATGTAAGCTCCGCCCTGGAGGAGATCCTCGGGCCCATCCGCCGCGCCGGGAAGGCTGCCTTGACACCCCAGAAAACCCGGCGCCTTTTTGCTTCCGCCTTAACTCCCCAGGGGTATGTGAGCGAGATCGGCGCTCTCAGCGCCGGCTTCACCAGGTATATCTTCACGGGCCCCCCAGGTGCGGGGCAGTTCCACTACCTAGAGCTGATCCTAAGCCAAGCGGAGCTGGCAGGGCTTCAGGTGGAGGCATTTCACTATCCCCTGGATCCGGGTAAGCTTTTGCACCTGCTCCTGCCTGAGCTGAACCTGGCGGTGCTCACCGCAACCGCTCTGGAGCCTTTGGAAGACCTGGCCGGCCGGCGCCTGATCTGCGGCCGGGGAGGGGAAGGTGGGGCAAACGCCCGGGATCGCCAGCTCTTCAGGGAGCTTGTGGATTTGGGCATCGCCGAGCTCCAGAAGGCCCAGGCTGTCCACGCCGGAGTGGAAAGCATCTATGCTGCAGCCATGGATTTCAGCGGGGTGGATGCCCTGCGGGAGCGCCTGGTGGAGGAAATCCTCTCTTATAAAAACCGGTCCTGATGCCTTTGGATAAAGCGCAAGAGGGGAATGCCCAGCCCCAGAACGACCACCGACTGGCCGAAGCCGATGCTCAGCACCAAGAGCCAGTAGGAAGGGACTTCCAAGATAAAGCGCAGGTACAAGCTGATCAAAAAGGCATTGAGCACGATGGGGGAAGCGTAGGGTATAACCGGATGCCGGCGGTAGCGGTAGGTAAGATAGGCCGCGAGCAGACTCACCAGGCTGCCCCCGAAAATGTCCCAGGGACCGTTGCCGCCCAGGACGTTGGCCAGGAGCGTGCCTATGTAGATGCCTCCGATGGCTTCCGGGTAGACCATGGGCAAGAGGGTCAGGGCCTCGGCCACCCGAAACTGAATGGGCCCGAAGCTGGCAAATTGAAAGGCAAAGACCAAGGCGATGTAGGCGGCGGCGATGATCGCGGCCCTGGTTAGTCGCCGCATGGTAGAATCCTCCTTTACGACTGCGCGTTCGCTCTTTAGTTTACCTTGTTCCGGAGGTGAAATCAATGGCGCTGCGGATCGGCATCATCGGCCTGCCCAATGTGGGCAAATCAACGGTGTTCAACGCCCTCACCGGGCTGGATGTGCCGGCACTGAACTACCCGTTTTGCACCATCGAACCGAACCAGGGAGTGGTACTCATTCCCGATGAGCGCCTGCTGGCCATCGCCCAGGTGAGCCAGCCCCAGATCCTCACAGGCGCGACCATTGAGTTTGTGGACATTGCCGGCCTGGTGAAGGGGGCCAGCAGGGGAGAAGGTTTGGGCAACCAGTTCTTGGGGCATATCCGGGAGGTGGATGCCCTGGCCCACGTGGTGCGCCTGTTTACCAATGAAGATGTGGCCCACAGCACCGGTACCGTGGATCCCCGGCGGGATGTGGAAATCGTAGACCTGGAACTGATGTTGGCTGATCTGGAGACCATCCGCAAGCGCCGGGAGCGGACCGAAAGGATGCTCAAAACCGGAGAGGCCAAGTACAAAGAAGAGCTGGAGCTGCTGGAAAAGTACCAGGCCGCTCTGGAGCAGGGCATTCCCCTGCGCCGCACTTCCCTCCCAGCTCTGCCAGGTCTGCCGCTCCTTTCAGCCAAACCGGTGGTGTATGTGCTCAACACCGATGAGGAAAACCAAGAGGCCCCCGGGGATTTCCTGGCCTGGGCGGCGGAAGAGGGCGCGGAAGTGATCACCATGGCTGCGGATTTTGAGCGGGAACTAACCCGCTTAGATCCGGAGGAAGCGAAGCTGTTTTTAGAGGATGTCGGTATGGACAAGCCTGCCCTGCACCGCCTGGTGGAGGCGGGCGTGCGCCTTTTGAACCTGATTACCTTCTACACCATCAAGGGTGAGGAAACCAGGGCCTGGATCATTCCCCGGGGCCTTCTGGCGCCCCAGGCTGCGGGACGGATCCATACAGATATGGAGCGGGGCTTTATCCGGGCGGAAGTGATCCCCTGGGATGTCTTGGTGCGGGAAGGCTCGGTGCAGGCCTGCCGGGAGCAGGGGCTGCAGCGCATTGAGGGCAAGGACTACGCGGTGCAGGATGGCGATGTGATCTTCTTCCGCTTCAACGTCTGATCTGCTTATCAGAGGAGAAGCAACCCAAAACGCCGATGGAAACGGAGTTCTGGGCTGCTTGCTTTTGCGCAACTATCCAAATTACACTTCTAACATGGTACAATGGAAATAGCAATAAATGCCAACCAAGAAGGGCGGTGCTGTTTGTGGCGGCCGTGTGCATCTGAGCCATGGGCTGTTCCCTCCCGCTTGACCCGTTCCCCGCCACCCTGCCATTTCCAGCCGGGACGGAGGGGGTGCCGGCTCTTCGACGAAAGGCGTCCAGCCGTTGGTGACGAGGCCAGGAGGGCCTGGGATTGGCAAATGGAGATCGCGGCTGAGTATCCCCAAGCCCAGATCACAAGGACCTTTGGCGGTAAGCAGTATACCTTCAGGTACAACAACTTCGACGGTGTTTTGATTATAGAGTTCCCCCTGGATTAAGGCGGCCCTAATGTTTGACTTCGATCTAGTGCGGTGGTATAATAAACCTGCCCTTGCTCTAGGCGGGAGCCTAGGGCCATTTGTCCAGAGGGGAGGTGAAGCTGCGGTGCGTGAGTATGAGCTGATGGTAATCTATTCCCCACAGCTTGACGAAGAAGCATTGACGGCCCAGATTGAGCGGACGAAAGAGCTGATCGTAGGTGTGGGCGGCGAAGTGGAAAAAGTTGACCAGTGGGGGAAACGCCGGTTCGCTTACGAGATCAAGAAAAACACCGAAGGCTTCTACGTGGTGATCGATTTTAAAGCAGAAAGCGGAGCGACTTCCGAGGTCGAACGTATTCTCAAGATCACCGATGAAGTCGTGCGTTATCTGCTCGTTCGAAGAGACGTAGAATGAGCAAAGGAGTGACGACGGGTGTTGAATAGGATCATCCTCATCGGGCGACTGGTAGCCGACCCACAGCTGCGCTACACTCAAACTGGGATCGCGGTAACCAACTTCACGCTTGCAGTGGATCGCCCCTTTTTGAACCAAAGTGGCGAGCGGGAAGCTGATTTCATTGACATCGTAACCTGGCGGAAGCAGGCCGAGATCTGCGCCAATCATCTGACCAAGGGCCGTCTCGTAGCCGTGGAAGGGCGCCTGCAGATTCGCTCCTATGAAGATCAAAATGGAATCAGGAGAAAGGCCGCGGAAGTTGTGGCCGATTCCGTACGCTTCCTGGATCGTGCAAGGGATTTTGGTTCCGAAGAGCCAGTGGAAGGGCCGCCCGAACCCGAATTTGACGACGTTCCGTTCTAATCAAAGTGGTTTGGAGGCGAAGAAATGGCTAGAGATAGAGGCCGTCGAGGCAGAAGGAAGATCTGCTCTTTTTGCGTCGATAAGATCGATCGGATCGACTACAAAGAAGTCGGCCGTCTGCGCCGCTATGTGACCGAGCGGGGGAAAATCCTTCCACGGCGCATCACGGGCAACTGTGCCCGGCATCAGAGACAGCTGACAACGGCGATTAAAAGAGCTCGTTTCATGGCCTTGATGCCTTATACGGTTGACTAAGGGAAAGGGAGCAGCGCAGCTGCTCCTTTTTAGAATGTCAAGTAGAGGGTGACCAGATGAAGACGCGTTCATTGACGGAAGGGGCTATGCTGGGAGCGCTCACCGTTTTGCTCACCTTGCTCGGGGAATACCTGGGCATCCCCGCCGTGATCGTGCCCGTACCCCTGATCCTTCTGGTGTTCCGCCAGGACTTCCGCTGGGGGATAATCACCGCCCTGGTGGCTTCCCTGGTGACGGGCCTGGTGGCCGGACATGTCTTTGCCGGCCTGTCGGTGATTATCTGGGGTTTTGTGGGCGTGGCTGTGGGCATGGCCCTGAAAGAGAAGCTGTCCTTTGCCAAGCTCATGGGCGTGGCTGTTTTCGCCAACCTGGTGGTCATCGGACTGCACATGCTCCTTTATGCCCTGGTCATCGGCGGCAACATGTACACGGATCTGATGAACTCCTTTATCCAGGGCATCGAGCAGGCCATAGAGACCTCCCGGAGCCTGGGGGCTGCGGAGGAGTCCTTGGTCCATCTAGAGATCATGCTGGAGCTGGTGCCGTTCCTCTTTAGAAACGGCCTGCCGGCACTGTTGCTCCTTTCTTCAGCGTTCATGGCCTTTGTGCACCTGGCGGTCTCCCGCCTGGTGCTCAAGCGCATGGGCGAGACGGTGCCCTGGGTCCAGCCCTTTACCCAGTGGCGGCTGCCCGCCTACTGTGCCCTCTTTTTCTTTGCGGGCTGGATCCTCACCCAGCTGGCCGCCCTCTGGGACCTGCCGCGCTGGCTGGAGTTTGCGGGCGTGAACTTGTTTTTCCTCTCATCCACGGCCTATATGGTCACAGGCCTCAGCTTGGCCTGGTTCTATTTCAACCAGCGGAGGACCCCCACGTTCCTGCGGGTTTTGTTTGTCATCCTGCTCTTTACGACCCAGCTTGTGCTCATGCTGCTGGTGCTGCTTACGGTGGCCGACGGGTTTTTTGACTTCCGCAGGTTAATGGCGCGGAAAGCAGAAGTAGTAAAGACGGAAGACACCGAAGATGTCCAAGAGGCAGAAGTGGTGGACGACCGCAGCGATACTGAAGACTAGAAAGGCGGGGTGGTTATGAAGGTAATACTGCAGGCAGATGTCAAGAATCTAGGCAAAAAGGGCGATGTGGTAGAGGTGGCGGAAGGCTACGGCCGCAACTACCTTTTGCCCCGGGGGTTGGCCGTGGAGGCCAGCGCCGGCAATCTGCGCCACGCTGCCCAGCAAAAGCAGTTGGAGGCCACGAAAGCAGAGCGGGAGCTGAAAGAGGCCCAGAAAGTCGGCGAGAAGCTCAAAGACCAAAAGGTGCAGATCAAGGCCAAGGTGGGCGAGGCGGGCCGCCTGTTTGGCTCCGTCACTCCCCAGGAGATCGCCGATCAGCTGCGCAGGCACTTCGCGGTAGAAATTGACAAGAGGAAGATAGAGATCAAGGAGCCAATAAAGAGCTTGGGCACGCACAAGGTGACGGTCAAGATCCATCCGAAAGTGCATGTTCAGGTGCAGGTGGATGTTGTGGCTGAATAGCGGTAGTACTTAGTTGGAGGGTTATCCCCATTGGATACAACACAGTCGCGCAACAAGCAGCTGTCTCTGGAAAAGCACGTGGCAGCACTTATGACCATTTTAGCTGAGGTGCACGGCGAGGACCAGCTGGTCCTCAAGGCAGGCAAGCTGGATTCGCTGGAGTTAATGCAGTCGGATAAGATAGAAGACCGCATCCTGGCGTTAGAGCGCCTGGTGCATGATGATCCCACCATCGTGGACCAGCGCACGCCGGAGGAGGCGGCCCAGGTCCTCCAGGAACTGGAGGACTATTTTGCTGCTGTCTCTTATACACATCT
>DGEY01000003.1:3409-12088 GCA_002391385.1 Firmicutes bacterium UBA3914 | reverse complement strand
GTCTTGACGCGGCCCAGGGTGGTGGGGTAAAATTAGCTAAGAACTGATCATGATAATTATTACCTGGAGGAGTTACTGTGAAACCCAAAGGTTTTGTCCGACGCACCAGACAGCGGGAGGTTATCCTGGAGGTCCTGCGGGGCACTAAATGCCATCCCACCGCCGATTGGGTCTACCAGGAAGTGCGCAAGGAGATGCCCCACGTGAGTCTGGGTACCATATACCGCAATCTAAAGACCTTGAGCGAGCACGGAGAGATCCAGGAGCTGGCCTTTGGCGCCACCCATTCGCGCTTTGATGCCAACAAGGAGCTGCACTACCACTTTGTCTGCGAGGAGTGCGGCCTGATCGAGGATTTGGATATGCCCGTTGTGGAAGGGCTGGAGGAGAAGGTGGCGGAGCGGGGCTATGAAGTGACCTCCCACCGCCTGGAGTTTTACGGGCTCTGTCCCGACTGCGCCAACAACAACTCCATGGGCCGAGCCAACTAGCTTCTGCCTGTTTTCTGAGTACCGCGGCAGCGCCGGGTGCTCAGATTTTTTTTGGCCTGCCATTTACTTCATGTACAATATGTAGTATAATTATCCCGCAATCATAACTATCTCTGGTAGAAATCCACAGGAAGGAAGATGCAGGTGCAAGTCTCAGAAAACGCCCGAATCGTACTGGAACGCCGCTACTTATCCAAGGTTGGCAGTGAGGTGGTGGAGACACCGGAAGACATGCTCCGCAGGGTGGCGAAAAACATCGCCCAGCTGGAGGAGGATCCCATTTGGGAAGAGCGCTTCTTCCAGATCATGGACAACCTGGAGTTCCTCCCCAACAGCCCCACCTTGATGAACGCCGGCAGGGAGCTGCAGCAGCTGTCGGCCTGCTTTGTCCTGCCCATCGAAGATTCCATGGAGGGCATCTTTGAAACCCTGAAGAATACCGCACTGATCCAGAAATCCGGAGGCGGGACAGGCTTTAGTTTTTCGCGCCTGCGTCCAAGTTTTGATGTGGTGAGCACCACAGGCGGGGTGGCCAGCGGGCCCGTTTCCTTCATGCGCTGCTACAACGCGGCCACCGATGCCATCAAGCAGGGGGGCACCCGCCGGGGCGCCAACATGGGCATTTTGCGGGTGGATCACCCGGACATCCTCAAGTTCATCCAGTGCAAGGCCGATCCCAATGAGATCACCAACTTCAACATCTCCGTGGCCATCACCGAGGAGTTCATGGAAGCGGTGTTCGCGGACGCAACCTATCCGCTGATCAACCCCCGGACCAAAGAGGCCGTGGGCGAGCTGCAGGCCAGGGAAGTGTTTGAGCTGATCGTGGAAATGGCCTGGCGGAACGGGGAGCCGGGGATCATCTTCCTGGACCGGATCAACCGCTTCAATCCCACGCCCCATGTGGGGGTGATCGAAGCCACCAATCCCTGCGGCGAGCAGCCCCTACTGCCCAATGAGAGCTGCAATCTGGGCTCCATCAACCTGGCCAAGATGGTCAAGCGGGAAGGGGATGCCTGGACCATCGACTGGGACCGCCTTGGGGAAGTGGTGGAGATCGCGGTGCGCTTTTTGGACAACGTGATCGATGTGAACCGCTATCCCCTGGAGGAAATCAAGAAGATGACCTTTGCCAACCGCAAGATCGGCCTGGGGGTCATGGGCTTTGCTGATCTGCTGATCCGCCTGGGCGTGCCCTATAACAGCGAAGAAGGTGTGGAGCTGGGGCGCCAGATCATGAAGTTCATCCAGACCACGGGGCACGAAGCCTCCTCCAAGCTCGCGGAGGAGCGGGGATCGTTCCCCAACTACCCAGGCAGCGTCTATGAGGCCACCGGCAGGCCCATGCGCAATGCCACGGTGACCACCATTGCCCCCACGGGCACCATCTCCATCATCGCCGGCTGTTCCAGCGGGATTGAGCCCCTGTTTGCCTTGGCCTTTACCCGCAACGTGCTGGATAACGACCGCTTGATCGAAGTTAACCCCATGTTCGAGCTGATCTTAAAGGAGCGGGGCCTCTATTCCCAAGAGCTCATCGCGCAGGTGGCCCAAACGGGGAGCGTCAAGCATCTGGAAGAGTTCCCGGAGGATCTGAAGCGGGTTTTGGTCACCGCCTACGATGTGTCACCGGAGTGGCACATCCGCATGCAGGCCGCCTTCCAGGAATACACGGATAACGCCGTAAGCAAGACGGTGAACTTCCCCCGGGAAGCCACCAAGGATGACATCCGGAAGGTCTACGAGCTCGCCTATGAGCTGGGCTGCAAGGGCGTTACGGTGTACCGCGCCGGCTCCCGGGAAGGGGAAGTGCTCACCGTGGGCCATCAAAAGGAGGATGGGGAGGAAAAAACCTCCGGGGCACCAGCCAGGCCCGCACCCCGCAGGCGGCCGCGGGTGACCCGGGGAGAGACCATCCGCATCAAAACCGGCTGCGGCACGCTCTATGTGACCATCAACTCAGATGATCAGGGCATCTGCGAAGTGTTCACCACCATCGGTAAAGCGGGCGGCTGTGCCGGAGCCTTTTCCGAAGCCACCGCCAGGCTCGCCTCTTTGGCCCTCCGTTCCGGAGTGGAGCCCACGCAGGTGGTGAAGCAGCTTAAGGGCATCCGCTGCCCCCATCCCATCTGGCAGGATGGCACCCAGGTCCTTTCCTGTCCCGATGCCATCGCCCAGGTCCTGGAGGAGCACATCAAGAATAACGGTGTAAACGGCGGCAAAAAGGGCGTGGTGAACTCAGCTAATCCCGCACCCGCCCAGGAAAACCCCCAAGGGCCGAACCCCTCAGGCCAGGTTCTAGCCGGGGAGATCTGCCCCGAGTGCAGCGGGACCATGGTCCAGGAAAGCGGCTGCGCCACCTGCCTGGAGTGCGGCTTCAGCCGCTGCAGCTAAGGCCTCTCCCTAAAGAGCATAATCTCCTCCCTCCGCCCATACACTGGCGGAAGGAGGAGATCCTTTCTACCTAGGGTTAGTTATCCATGATGTTCTGCAGCCATTCGCTGGTGAGCAGGCGCTGCGCCAGTTCCACCTGGGCGTATTCCAGCACCTTGGACCAGTTCTGATCCAGGGCCGCGCTGATCAGCTCAGGGGCCACCGCCAGGTATTCCGCGGTCTCCAGGGTAAGCCTTTCCCGCAGCATGAGCTGGAGACTGCTCCAGTCCTGGTTGATGGCGGCCTCCGCTTCCCACGGGGCCACGCCCCTGTCCACCAGTTCCTGGTAGAGCTCGTAGCGCACCTCTTCACCCAGCTGCTCCCAATCGCCGGTGATCAGGGCATTGATCTGGGCGGGGGTGAGGATCTCCGCGAGCGTCTGGGTGGCTTTATTCAGCCCCTGCAGGAGGGCCTGCAGTCTGGCGTTTTCCTCCAGGCGGACTAGAAGCGCTTGGCTGTCCCTGGCCAGGATGACCACGTGCTGGCCGGGGCTCAGTTTTTCCCCTTTGCTTACGGCATCCTTGACCAGGCTGCCGGGGGAAAGGTAGAGGGTTTCCGCCAGGAGCGTCAAGGCGATGCCCTCTGCTGCTTCTTCCTCAGGTTTGAGTACGATCTGGCGGCCATCCCCCTGGACCTCCTCCACCGCGCCGCTGACCTGCGTCAGCCGCAGGGCTTGGTCCAGGATGTAGGCGGCTTCTGCCCTGGTGATCAGGCGGTAGGGTTCGAAGCGGCCCACCATGTGGGTGGGCAGCAGGGCCAGCCGCTGCAGGAGCTCGATCCCTAAAAAGCCCGGGTAATCCAGGTTCACATCGGAAAAGGAAGGATAAAAGCCCTTGGGCACCTCGGTGTGCTCACCGAGCCCCAAGAGGTTTCCCAAGAGGGCCGCGAACTCGCCCCGGGTAACCCCTTCGGGATGGGCCACCAGGAGCTGGTTCAGCCACTGGGCCAGTTCCTCTTTCCCTTCCTCCGGGAGATCGAAGCCCCCCGCCAGAAGCTGTAGGGCCTCGGCGTGGCTGAGGCTGCTGGAGGGAGCGAACTCCTCCTCCCAGAGCCCCGCGAAGAGCCCCTTTTCCTCCAGGGCGGTGATGGCGCCTTCCGCCCAGATCCCTTGGATATCGGCGAACGCAGCCAGGGCCGCGGCGCTGGTCATGGTGCAGAGCAGGATAAAGACGATGAAGGCAGTCAGTTTTGCAGGTCGCATCTAGGCACCCCTTTTCTTGATCAACTGATGTCTAGCTTACACCCCACACTTCTTCGCTGGCAAGGGAAGCCCTTTATGTAAATGCGGGCAGCGGCGGCGCCTTTCCCCAACTACGGCAGGTTTTTACAGCCTGGCGTGGAATAGACAAGGAAGAAATGGGGGATCTGCGTTGGCAAAAAGTCTGTTTCTCCTAGATGGCAATAGCCTGATCAACCGGGCATTTTACGCCCTACCGCCCTTAACCAGCCGCCGGGGCGAACCTACGAACGCGGTGTACGGGCTGACCATGATGCTGCTGCGCCTCATGGAAGATTACCAGCCTGACCAGATTCTGGTGGCCTTTGATCTTTCGGGGCCCACCTTCCGCCACGAACGGTTCGGGGAGTACAAAGCCCACCGCAAACCCATGCCTGAAGAGCTCCGCTCCCAGATTCCCTTGATGAAGGCGCTGCTGGATAAGATGGGGATCCCCCGCCTGGAGCTGGCCGGCTGGGAGGCGGATGATCTCATCGGCACCGCCGCCAAGCAGGGGGAGCAGGCGGGCTATGAAGTTTACATTGTCACCGGCGATCGGGATGCCTTTCAGCTCATCTCCCCGCAAACCAGGGTGCTTTTCACCAAAAGGGGCATCACCGAAACGGAAACGGTGGATGAGAAGGCCCTGCGGGCCAACTACGGCTTAACACCTGAACAGGTGGTGGACTTAAAGGGCCTGATGGGGGACAGCTCCGACAACATCCCCGGGGTGCCGGGGGTGGGGGAGAAGACCGCCCGCCGGCTCCTGGAGAGCTACAGCTCCCTGGAGGGCATCTACGCCCACCTGGATGAGATCAAGGGTAAGCTCCAGGAAAGGCTCAGGGAGTTCAAGGACCAGGCCTTTTTCAGCCGGGAGCTGGCCACCATCCGCTGCGCAGCGCCCATCGCGATCGAGCTGGGCCGGGAAACCACCATGGATGAAGCCGCGGTGCGGGAAATGTTCCAGGAGCTGGATTTTAAAAGCCTCCTGGCCCGGCTGCCTAAGGGTCCAGGGCCCCAGGCCCCCCAGGTGCAGGCGGAGAGCTGGGATCTCAGCTTCACCCAGGTCCAGGAAGCAAGCTGGGGGAAGTTTAAGGGGCAGCTTGAGGCCGCGGAGAGAATTTACCTGAACTACGCCCCAGAGCGCAGGCTCCTTTTGGTGCTGCTCCCGGAGGGCCTCTGGGCTGTTGAGAAGGATCTCCTCCAAGACCGCCTGGAAAGCCTTTTACCCCTCCTCAAGGAGCGGGAGATCTTCGCCTTGGGGGGCAAGGACATCCTGCACCTTTTGGGCCCCCAGGGTCCGGTGCAGCCGGCCTTCGATCTGGAGCTGGCCCTGTACTGCTTGGATCCGGAAAAGCGCTGGGATCTGGGCTCCGCCGCCCACTATTTTAAGCTCCCGGCCCCCAGCCTAGATCCGCAGAGCCTGGAGTACCAGGTGGGGCTGCTGCACCTGCTTAAGGAGGCGGCGCCCCTGGCGGAGCAGCGCCTGAAGGACCAGGGCCTCTGGTTTTTGTACCGGGAAATCGAGCTGCCTTTAGCCAAGGTGCTCGCGGAGATGGAAGCCCAGGGTATCCTGGTGGACCGGGCCAAGCTGAAAACCATCTCCGAGGACCTGCAGGAAAGCTTAGATCGGCTCACCGAGCTCATCTACGCCGAGGCGGGGGAGGAGTTCAATATTAACTCCCCCAAGCAGCTGGGGACGATCCTCTTTGAGAAGCTGGGCCTGCCGGTGCTCAAGCGCACGAAAACGGGCCCCTCCACCAGCGCGGAGGTCTTGGAAGAGCTGAGCGACCATCCCATTGTGGCTTACGTGCTGGAATACCGGCAGGTGGCTAAGCTCAAATCCACCTACGCCGACGCTCTAGGCGAGCTCATTTCACCTGAAACCGGGAGGCTGCACACCACCTTCAACCAGACGGTGACCGCCACGGGGCGGCTCAGCAGCACCCATCCCAATCTGCAGAACATCCCGGTGCGCACCGAGGAGGGCCGGCGCATCCGGGAGGCCTTCGTGGCGCCGGAGGGTTTTTACCTGATGAGCGCGGACTACTCCCAGATCGAGCTGCGGCTTTTAGCCCATCTCTCCGGCGATGCGGCCCTGCAGGAGGCCTTCCGCAGCGGGGCGGACATCCATGTGCAGACCGCCTCGGAGGTCTTTGGTGTGCCCCAGGATCAGGTCACCGAGGAGCAGCGCAGCGCCGCCAAGGCCATCAACTTCGGCATCGTCTACGGGATCAGCAGCTTCGGCCTGGCCAAGGGCATCAATTTGAGCAGGGCCCAGGCCCAGGCCTACATCGACTCCTATTTCCTCCGCTACCCGGGGGTGAAGGCGTTCTTGGACGGAGCGGTGGAGCAGGGTAAAAAAGAAGGTTACGTGAAGACCCTCTTCGGCCGCAGGCGCTACCTGCCTAACCTGAAGAGCCGCAACTTCGCCCTGCGCAGCTTCGCGGCCCGCACCGCCATGAACTCCCCTATCCAGGGCAGCGCGGCGGACATCATCAAGCTGGCCATGCTCAAGGTCCATGCCGCCCTGAAGCGGGAGGGGCTCCGGAGCAAGCTGCTGCTCCAGGTCCATGACGAGCTGGTCCTGGAGGTACCCGCAGGGGAGCTGGAAGCTGCGGCAGCCCTGCTCAAGCGGGAGATGGAGGGAGTCTGGGAGCTGGCGGTGCCCCTGGTTGTGGATGTGTACTACGGAAAAAACTGGCGCGATGTAAAGCGCTTTACCTTGAAGGAGTAAGCCATGCCTGAACTACCTGAAGTGGAAACAGTACGGCGCAGCCTCCTCCCGGTGGTGCTGGGCAGACCCATCAGCAAGGTGGAGGTCTTAACCGAGCGGATTGTGCAAAACAGAAGCATCGCGGAATTTCAGGGGCTGCTCACGGGGGCGAGCTTTGAGGATCTGCACAGGCGGGGGAAATACCTGATCTTCAGTGTGGGTGAGTGGGAGCTGGTGGCCCATCTGCGCATGACCGGCCGTTTGATCTACTATTCCAGTTCCACCATCCCCCGGGCCAAGCACACCTCCGCGGTGTTCAGCTTCCACTCCGGGGACGAACTGCGCTTTGAGGATGTGCGCAAATTTGGTACACTGGATCTGGTGCCCAAAGGTGACTACGCCTCCATCAAGGGCCTGCACAGTTTAGGGGTGGAACCCATTTCCCCGGAGTTCACCGCGGAGCTGCTCTGGGAGCTCTGCCGGGGGCGGCAGGCCAAGATCAAGGCCCTGCTTCTGGATCAAACCAAGATCGCGGGCCTGGGCAACATCTACGCGGATGAAAGCCTCTTTGCCGCTGGAATCCATCCCGAACGCAGCAGCGCTTCCCTCACGGAAGCGGAGTGCCACAGGCTGCACCGGGCCATCAGGGAAGTTCTGGAGGAGGCCATTGCCCACCAGGGAACCACCTTCCGGGATTACCGCACCGGGTTCGGCCAGGAGGGTGCTTTCCAGAACCGCCTGCAGATCTACGGGAAAAAGGGGGAGGCCTGCCCCCGCTGCGGGGTGAACCTAGCCCACAAGAAGGTCGCGGGCAGGACAAGCCATTTCTGCCCGGCCTGCCAGAGGGAACAGCCATGATCGGCCTCACGGGAGGAATCGCCAGCGGAAAATCGGCGGTGGCCCGGCGCCTAGCTTTCCTAGGGGCGGTGGTTTTAGATGCGGACCGTCTGGCCCGGGAGGCGGTGGAGCCCGGCGCCCCGGCCTGGGCTCAGGTAAAGGAGGCCTTTCCCCAGGTGATCCAGGAGGATCAGACCATCGACCGGCGCCTGCTGGGGGAGATCGTTTTTAGCGACGCCCAGAAAAGAAAGCTTTTGGAAAGCTTCATCCACCCGGAAGTGCTCAGGATGCTGCTGGCCAGGGCTGCCCAGGCCAAGGCCCAGGGCCGGTTGGTTGTGGCGGAGGTCCCCCTCCTTTTTGAGGTGGGCTGGGAGGGGCTGATGGATGAGGTCTGGGTGGTCTATGTGCGCCCCGAGGTGCAGCTGGAACGCCTTTTGGCCCGCAGCTCCCTCAGCCGGGAGCAGGCGGAGCGGATGATCGAAAGCCAGCTGCCCTTGGATGTCAAGGTGAGCCGGGCGGACCGGGTGATTGACAACAACGGGCCGCTGGAGAAAACATGGGAGCAGGTGGATGCTCTCTGGGAGGAGCTGCAGCGTGAGGATCGCTTTAATCGCCCATGATCAGAAAAAGAAGGACATGATCGAGTTTGTCAGGCGCCATCTGGCAGTTCTGCAGGGGCATGAGCTGGTGGCCACAGGCACCACAGGCCGCCTCATCCAGGAGGCCACGGGCCTGGCGGTGCGGCGGGTGCAGTCGGGTCCCCTGGGGGGCGACCAGCAGATCGGGGCCCTGGTGGCCAGCGGCGAAGTGGATGCCGTGATCTTCCTGCGGGATCCCTTAACGGCCCAGCCCCACGAGCCTGACATTACCGCGCTTTTGCGGGTGTGCGATGTGCACAACACCCCCCTGGCCACCAACGAGGCCACGGCGGAGCTGGTGCTGCACCTGGTGCAGGAAGGCAGGGGATGAAGCCGGTGCGCTTGCTC
>DGEY01000003.1:0-3197 GCA_002391385.1 Firmicutes bacterium UBA3914 | reverse complement strand
ATTATTCCCAGCAGATCAGTGCCGCGGAAAAGGACCACGGGGTGGACTGGGCCCTCATCGCCGCGGTGATCCAGGTGGAAAGCGGCTTCAGCCCCCAGGTGGTCTCCAAGAAAGGCGCGGTGGGCTTGATGCAGATTATGCCGGAAACGGCCCAGTGGGTGGGGGCCCGGCTGGGGGAGCAGGTGGACCGGGAGGATCTTCTAGACCCGGAGGTTAATATTCACCTGGGAACCTATTACCTGCGCTACCTCCTGGACCGCTTCGCCAGCGAGGAGCTGGCCCTGGCGGCCTACAACGGCGGCCCGGCCAACGTGGCCCGCTGGCTGGAGGAGGGCATCTGGGACGGTTCCTATGAGAATTCCCACCGCATACCCTTTGCCGAAACCAGGTCGTATGTGCGTAAAGTGTTGATGATGCGGCGCCTTTACCGCTATATCTACCCCGAAGGAATACAGGAGTTGGAGCATTGAGAGGAGCCAGGTAGGATGGTCAAGCAGATTGAAACCGTGCAGCAGGTGGCAGACCTCAAGGTGGAAGGAAGCAGGCTCTTTTCCGCCACCCATGAGGAGATCAAAGAGGGGCTGACAACCGACATCTACTTCGTGAAAACGAAAGAGATCCTCCACCAACTGGGCCGGGACGATGCCCAGGTGGTCGCGGAGATCTTCGGCCGGCGCCCGGGGGTGTTTGCGGGCCTGCCGGAGGTGAAGGTGCTCCTGGAGGGTTTAGGCCTCGAAGTGTGGAGCCTGGAAGAGGGGGAGTCCTTCGCGGCTAAGGAAGTGGTGATGCGCATCCACGGACCTTACAGCCGCTTCGGCATCTACGAAACCGCGATCTTGGGCATCTTAGCCAGCTCCAGCGGCTGGGCCACCGCGGCCCGCACCGCCAAGGAGGCGGCGGGGGGCAAGCCCGTTTTGTGCTTCGGTGCCCGCCATGTGCACCCCGCGGTGGCCCCGGTGATGGAAAGGGCGGCCGTTGTGGGGGGCGCGGATGGCGCTTCCTGCATCCTGGGGGCGAAGCTCGCGGGGCTGGAGCCTTCTGGCACGGTGCCCCATGCCCTGTTTTTGATCGTGGGGGATACCCTGGAAGCGGCCAAGGCCTACCACAAGTTCATGCCCCCGGGACATGCCCGCTCCATGCTGGTGGATACCTTCAAGGACGAGGTGGAAGAAAGCCTGCGTTTGGCCGCCTGCCCGGAGGCGGGGCTGGAATCTGTGCGCCTGGATACCCCCAGCGAGCGGGGGGGAGTGACCCCGGGCCTCATTGAGGAGCTGCGGGCGAGGTTGGATCTCGCGGGCTTCCACAACATCAAGATCTTCGTTTCCGGAGGCCTGGATCCGGAAAGGATCAAACTGCTTTCCGCCGCGGGGGCCGATGCCTTCGGGGTGGGGAGCTACATCTCCAGCGCCGCCGCGATCGACATGACCATGGACCTTAAGATCGTGGACGGACAGGCCACCAGCAAGCGGGGGCGCATCCCGGGCCTGGTCCCCAGTCCCCGCCTCAAGCGCGTGCTTTAAAGCCCCGGCACAGGGGCCGGAACTTTCCAACCCTGTTTTGCAGGAAATCCGCTGGTGGTGGCGAATCACTGTAAGGTATTGTGGGCAAGACCCGATCTGTCCCGCCCGGGAAGGCGGGAGGATAGAAAGGGAGGGTGTTATGTCGGATATACTTCTGTCAGTTAGGGATCTGAAAACCTATTTCTATACAGATGATGGGGTAGTACCCGCCGTTGATGGCGTCACCTTTGAGCTGGAGCGCGGAGGCACGCTGGGCATTGTGGGTGAATCGGGCTGCGGTAAAAGCGTCACCTCCCTGACCATCATGGGCCTGATCCCCCAGCCGCCGGGGAAGATCGAAGGCGGCGTGATTGAGTTCGAGGGCCGAGACCTCCTCAAGCTTTCCGAGGCGGAGATGCGCCATATCCGGGGCAACGAGATCTCCATGATTTTCCAGGAGCCCATGACTTCGCTCAACCCCGTGTTCACGGTGGGTAACCAGATCATGGAAGCGATCATGCTCCACCAGGGTGTCGGCAAAACGGAGGCCCGGGAGAAGGCCATTGAGATGCTGCGCCTGGTGGGTATCCCCTCGCCGGAGCAGCGGGTGGACGACTATCCCCACCAGATGAGCGGCGGTATGCGCCAGAGGGTGATGATCGCCATGGCCCTCTCCTGCAACCCCAAGCTGCTCATTGCCGATGAACCCACCACCGCCCTGGACGTGACCATCCAGGCCCAGATCCTCGATCTCATGCGGGAACTCCGCCGGGAGCTGGGTACGGCCATTATGATGATCACCCACGACCTGGGCGTCATCGCCGAACTGGTGGAAAAGGTCGTGGTGATGTATACAGGTAGAATTGTGGAATCAGCGGATACCTACACCATCTTTAAAAATCCCAAGCATCCCTACACCATAGGTCTTTTAGCCTCCATCCCCCGCCTGGACAGCGACGGCTCCAGGCTGCAGGCCATTCCAGGCACCGTGCCTACACCTGGGAACTTCCCCACGGGCTGCGGTTTCCATCCCCGCTGTGCCTTTTCCCGGGAGCTCTGCGAGCGGCAAATGCCGCCCTCCTTTGATCTGGGCAACGGCCATCGGGTAGCCTGCTGGAAGCTTGTGGATTACGATGAACATGCTGCCATCGATCAAAGGGAGGTGGGCTAGATGACCAGGCAACAAACTGCGCCGGTCGGGCAGAACGAAGTGCTCCTTGAGGTGCGCAATTTGGTGAAGCATTTCCCCATCCGCCAGGGCATCATCTTCTCCAAGCAGGTGGGTGCGGTACAGGCGGTGGATGACATCAGCTTTACCGTGCGCAAGGGTGAAACCCTGGGTCTGGTGGGGGAAAGCGGCTGCGGGAAGACCACCACAGGCCGTTTGATCCTGCGCCTGATTGAGCCCACCTCCGGTGATATCATCTTCGACGGGAAAAATATTCCCCAGCTGCCCAAGGATGAAATGCGGGAGCTGCGCAAGGAAATGCAGATCATCTTCCAGGACCCCTACGGTTCGCTGAACCCCCGCATGACCGTTGGCGACATTATCGGTGAGCCCCTGCACATCCACAAACTGGCCAGGGGTGCCGAAAGGGAGAAGAGGGTTAGGGAACTTCTGGAGGTTGTGGGCCTCAGTGCCTTCCATGCCCGGCGCTTCCCCCATGAATTTTCCGGGGGACAGCGGCAGAGGATCGG
>DGEY01000098.1:2675-6312 GCA_002391385.1 Firmicutes bacterium UBA3914 | reverse complement strand
AAAACGCCTGACCTTGTGACCGCCATCACATGACCTTTCCACGCCCCACGGTGGCCAAGGGTGAGCACTTGGTGCCGCAGGCTTTATTATCATTTTTATGAGGGGGAATTATAAGCTTATGCGCAAGATGACCGTCAATGGGAACTTCGCAGCTGCCCACGTGGCCTACGCCTTCAGTGACGTAGCCGCGATTTATCCCATTACTCCATCATCGGACATGGGCGAATTCTGTGACGAATGGGCCGCCCATGGCAAAAAGAACATCTTCGGACAGCCTGTACGTGTCGTGGAGATGCAGTCTGAAGCAGGAGCAGCGGGAGCTGTCCACGGTTCACTGGTGGGAGGAGCACTGACCTCCACCTTCACCGCTTCCCAAGGGCTTCTGCTCATGATCCCCAACATGTACAAGATCGCTGGGGAACTTCTGCCCGGAGTATTCCACGTTTCCGCCCGTACGGTGGCTACCCATGCCCTGTCCATCTTTGGCGACCATTCTGACGTGATGGCCGCCAGGCAGACCGGTTTTGCCATGCTGTCCTCCGGTTCTGTCCAGGAAGTGATGGACCTGGCTCTGGTGGCGCATCTCGCCGCCATCAAGAGCAGCGTTCCCTTCCTCCACTTCTTCGACGGTTTCAGAACTTCCCACGAGTACCAGAAGATCGACGTCATCGATTACGAAGAGATGGCCAAGCTGGTGGATATGGAAGCCGTGGCTGCTTTCCGGGCCCGGGGCATCAACTCTGAGCACCCTGAGCTGCGGGGAACCGCCCAAAATCCGGACATCTTCTTCCAGAACCGGGAAGCTGCCAACCCCTACTATTTGGCTGTCCCCAAGCACGTTATTGAGGCCATGAACCAGGTGGGCGAGCTCACCGGCCGCCATTACAAACCCTTCGATTATGTAGGTCCCGAAGATGCTGAGCACATCGTCGTCTCCATGGGTTCCAGCACCGAGACCATCGAAGAGACGGTGAAGTATCTCAACGCGCGCGGCGCCAAGCTGGGTCTGGTTAAGGTCCGCCTCTACAGGCCTTTCTCCACTGAACACTTTATTCAGGTTATCCCCGAGTCGGTCAAGCGCATCGCAGTCCTCGACCGCACCAAAGAGCCCGGTGCCCTGGGCGAGCCTCTCTACTTGGATGTTGTGGGCGCGCTCACCGAGGCTGGACGCACCGACATTGAGGTTGTGGGCGGGCGCTACGGCCTGAGCTCCAAGGAGTTCACGCCCTCCATGGTCAAGGCTGTCTTCGACAACCTGGCCCTCAACGAGCCCAAGAACCACTTCACCGTGGGCATCACCGATGATGTGACCTACACCTCCCTGCCCATCAGGGAAGAGCTGAACATCGCTCCCCAGGATCTGATCAGCTGCAAGTTCTACGGCTTTGGTTCCGACGGTACCGTTGGCGCCAACCAGAACAGCATCAAGATCATCGGTGACCATACGGACATGTACGCGCAGGGTTACTACGAGTACGACTCCAAGAAATCCGGCGGCCTGACCATTTCCCACCTGCGCTTCGGCAAGAGCCCGATTAAGGCTCCCTATCTGGTCCGCCAGGCTGACTTTATTGCCTGCCACAAGCCCTCCTATGTGAAGATCTACGATCTCCTGGACGGCATCAAAGAAGGCGGCGTTTTCCTGCTCAACTCTCCCTGGACCGTGGAAGAGATGGAAAAGGAACTGCCTGCCTCCCTGCGGCGCACCATTGCCCAGAAGAAGCTGCGCTTCTACAACATCGATGCTGTGAAGATCGCCCAGGAAATCGGCTTAGGCGGCAGGATCAACACCATCTTGCAGACCGCGTTCTTCCAGATTGCCAACGTAATCCCGCCCGAAGATGCCATCAGGTACATCAAGGAAGCTATCTACAACACCTACGGCGACAAGGGCGAAAAGGTCGTGCAGATGAACTACGCGGCCGTGGACAAGGCTGTTGAGCATCTGGTCAAGATCGACTACCCCGCCAGCTGGGCAGAGGCCCAGGACGAAGCAGCGGCGGCCGCGGAATCCGTACCCGAGTTTGTGGAAAAGGTGGTCCGGCCCGTCCAGTCCCTCAAGGGCAACGAGCTGCCGGTCAGCGCCTTTACGGCCGACGGCATCATGCCCACCGGCACCACCGCCTACGAAAAGCGGGGTATTGCCATCGACGTGCCCAAGTGGATTCCTGAAAACTGCATCCAGTGCAACCAGTGCTCCTTCGTCTGCCCCCATGCGGTGATCCGGCCGTTCCTGGCCACAGATGAAGATCTGGAAAAGGCACCGGAGTCCTTTATCACCCTCAAGGCCGTGGGCAAGGATCTCCAGGGACTGCACTACCGCATCCAGATCTCTCCTCTGGACTGCACGGGCTGCGGCAACTGCGCCCAGGTCTGCCCGGCCAAGGAAAAGGCCCTGGTCATGGAGCCTCTGGCCGAACACGCCGAAGTGCAGCATGAGAACTGGACCTTCGCCATGGGCCTGCCTAACCGCGGTGCCCATATCCCGGCCAACAACGTGAAGGGCAGCCAGTTCAGGCAGCCGCTCTTCGAGTTCTCCGGAGCCTGTGCCGGCTGCGGCGAGACCGCCTACATCAAGCTGGCCACCCAGCTCTTCGGCGACAGGATGGTCATCGCCAACGCCACGGGCTGCTCCTCCATCTACGGCGGCAGCGCCCCCACCTGCCCGTACACCTTTAACGAGGACGGGCATGGACCGAGCTGGGCCAACTCCCTCTTCGAAGACAATGCGGAGTTCGGCTACGGCATGAACCTGGCCCTGGGCGCCCGCAGAAGCCAGCTGGCTGAGCTGATGGAAGGGCTGCTGGAGCAGGACATCCCGGCTGAGTTGAAGGAAGCCTTCCGGCTTTGGATGGACAACATCAACGATCCCGAGATCACCAAGGAGACGGCGGCCCGGATCAGGGAGCTCCTCCCCGCGGCCATCGCAGCAGCCTCCGGCGATTTGAAAGAAGTGCTGGAAGCTATCGAAGCTAACAGCGATATTCTGGTGAAGAAGTCCGTCTGGATCATCGGCGGCGACGGCTGGGCCTACGACATCGGCTTCGGCGGCCTGGACCATGTTCTGGCCTCCGGCGAAGATGTGAACGTGCTGGTTTTGGACACCGAGGTCTACTCCAACACCGGCGGTCAGGCCTCCAAGTCCACGCCCACCGGGGCCGTGGCCAAGTTCGCCACCGGCGGCAAGCCCACCCGCAAGAAGGATCTGGGCCTGATGGCCATGTCCTACGGCTATGTGTACGTGGCCACGGTGGCCATGGGCGCCAACCGCAATCAGCTGCTCAAGGCCATGATCGAGGCGGAGAGCTACAACGGTCCGTCCCTGATCATCGCCTACGCTCCGTGTATCAACCACGGTATCGATATGAGCCAGAGCGTGGAAGAGAGCAAGCGGGCTGTGGAATGCGGCTACTGGAACCTCTACCGCTACGACCCACGCAGGGAAGCGGAAGGCCAGAACCCGTTCCAGCTTGATTCCAAGGAGCCCGATTACGACAAGTTCCGGGCATACCTCCAGAGTCAAGTGCGCTATGCCCGTCTGGCCCGCCAGTTCCCGGACAGGGCCCAGGAGCTCTTCCAGCAGGCGGAAGACGATGTGCGCCGCCGGTACCAGCTCTACAAGCGCCTGGCCGAGCAA
>DGEY01000098.1:0-2489 GCA_002391385.1 Firmicutes bacterium UBA3914 | reverse complement strand
GCTAAAGCCATAACGGATCAAAGCAGCAGTCCTCGAGGGCTGCCGCTTTTTTACACAAATGCTTAGTAACTTACCAAGGATTTTCGCTGGGCTTGGAGAATTAACTGCATTAGTGCGCCGGAGCGGAGTGAATTCGCAAATCCAATGGGTAAAGGGTTGATGGCTATGAACACTAATGGCGTGTGTCGTGCTGAAATCGGTCTTTTAGGGCCCTTCTCACTGCGAATCGACGGCCGGCAGGTAGAAGCGGATGTGTGGAAGTCAAAGAAAGCCCTAACCCTGCTGAAATACTTGGCCAGCAGGCACGGGCAGCGGGTGTCCAGCGATGTCCTCATCGAGCTTTTGTGGCCTGATCAGGTCAATGTGGATATTCAGAGAAACTTACATACCGCAGTGTGGTTTGTGCGGCGGATCCTGCTTTCCAAAGATGGTTCCAACGCTGAGTCTCCCCTGCGCTATTCCCACGGTTCCTACTGGCTGGAGTTGGAGAGGGGCTGTGTGGACATTGATCCGTTTGAGTTTCACGTGCGCAAAGCGCGGGAACTTGAGCACAGCAATATGGAAATGGCCCTGTTCCACTGTGAGGCAGCCTTGGCGCTCTACAGGGATGACTTCCTCTGCGATGATCTTTACGAAGAATGGACCATCCCCCACCGGGAGGAGTACCGGGAGCTCTATTTTCAAGTGGTGGTCAGATGCGCCGAACTGCTCATCAACCAGCGGGGCGATTACCAGGCAGCGGCCAACCTCAGCCGCGCCGCCTTGAAAAAGGATCCCTTCCGGGAAGAGCTCTATCAAACCGCGCTCAAGGCCCTCATCCTCGACCAACGGTTTGTTAAGGCCATGAACCTTTACAAGCGGTACGTGCAGATGCTCAAGGATGAGTTCGGCCTGGAGCCCAGTCCCGCGATGAGCGATCTGATCGCCAACATGAAGGAGCGCCTGACAGAGGCCAGCTCACCTGCTCAAGGTTCCGATGGCGCTTACGTGTGTTCCCGCTCCGTGCTCCAGTCCTTCTTTGAAACGGAGCAAAGGAGGCTGATGCGCACCGGAGAACACTTTTCGGTTCTGGTAATCGGCAATAACGGGGCCTCAGAACAGCAGTTTCTCCAGGCTTTTGTCCTGCTCCAGAGCCTGCTCAGGCATTCCGATATGATCTGCCGCTACGCCCCCACCATGATCGTAATTTTCCTGCCCGCCACCGGAGCCCTAGGGGCGCAGATCGTGTCCGTTAAAGCCAGGCAGGCCATGGAGCACAAGTTTGGTGCCGAGCCGCCCTTTACGTTCCTGACTTTGAGCAGTGAGGATCTGGAATCCATGCAGAGGGAGTGGTCCGCTTTAGACAGTAAGTAAATACAAGCCCGGCAAGCGGTGTCCAACACCCTTGGGAGCAAAAAGTCTCCCAAGGGTGTTTTTTTGAGTGTTTTTTGAGCCCAGTTCGAGGCATTTTTAAGCGCCGCCCTTAGAATTAGAGTCAAACAGTACCCGCGACCTAGGCAACAGCGTTTTAAGGAGGTGAGGGCCCGGGGGAACAAGGTTTCATCCATATGACGGCTGACGGAGTGGGTCTTCAATTACAACCTCTTTGGAAGCGAGGACCTGCCACCCTTTAACTGGTCACCAATGGGGCGGCAGCGAGCTAGGGTGAAACCGGCCAAAGGAGGACATCCAAACCAACAGGATTTCCAAAACCAAAGAGGAGGGTTTTTCTGTGAAAAAACTATTAGTGTTGACTCTGGTATTAGTCTTGGGATTGAGCTCCTTTGCCTTCGCAGCGGACAATGAAGCCGAGGCTGTGCAGACCGGCGACTTCAACGAGGCGCACATCACTCAAGATGGTTCCCTGCTTTACTCGGAGGTTCTGCAGACCGGCGATGAAAACTTCGCCCTAATTGAGCAGGACGGAGAAGGCAGCGAAGCGATTGTGGTCCAGTCTGGTGACCTCAATGAGGCGTTTGTCACCCAAGACGCCGACGATTCTTCCGCCCGCAGCATCCAGCTCGGCGAAGGGAACGTACTTAGCGTGGTGCAGGATGGCGAAGACCACAGCTCGGGCATCGTCCAGAGCGGTGAGGGCAACTTCGCCCTGGTCGAACAGTCCGGCGATGGGGAATCCGCCGCTGTAGGCCAGGTGGGCGATGCCAACGCAGCCTACGTTGAACAGAGCGGCCGCAACGATGAGGCCGAAATCCAGCAGCGGGGCACCGGCAACCTAGCGGAGATAACCCAGGTAGGATTCGGCTTACTGTTCAGGGGCTACAACGATGCTGACATTTATCAGGAAGGCGCCGACAACGCCGCCTACGTACTGCAGTTTGACACCGGCATCCTCTTCAGCGGCTTTAACACTGCCACCATCTCCCAGGTCGGCGATGGCAGCAGGCCGTGATCACCCAGTCCAGCCCTGGCCTGATCGGCCGTGGGTTCAACGAAGCCGAGATTGATCAGGTTGGTGACTGTCTCTTATACACATCTCCGAGCCCACGAGA
>DGEY01000077.1:13846-33310 GCA_002391385.1 Firmicutes bacterium UBA3914 | reverse complement strand
CGCGTGCGAACTTTTGGAGCCAGCAAGGGGCAGGTCCTCTGGAAGGTTATCATCCCCGCGACCATCCCCACCATGATTGCCGCTTTGAAGGTGAATGTGGGCCTATCCCTGGTGGGGACCATTGTAGGTGAGTTTTTGGCCTCCAAAGCCGGTCTGGGCTACTTAATCGTCTACGGCGGCCAGGTGTTCAACATGTCTTTGGTCATGGCCAGTGTGCTTCTGCTTTTGGCTGTTTCCGTTGTGCTCTACTACGCCGTCTCCTTCCTGGAGGAAAGGGTGACCAAGGGGAGGCAGTAGGGGGCCTGCTGGAGGGAAAGGGCCTGTTTCTGGGGCCCTTTTTTCGCGCCCGCCGGCGCATTTATGGAGGGTTTCGGGCAAGCTTCCAGAATACGAAAAGGAGATACGCTAAGCGAGGTGATCAGCTTGGTCCGAGTGGGAGTGGTAGGTTACGGCACCATGGGTCAGGTGCACAGCCAGGCCCTGCAGAGCATCCCCGGCGCGGAGCTGGTGGTGGTGGCGGATCCCGATCCCGAGCGGCAGGCCCAGGCCCAGCGGGATTACGGCGTAGATACTGTGGGTAGTATCGAAGAGCTGCTGCAGGCGGTAGATGTGGATCTGGTGGACATCTGCACCCCCACCTATCTCCACGCCAGCATTTTCCAGGAGGCCCTTAAGGCTGGCAAGCACATCTTCTGCGAAAAACCCCTGGCCCGCACCTTGGAAGAAGGGGAGCGCCTGGTGGAGCTCAGCGCCGGGTATGGGCAGAAGATCGGCATAGCCCATGTTTTGCGCTTTACCCCGGCCTATGTGCGCATCAGGGAGAGCGTAGTTCAGGGCAGGCTGGGTAAGGTCGCGGTGGCCCGCACCTCCCGGGGGGGCAGCCAGTTTCCCCGGGGCTGGCACGATTGGTTTGCCGACTTCGACTTAAGCGGGGGAGTGATCCTCGATCTGGCGGTGCATGACATCGACTACCTGCGCTGGCTCTTCGGGGATGTGCAGCGGGTCTACGCCCAAAGCACCCGGGGCCGCACATCCGCCCAGCTGGAGTGGGCCTTCATCGTGCTTCGCTTTAAGAGCGGTGTGATCGCCCATGTGGAAGCGGGCTGGTCCAGCTCCCCCGGTGAGTTCCACACCGCGGTGGAGATCGCCGGAGAGAAGGGCCTTGTGGACTACGACAGCCGCCGGGCCCAGCCCATCGCGCTGGCGGGCGGTGCTGAGCTTCCCCTGGGCACCCTCCATCCGTATTACCTAGAACTCCAAGACATGATCGAGGCCATCAGAGGCGATAGGCCTCCGTTGGTTACCGTGGAGGATGCCTTCCAGTCCCTGAAAGTGACCCTGGCCGCGCTGGAATCTGCCCAAACCGGCCGGGTCGTGGAGCTTTAGGAGGTGAAGGTGATGGTTAAGATCGGTATAGTCAGCCTCGCCCACATGCACGCCTTCAGCTACGGGGCGGCCCTGCAGAAGATCCCCGGTGCGCAGCTTGTGGGTATCTTCGACCCCGACCAAAAGCGGGGAGCGGAGGGTGCCAAGCGGTTTAGCTCCCAGTTCTTCCCGGAGGCGGAAGCCCTCTTGGACCAGGTGGATGCGGTGATCATCTGCTCGGAGAACAGCCGCCACCGGGAGTACACCGAGCTGGCCGCGGCCCACGGCTGCCATGTGCTTTGTGAAAAGCCCATCGCCACCAATCTAGAAGATGCCAAGGCCATGATCGACGCCTGCGCCAAGGCCGGCGTGAAGCTGCAGATCGCCTTCCCCGTCCGCTTTGCCGAGCCGGTCCGGGCGGTGAAAGATCTCTTAGATCAGGGGAGGATCGGGGAGGTTGTGGCCATCCGGGGCACCAACCGGGGGAAGATGCCCGGGGGCTGGTTCATCGACCGGGAACTGGCCGGTGGCGGTGCGGTGATGGACCACACCGTCCACGTGGTGGATGCGGTGCGCTGGCTCTTGGGCCGGGAGTTCATCTCCGTCTACGCGGAGGTGGATAGCAGGATCTGGGGGATACCCCTGGATGACTGCGGCATGCTCTCCCTGGAGCTGGAGGGGGGTATCATCATGACCCAAGACCCCAGCTGGTCCAGGCCCAAGTCCTTTCCCACCTGGGGCGATGTTACTTTGGAGTTTGTGGGCACCGAAGGGGTGATCTACCTGGATGCCTTCGCCGAGAACTTCCTGGTTTACGATGATGGACAGGGCCAGATCCTCCAGGAGTTCTACGGCGGGGATATGGATTACGGTTTAATCAAGGATTTCGTGGCGGCAGTGGCGGAAGACCGGGAGCCCAGCATCACAGGTTGGGATGGTCTCAAAGCCTTGGAGGTAACCCTGGCCGCCTACGAGTCGGCCCGCCGGGGCCAGCCGGTGCGGCTAAGTTAAAGTTTTTTCAACCCAGGGCAAGGAGGGAGTACTATTCTCAGCTTCATTCGACTCAAGGAATTTTTCCGCGCCCACAGGCGCTATTACATTGTGGGCATTCTAGCCCTGATTGTGGTCAACTCCGCGCAGCTGGTGATGCCCAAGATGACCGGCCAGCTCACCGACATGATCGCCGAAGGCACCTTCACCCGGGCGGAGCTGGGCCGGTTCTGCCTGTTCTTAGTTGGCCTGGCGGTGGTTATTGCCGTGTTTCGCTACCTGTGGCGGATCAACATCATGGGTGCCGCCCGGAAGATGGAATACACCCTGCGCAACATGTTCTTTGAGCATCTCCAGAGCCTTTCCACGGAGTTTTTCAACCGCAACAAGACAGGTGACCTCATGGCCCATGCCACCAACGACATCCACGCCATCCGCATGGCCTTCGGACCGGGGATAGTAAGCGCGGTTGATGCAGTTTTCCTCACCACCGCGACCATCTACATGATGGCCCGCACCATCAGCCTGAAGCTCACGTTGGTCGCGCTTTTGCCCCTGCCCTTTATGGTGGGGGTGGGGGTGGGCTTCGGCCGCTTGATCCACCGGCGCTTCCGCCGGGTGCAGGAGGCCTTTGGCCTGCTCACCGACAGGGCCCAGGAGAATTTCTCCGGGATTAGGGTGATCAAGGGTTTTGCCCGGGAAAAAAGGGAAGAGGAGCGCTTTAGGGAAGTGAACGAACTCAACGTGGAGCGGAACATGGCTTTGGTGCGGGTGCACGCCCTGTTCCATCCCCTCATCGGCTACTGCGCTTCCCTGGCCATGGTGATTATCTTAGGCTACGGGGGCTCCTTGGTGCTCAATGGAGCCATCACCTTAGGGGACTTTGTGGCCTTTTACAGCTACCTGGGCATGCTGATCTGGCCGGTGATGGCCATCAGCTGGGTGATCAACATGATCCAGCGGGGTAAAGCTTCCATGGACAGGCTCGATGCCATCTTCACCCAGCGCTCCGAGATCGTTGATCCCCCGGAAAGCGCCCTGGACAAACTCCAGGGCCGGATTGAACTGCGCAGCCTCACCTTCGCCTATCCCAGCTCCACCGAACCTGTGCTGAAGGGGATCAGTGCCGAGATCCTTCCAGGGCAGGTGGTGGGAATTCTAGGCCGCACCGGCTCCGGCAAAACTACCCTGCTCAATCTGCTTTTGCGCCTCTATGATGCGGAGCGGGGGATGATCTTCTTCGATGGGGTGGACATCCACGACATTTCCCTGGAGGTTTTGCGCACCAACATCGGCTACGTGCCCCAGGACAGCTTCCTCTTCTCCACCACGGTGCGGGAGAATATCGACTTCGCCGCCACCGGAAGCAGCCTGGAGCGGGTGATGGAGTACGCCAAGCTCGCGGAAGTCTACCACAACATCGTGGAATTCCCCGATCAGTTCGACACCATCGTGGGCGAGCGGGGGGTAACCCTTTCCGGCGGCCAGAAGCAGCGCATTGCCCTGGCCAGGGCCTTGATCAAAGAGCCCCAGATTCTGCTCTTGGATGACAGCTTCTCCGCGGTGGACACGGAAACGGAGGAGGCCATCCTCCAGAATCTGCGCCGGGTGTTCCCGGGGAAGACGGTGCTCATCGTTTCCCACCGCATTTCCACCATCAAAAACGCCCACCAGATCCTGGTGCTGGAAGAGGGTATGGTCACCCAGCGGGGTACCCATGAGGAGCTGGTGGCCCAGCCCGGTTTGTACCAAGAGCTTTACCACAAGCAGCTCCTGGAAGAACAGATCGAAAGCGTGAGCTGAGTGCTGAAGGCAGGTGAAGAAGTTGCAGTACATGCAGGAAGAACAAACACTTGGTAAAGCCTATGACAGTGCCCTAATGCGCCGGCTGCTGAAGTACGCCAAACCCTATTGGGTCTGGATCCTCTGCTGCATTTTCCTCCTTTTGGTGGTGGCCGCAATCGACCTGGCCACTCCTTACGTGATCAAGGTGGCCATCGACGACCACATTCTAGCCGCCAACCGGGCCTATGTGGTGATGGAAGGCAGCACCGAACATCCAGCCCTGGTCACCATCCAGGGCTATGGACTGCTGCGGGAAGACCGCCTGGAGGATCTCCCGGGGGGGCCCAGGCTGGAGCTGGTGAAAGCAGAGGGGAAGCACTTTCTCCAAAGCGCTGACGGCGACTTCGTTTTGGAACTGAGCCCGGAGGAGCTCAGGGAGCTGCGCCGCTATGAGGTCAGTGCCATCCTGCGGCTGGGGCTCTTTCTCTTAGTGCTTTTGACCGTGGGTTTTGTGCTCAACTACGGGCAGGTTTACCTTTTGCAGTACACCGGGCAGCGGATCATTTTTGATATCCGCCAGGATCTTTTCAGCCACATCCAGCGCCTGGCCCTGCGCTTCTTCGACGGCCAGCCCGTGGGGCGGCTGGTCACCAGGGTAACCAACGACATCGAAAACCTCAACGAGATGTACACAGGGGTTTTGGTCAACCTGTTTAAGGATGTCTTTATGGTTTTAGGCATCATCATCGTCATGTTTAGGTTGGATACCCGGCTGGCCTTCACTTCCTTAAGCGTGCTGCCGGTGATTGTGGTCATGACGGCCATTTTCCGCACCAAGGCCCGGGCCGCCTACCGGGAGACCAGGGTGCGCTTGGCCCGGATCAACGCCAACTTCGCGGAGACCATCTCCGGCATGCGGGTGGTGCAGATCTTCCGCCAGGAACGGCGCAAGTTTAAGGAGTTCGAAGAGATCAACCGGGATCACTACCGGGCCAGCATGCGGGAGCTCATGGTCTATGCCGTGTTTAGGCCGGCCATCAACATGATGGATCTTTTAGCCAAGGTGCTCCTCTTTTGGGTGGGGGGCTCGCTGCTGCTCAGCCGCAGCATCGAGTTTGGCGTGGTTTACGCTTTTGTAAGTTACATGGAGATGATGTTTAGGCCCATCAATGACCTGACGGAGAAGTTCAACATCATGCAGGCCTCCATGGCCTCCGCGGAGCGCATCTTCCTGATCAAAGATGAAGAGCCCGCGATCAAAGAGCCGGAAAACCCCGTGCCCCTGGGAGAAGTGATGGGGCGCATCGAATTTAAGAACGTCTGGTTCGCCTATGTGGGGGAAGAGTGGGTGTTAAGGGATGTCTCCTTCACCGTGGAACCGGGGCAGACGGTGGCCTTTGTGGGGGCCACCGGTGCGGGCAAAACCACCATCATGAACCTGCTCACCCGCTTTTACGACATCCAAAAGGGGCAGATCCTCATCGATGGTAAGGATATCCGCACCTTGCGCAAGGAAGAGCTGCGCCGGAGTATCGGGTTGGTGATGCAGGATGTGTTCCTCTTTTCCGGCACCATCGCGGAAAACATCAGGCTGTGGAATCCCGAGATCACCAGGGAGCAGATCGAAGAGGTGGCCCGCTACGTCAACGCCCACCACTTCATTGAAAAGCTGCCGAGAAAGTACGATGAGCCGGTGACAGAGCGGGGTTCCACCCTCTCCGCGGGCCAGCGGCAGCTGATTGCCTTTGCCCGGACCTTGGCCTATGACCCCGCCATCTTGATCCTGGATGAGGCCACGGCCAACATCGACACAGAAACGGAGCAGCTGATCCAAGATGCCCTGCCGAAGCTGCTCAAGGGCAGGACGAGCCTGGTGGTGGCCCACCGCCTTTCCACCATCCAGGATGCGGATCAGATCATCGTGCTGCATAAGGGCAAGATCCGGGAGATGGGCACCCATCAGGAGCTTCTGGCCCAGAAGGGTTTGTACTACAACCTCTTCTTGCTGCAGTACAAGGAGGATTTCAGCGCCCCGGAAGGGGCGCGGCAGGTAAGCAGCTAGGGATGGAGTTCATCCGCGGGCAGGGGAGAGCAGATTTTCAGCTGCTCTCCTTTTTTGCGGGGATGGGGAAAGCTCACCTCCAGGGCATGGAGGGCCAGGCGCGGACCCCTTGGCCCACCGTAGCGCACATCGCCCCAAAGGGGATGGCCCAGGGCCGCGAGGTGCCTTCTGATCTGGTGGGTGCGCCCCGTTACCAGCTCCACCAAAAGCTCTGTGCAGTGGGGATGGACCTTCAGGGGCTCAAGTTTGGTTACAGCCCGCCGGCCCTGGATCGGAAGCTCTATGGTGCCCGGCCTCTCCCACTTTCCCAGGCAGATGGCGTAGTAAATCCGGCGCACCTGGCCTTGGGCCCAGAGCGCGCTTATTTCCGCCTGCACCTCCGCCTCCTTGGCGAAGAGGACCACACCGGAAGCGGGGGTATCCAGGCGGTGCACCGGCCGGGGGGTGAGCTTCAGCCCCCGGGAGAGGAAATACCCGGCGACCTGGTTGGCCAGGCCCCCTTGGTCTTTTACAGAATAGGTGGGTAGGCCAGCCGGTTTATCCGCTGCCAAAAGCCACTCGTCTTCATACAAAATTCGCAGGCCCCCCGCCTTGGCCACCGGGATTTTCACCTGTTCCTGGGCGGGCAGGGCCACCTGCACCACATCTCCGGCCCGGAGTTTGCTTTTGCTGTGGGCGGGTCGCCCGTTGCGCATCAGGCCCTGGGTGCGCACCGCCTTTTGCAGCCTGCGGCTGGAGAGGCCCAGCACCTCCCGGGCAAAGACCCCCAGCTCCAGCCCTGCTTCGCTGGGCTTTACTTCTGCTTGCTTGATGATGATTTTCCCCTGCATAGCCTTTACTCCGTTTTTTGTAACTAATTGGCCAGGGGCTGCGGGATTCCTTTAGACGCTGCGGGCAAAGGTGATATTGAGCACGTTACCCCACTTGTCTAAAGTGGTCTTCATCTGCTGTTTAAAGTCGCCCAAGCTCATGATCTGGGAGATGGAAGCCATGTTGGTGAACAGATCATAGATGCCCAGGGCATCCTCGTAGGCCGCCTTGAGCTTGGCCAGGCTCTCCTGCAGTTCGGCGTTGATCTCCTTGAGCCTGGCATTTTCCTCTTCCAGCTCTTGCAGGCGGGCCTCTTGTTCGGCCTTTGTACTGAGGCTGCCCGCAAGCCCCGCCAGGGCCCTTAGGATGGACTCGGGATCGGGGTTTTCCAGGCGCTCCTCCAGGGAGGAGATCCTTTTGTTCAGCTGCTGCATGAACTCGGGCAGGCCTTGAAAGGCTTCCACCAGCTTGGGGTCTACTGTAAAGTCGGCGGCCTTGGGCGGGGTTTTCGGCTTGGGGGAAGGTTCTTTACGCTCTTTGCGCAGGACGTTGTAATAAAGCATGCCGATGGCGGCTTCCGAGCGGTGGGGCAGCAGCTTTGCGCAGCGCCGGAAGGCCTCGGTTAGGGGCAAATTCTCCTCCTTGGCCTTCAGGGTTTCCGCCCAGACCAGATCCTTTTCCTCCTCGGTCCACAGACGTACCGCCCCCCGGGTGGCCAGCGCCCCCTGCTTCTCCTCGGCGGTCATGGTCAGTCCTCCTTTACCTTTGGTTTATCTATTATTATGACCCTCAAGGAGATGCTTATACTTAACCCCCTTGGTACCAGGGGTTGTATGAACCTTGTAAAAACGCGAAAAATACCGTTAGTAAAAGAGGAATCTACGCCTCGAAGTCGAATAAAATGCGTTAAACAAAAAAGGTCCCCCCAGGGACCTGCATTTGTAAAGAGCGACAAGGGGCAGGCGTAGATGACGCTCAGTGAACTCGCCTGCTTCTTGTCCTCACTGTTTAAGTGGGGGAGTAAAGGCCGTGGGATCCACGATGATGGTCTTGGCCCGCTCGTAGTGGACAAAGCCCGGTTTGGCCCCTTTGGGTTTGCGCACATACTTGCGCAGGGTGTAGTTCACTTCAGCCTTGGGGGAGGTCCGCTGCGCGGAAAAATAGGCGGCGAGCTGGGCTGCCAAAAGCAGGGTGCCTTCCGGGATCTCCCCTTCCCCGAGGATGGCCACGTGGCTGCCGGGGGTGCCCCGGGCATGGAGCCAGAGGTGGTTGGGGCCGGTTAAGCGGAAGGTGAGCTCGTCGTTTTGCCTGTTGTTGCGGCCCACCAATATGGTGAGGCCCTCCGGGGAGAGGTAGCGGTCGGGCCCCGGTGAACCCGCGGAGCGATTTCTGCTCCTTCCTGAAGTCTGGGGTAGATAGCCTGCCCTGGCCAGTTCCCCGGCGATCTCCCTGAGCAGGGCCGGCGTATCCGCCAGCTCGATCTGGAGCAGGATCGTTTCCAGATACTCCCTTTCCGCCCGGATGGCGGCCAGCTGCTCCGTGCTGTGCACTTCGCTGGCCTTGGCCTTGTGGTAGCGCTTGAAGATGCGCTGGATGTTGGCGCTGGGGGAAAGGCGGGGATCCAGTTCGATGGTGATCAGGCGGCCATCTTGGGTGTAATCGGGTACTTCCAAAGCCTTGGCCCCCGGGCGGATGAGGTGGAAATAGGCGGTGAGGAGCTCCCCTTGATGGCGGAGCAAATCCGCCCGCTCCGCCTCCTGCAGGGCCAGCTGGTGGATGGCTTCTTTATTATCCAGGCGCTTGATCTGCCGGGCCAGGCGCCGCCGCAGGGCGCCCTTGGCCTCGCTGAGGGAGGAGAGCCGCTGCCTGCGGGAAAGCACCTCGGCAACTAAACGGTCCGCGGAGGGGAAGGGCACGCCCCTTTCCCCGCTGAGGGTGTAGGCGGCAAAATCATCGAGCTCGGGATAGAAGCGGGGGCTGCCGCCGGAGGCGATCTCCCTGAGGAGATCGGCAAAAGCCTTCCGCACCTTCCGCCACTGGGCTTCCTCCAATTCCGCCCGGAGGGCGGTGGGGCTCAGGCCCGCCCGGCGGAGCACCTCCTGGGCCGCGGCCTTGCTGAAGCCCTGGAAGGTGGCGGCAAGCCACTTGGCGATGGGGGTCTGCACCGGTAGGAGGCGGATTTCATCTATAAACTCCTGGGGAGCAAGGGCTGCCGGATCCAGTTTACCTTGATCCGAGGGGGGCTGGTAAGCCTGCCCAGGCATCACGTTCCTTTCCGGAGAGCGCTTTAGGGCGTCGATGATGGTGCCCTCCGCATCCACCAGGTAGAGGTTGCTCTGCCTGCTCATGATCTCCAGGATCAAACTGCGCTCGGTGGGCCTTCCCGCCTCATCCAGGGCTTCAAAGCGCAGCTGCACGATGCGGTCCCAGCCCCGCTGTTCAATGGCCATAAGACGGCTGGTCTCCAGGTACTTGCGGAGCAGCATGCAGAAGCTGGGGGGCTGGGCCGGGTTTTCCAGCTGCTCCTCCAAGGTGTGCAGGCGGGGATAGACTGGATCCGCGGAAAGGTAGAGGGTCTCGGTCCGGCCCGGCTGCCTAAGCTGCAGGGTGAGGGCGGCAGCCTCCGGCTGGTAAATTTTAAGCACGCGGGAATTGACAAGCCGCGGCCGCAGCTCATCCATTAAAACCTTGATTGTCAGGCCGTCCAAGGGCATAGAACCACCTCGCCAGCCTATTATACCACCTGGCGGTTGCGCCCACAACTCAGCAGGTGATTTGCTGTGCATGGAGAAGTAAGGAGCGGGTAAGGAGTTGTTGAACATGAGAAAGCGCACATTTTTGGTCTTAACGGTACTGGCCCTGGCCTCCGGCGTGGTTTTGGCCCAGGTGGCCCCAGCCGCCGACTTTTTGCAAAACGGCTTCCAGTTTCTCTTTTACCACGCGGTAAGGCTGGAGGAAACCCTGCTGCGCCGGGATGTGAACCTTTTGGCCTTGGCCAGTGACGAGTTCACCAAGGCGGTCCAGGATCCCTCCCAGAGGGGAGAAGCCCTGCTCATGCTGGGCCTGATCTACAGCTCGCTGCAGCGCCCCGGCACCGCCCTAGGTTATTACCTCGACTTCGCCTACGACCAGCCGGAGGATCCCTGGGTGCACGCCCTCATCGGCGAGCTCTACGCGGAAATGGGCCTGCTGGACCAGGCTGAGGAGAGCTTCCGCCTGGCTATCCAGGCCAGCCCGGAAGGGGAAACCTGGGCCCGGGCCCACTACGGGCTGGGCAGTGTGGCCCTGGAGCGGGGCGAGTATCCCGCGGCCAAGGCCGAGTTTGAGCTGGCCGTGGCCGCCGCGGACAGCTTTGTGGATGCCCGCTTAGGTCTAGGCAGGGCCCTGTATTACTTAGGTGAATACGAAGGGGCCATTGAAACCCTGGAGCTGGCCCAGCTTTTGGCTCCCCGCTCCATCAGCATTTTGGAACAGCTGGCCTTGGCTTACGAAGCCGCAGGGCGCGCCGAGCAAGCGGCCCACGTCTCTTCCCGCCTGGAAGAGCTGCGCAGGGGCAACTGAAGAGAGTAAGGGGCGTACTATTTTCCCCCTTCCCGGAATAAGAATGCGCGAGATTATTCTGGGAAAGAAGTGAGGCTTGTGGCTGAAAGCTGGCATGCCATTTCCACCGCGCAGCTGCTGAGGGATCTCAACGTCAATCCTCAAACGGGGCTCTCCTCCCAGGAAGCCAAGGCGCGCCTGGGACGCTGGGGCCCCAATGAACTTGTGACCAAACCGCCAACTGCCCCCTGGCGGCTTTTTCTTCATCAGTTCCAGGACTTCATGGTACTGGTGCTTTTGGGCACGGTGGTCATCTCCGTGCTTTTGGGGGAGTATTTGGATGCCGCGGCCATCTTTGCCATCCTCTTCCTCAACGCGGTTTTAGGCTTTGTCCAGGAGTACCGGGCGGAACGGTCCCTGGAGATGCTGGGCAGGCTGGCCGCGGAGCAGTGCCGGGTGATCCGGGATGGGAAGAAATCTCTCCTGGATGCATCTGAGCTCGTTCCGGGGGATATCATCCTCTTAGAACCGGGGGATCGGGTGCCCGCGGATGCCCGCCTTTTGGAGTGCCAGCTCTTAAGCGTTGATGAGTCCAACTTGACCGGGGAATCGGTCCCGGTGGCCAAGGACGAAAGATTTGTCGGCACGGCCCAAACTCCCCTGGGGGACCGGCGCAATGCGGTTTACAAGAGCACGCTGGTGGCCCGGGGCTTCGGCCGGGCGGTGGTGGCCGCGACCGGGATGCAGACGGAGATCGGGAAGATCGCCCACCTGCTCCAGGAAAAGGGCCGGCCCCAAACCCCGCTGCAGAGGCGCCTGCAGCAGCTGGGGAAAATCCTGGTTTTGGCCTGTACCGCCCTTGTGGCCCTGGTTTTTGCCGCGGGGGTGCGGCAGGGTCTGCCCGCCTACAAGATGTTCATGGTGGCCGTCACCCTGGCGGTGGCCGCCATCCCCGAGGGCCTGCCCGCGGTGGTGACCATCGCCCTTTCCGTGGGGGTGCAGCGCATGAGCAGGCAAAACGCAATCATCCGCCAGCTGCCGGCGGTGGAAACCCTGGGCTGCGCCACGGTGATCTGCTCGGACAAAACCGGCACCCTCACCCTCAACCAGATGGAGGTGCAGAAAATCTGGACCGCCCGGGGCTTTCGGGGGGTGGAGGGTCGGGCCAAGCTGAAAGCGGATCCCCTGAGCCAGGATGAGCTCTGGTATGCCGCGGTGGTGGGGGCCCTCTGCACCAAGGCGGAGGTCTACGAAGGGGGAACTGTCTTTGGCGATCCCACCGAAGTGGCCCTGGTGCGCTTTGCGGAAAGGGTGGGCCTCAGCCAGCGGCAGCTGCGCCGCACCTTCCAGGAAGTGGGGGGCATCCCCTTCAGCTCCGAGCGCAAGCGCATGGCGGTGGTGGTCAGGAAGGGCAGCGATTACCTCTCCTTAGTCAAGGGCGCCCCCGATGTGGTGCTCCCCAGGTGCACCCACCTCCTCAGCGGCACCCAGCTGGTGCGCCTCACCCCTGAAAGGCGCCGGGAGATCATGGGGGTGCTGGACGGGATGACCGCGGAAGCTCTGCGGGTTCTGGCCGCGGCCTTCCGCCCCCTGGGCCCAAGGCTCCTCCCGGAGGAGCAGTGGGAGCAGGGCCTGATCTTTGCCGGCCTTGTGGGCATGCTGGATCCCCCCAGACCCGAGGTGGCCGCGGCGGTGCAGGCGGCCCGCCTTGGCGGGGTGCGCACCATCATGGTCACCGGGGATCACAAGAAGACCGCCGCGGCCATCGCTGAGCGGATCGGCCTTTTCACCTCAGAGGCGGATCAAGTGCTCACCGGTGCCCAGTGGGAGGCCTTAACGCCCCTGGAGCAGCGGGAGGAGATCAAGCGCACCGCGGTCTTTGCCCGGGTGGCCCCCACCCACAAGCTTTCCATCGTCCGGGCCCTGCAGGCCAACGGGGAAATTGTGGCCATGACCGGCGATGGGGTGAACGATGCCCCCGCGGTGCAGGAGGCGGATATTGGGGTGGCCATGGGCCGGCAGGGCACCGATGTGACCCGGGAGGCCGCGGACATGGTGCTTTTGGACGACAACTTCGGCACCATCATCAAGGCGGTGCGAGAGGGGCGGGGGATCTACGACAACATCCGCAAGTTCATCCGCTATCTTTTAGGCTGCAACGTGGGGGAGGTTCTGACCATGCTGGCCGCCACCCTCCTGGGGCTGCCCCTGCCTCTGATCCCCCTGCAGATCCTCTGGATGAACCTGGTGACCGATGGCCTGCCGGCCATCGCCTTGGGACTAGATCCGGTGGAGAGGGATATTATGCTCCAAAGGCCCCGGCGGCCGGACGAAGGGGTGTTCGCCCGGGGGCTGCTCCGGCGCATCCTCTTTGCGGGAACCACCATCAGCTTTGCCGCCCTGGCCTTGTTCCTCTTCAGCCTGTGGTATTACCCGGGCCAGCTGGAGCGCAGCCGCACCCTGGCCTTCAGCGCCCTGGTCTTTGCCCAGCTGATCTACGCCTTCCAGTGCCGCTACGAGCGCCACTCCATTTTTGAGCTGGGCATCTGGGGGAATGCCTACCTCATCTTGGCGGTGCTCCTTTCCGGAGGGGCCCAGGTGTTTCTGATCCATGCGCCCTTTCTCTCCAGGATCTTCGGCACCGTACCCTTAAGCGGCGATGACTGGCTTTTGGTGGGCATTTTCGCCTGTTTCCCCCTCTTTGCCGAAACGGTGGTGCTGACCATCAAGCGTGCAGTTAAAAGGCGCTTTTCCTTTGCGAAAGTTTAGCTAGCAGGCAGGATTATTTTACCAGAGCAAGAATAAAGGCTATAATACAGCAGGGTTTGGAGGAACCCCAGTGATCAAGAGCATGACCGGCTTCGGTCAAGGCGAAGCCACAAGCGAACGCTATGCGGTCCGGGTCGAGCTGCGATCCGTGAATCACCGCTATCTGGACCTCTTTTTGCGCGTGCCCAAGCAGTACAGCCAGCTGGAGGAGGTGCTGCGCCGGGCCATCGGCGAGCGGATCGCCCGGGGCAGGGTGGAAGCCGCGGTTACAGTGGAGGAATTTGCGCAAAAAGAGAGAAATGTACAGTTAAACGCCCCGCTGCTCCTGGGCTATCTGCGGGCGCTTGGGGCTATCCAGGAGGTTCTGGGCAGCGACGAGGAAGTGACCTTGAGCCAGGTTTTGACTCTCCCCGGCATCCTAGAGGTGGAAGAGCCCGAATGCGACTGGGAAGAGCTCCAAGGGGTGCTCCTGGAGGCGGCCGGGCAGGCTTTAACTGATCTAGAGCAGATGCGGGCCGCGGAGGGTGCCCGCCTGTGCCGCGACCTGGAGGAGAAGATCACCCGCATCGCCGAGCTGCAGCGCCAGGTGGCGGAGATCGCGCCCCAGGTTGTGGTGGATTACAGGGAGCGCCTCCGGGAGCGCCTGCGGGAACTTCTGCAGGGGACAACCCTCACCGAGGAACGCTTTTTGGCCGAAGTGGCCCTCTTTGCTGACCGATGCAGCATCGATGAGGAACTGGTGCGTTTGGCCAGCCACACTCAGCAGCTAAAAGACCTCTTGCACTCAACCGAGCCGGTCGGGCGCAAGCTGGACTTTTTGATACAGGAGATGAACCGTGAGGTGAACACCATCGGCGCCAAGGGTTCCAGTGCGCACATTGCCGGCCTGGTGGTGGAGTTAAAAAGTGAGTTGGAGAAGGTGCGCGAACAAGTCCAGAACATCGAGTGACCTGGCTCCAACTTGCCCAGGTTCTGAACATGCTGAATCCGTCAAGCAAAGGAGGTGAGCAAGAATGTCGCTGCCGGTTTTGACCCCGGAAGAGAAGCTCAACGCGCTGAAAAAGGCTCAGGAGATGCGCAGCAAACGGGCTGAACTGAGGAACAAGCTGAAGAAGGGCACCATCACGCTCCGGGAGGTTTTGGAAAAAACGGATGACGAGGTGGTGGCCAGGATGAGGGTCACCTATCTGCTGCAGTCCTTGCCGCAGGTGGGCAAGGTCACTTCTGAGAAGTTGATGCGGGAGATCGGCATCAAAGAGAACCGCCGCGTCCAGGGTTTGGGCAAACGGCAAAAGGAACAGCTGCTCAAGAGGTTAGGTTAGGGATAAGGAGCTTAGAACATGGGCATCCAACTGATCAACATCGGTTTTGGCAATATCGTCGCAGCTAATCGAATCGTGGCCATAGTCAGTCCCGAGTCGGCTCCTATTAAGCGCCTGGTGCAGGAGGCCCGGGATCGCGGGATGCTCATTGACGCGACCTACGGCCGGCGCACCAGAGCAGTCATTATCGCAGATAGCGATCACATCATTTTGTCAGCAGTGCAACCCGAGACCGTGGCACATCGTCTCACAAGTAAAGACAACCTGGAAGCTAATGAGAAATAGGGAGTTGCTGCTGGATTGAAGGGAACACAGAAGGACTTGCGGAATGGTGGGCTAAAAACAAAAGGCTTTCTCATAGTGTTATCCGGCCCCAGCGGTGCCGGTAAAAACTCTGTGATGAATGCCGTTTTTCCCACCATTCCCAACTTAAAGTACTCCGTGAGCGTGACCACCCGGCCGCCTCGGGTGGGGGAAGTGCACGCGGTGAATTATTTCTTCGTGAGTGAAGAAGAATTTGACAAAATGCTCGCAGCTGATCTATTATTAGAATCGGCAACGTTTGTGGGCTACCGCTACGGGACACCGAAGAAATACGTGTACGAGCAGATTGAGGCGGGTAATGCAGTCATCATGGATATTGATATTCAAGGTGCGGCCCAGATCAAGCGGAAGATGCCCGAGGCGGTGCTGGTTTTCCTGCTGCCGCCCACCCCGGAGGAACTGAGCCGGCGCTTGCGCTTGCGCGGTTCCGATTCGGAGGAAGTGATCAAGCGCCGTTTGGCCAAATCACGGGAAGAAGTGAAGCATAT
This sequence comes from Firmicutes bacterium UBA3914, assembly GCA_002391385.1. Lineage (GTDB taxonomy): Bacteria > Bacillota > Limnochordia > Darwinibacteriales > Darwinibacteriaceae > DTU010. Next base: position 17,855 of record DGEY01000077.1, on the reverse strand, counting down.
CGTCGACTACGACTATTTCATCATCAACGATGATTTAAATAAAGCTGCGGAGCAGCTCCGGCAGATCATACTCAGCGAATGGTGCAGAGTGAGCCGCATTGATCTAGACTATCTGCAGCAGATCTGGAAAGGGGGGTCGGATCTTGAAGCCACAGAAAGCTAACCGCTATGAGGCTATTATGGTCGTCTCCCAGAGAGCCAGGCAGTTGATTGATGGATCGGAACCGGTCCTGGAAGCCAAGGCCTGCAAACCGGTGACCATCGCCATCGAGGAACTGGAAGCAGGCAAGATCAAATGGGAGTATCAGAAATAACGGCACTTGTGCGAGCCTGTGGTGGATGCCACGGGCTTTTTTTCGAGGTGAAGCATGTGGAAAAACTCTACGCTGGCGTGATCGTGGATGTGCGGGCCGAGGCGGTGAACCGCATCTTCCAATACGCTATCCCCGAGCGCTATCGGGCAACCATCGAAATCGGCCACCGGGTTTTGGTCCCCTTCGGCCGCCGCAAGCTGGAGGGCTATGTGGTGGAGCTCACCGATGAGCTGGAGGTGGAAAAGGAAAGGCTCAGGAGCATCCTCAAGCCTTTGGATCCGGAGCCCGCCATTTTGCCTTCCCTGGTGGAGCTGGCCCGCTGGATGGGGGAAACCTATGCCGGGCTCTTCTCCGAAGCCCTGCAGTACATGCTGCCCCCGGCCCGGCGCTACGGCCGGGAGAGGGTGGGGGTGAAAACCGCCCAGCTGGTCACCTTGCTGGAGCCCGAGCCCCAGCTGCGCAAAAACGCCTGGGTCCAAAGGCGGGTCGTGGAGGTCCTCCAGGCCCGGGGAGGCAGGCTCTTGGCCCCGGAACTTCTGGCCCTGGCGGAGACCAGCACTTCTACGTTGCGGGCCCTGGCGGAGAGGGGCATCATCGCCCTGGAAGATGTGCGGGTGGAGCGGAAGGTGGAAGTGGAGCCGCTTCCCGATCCGCAGCTGGTACTTACCGCAAGACAGCACGAGGCGGTGGCCACGATCCTAGCCGAACTGGAGGGAGAGCGCCGGCCGGTGCTGCTCCACGGGGTGACCGGCAGCGGCAAGACGGAAGTGTACCTCCAGGTGATCGCGGAAGTCTTGCGGCGGGGCCGGCAGGCCATCGTCCTGGTTCCAGAAATCGCCCTGACCCCCCAGATGCTGGGCCGCTTTGCAGCCCGCTTTCCCGACCGGGTGACGGTGCTGCACAGCGCGCTTTCCCTGGGGGAGCGTTTTGACCAGTGGTGCAAGATCAGGGAGGGGCGGGTGGATGTGGTGATTGGGGCCCGCTCCGCGGTGTTCGCGCCCCTGCCCCGGCTGGGGCTGATTATCCTAGATGAAGAGCATGAGCGCACCTACAAGCAGGAAGAGGGCTCCATCCGCTACCAGACCCGGGAGGTGGCCATCAAGCGCTGCCAGCTCACCGGCGGCCAGGTGGTTCTGGGCAGTGCCACCCCCGCGGTGGAAAGCTACCACAGGGCCCTCCAGGGCCAGTACATCCTGGCTGAACTGCCGGAACGGGTGGAAAGCCGGCCCCTGCCCAAGATCGAGGTTGTGGACATGCGGGAGGAGTTTGCCCAGGGCAACCGCAGCATGTTCAGCCGGCGTCTCCGGGAAGAACTGGAGGACCTGGTGGGAACGGAGCGCCAGGCCATCATCCTTCTAAACAGGAGGGGCTTTGCCAACTTCGTGCTCTGCCGGGAGTGCGGAGAGGTTTTGGACTGCCCCAACTGCCAGGTGTCCCTCACTTACCATAAGGGCGTGAACCGCCTGAAGTGCCACTACTGCCTGCACCAGGAGGTTCTGCCCCAGAAGTGCCCCCGCTGCGCTTCCCGCTACCTCCGCCAGTTCGGGGTGGGCACCGAGCAGCTGGAGGAGACCTTGGCTCAAGAGTTCCCTGAATTGAAAACCCTGCGCCTGGATGCGGACACCACCCGGCGCAAGGGCGCCCACAGCGCCATTTTGCGCCAATTCGCCCAGGGACAGGCCCAGGTGCTCATCGGTACCCAGATGGTGGCCAAGGGCCTGGACTTTCCCCAGGTTACCCTGGTGGGGGTTTTGGCCGCGGATTTGAGCCTGCGCTTTCCCGATATCCGCTCCTCGGAGCGTACTTTCCAGCTCTTAACCCAGGTGGCTGGGCGGAGCGGCCGGGGCGAGCTGCCGGGCTTGGTGATCGTCCAGGCCTACGAGCCAGGCCATTTTGCCATCGAGGCGGCCCGCAGCCATGATTATTTGGGCTTTTACCGCAAGGAAATCGGCTTTCGCCGGGCCCTTGGCTACCCTCCCTTCCGCCAGCTCACCCGCATCCTCTGCAGCGGCCCCCAAACGGAGGCGGAGGAGGCCTGCCGGCGCATCGCCGCCCACCTCTTAGCCCGGGGCATTCCCCAAATGGATCTGGTGGGGCCCTTCCCCGCGCCCATCGGGCGTATCCAGGGGCGCTACCGCTGGCAGGTTTTGGTCAAGAGCGATGGGCCCCTCCAGGGCCTCGGGGAGCTTCCCTCCGCGGGCGGGGACGTGCAGGTGACGGTGGATCTTGATCCCCTGTACATGCTTTAGTATGTTATAATAGATGTAGAGAAATCGAGGTGGCACCCATGGCTGTACTGCCCATTGTGAAGATAGGCGATCCCATCTTGGAAACCAGGGCCCAAGAAGTGCCCAGGATCACCAAGAAGATCACCAAACTCGTTGAGGATATGATCGAAACCATGTATGAAGCCAACGGCGCCGGGTTGGCCGCGCCGCAGGTGGGCGTAAATAAGCGCATCATTGTCGTGGATCTGGGAGAAGGCCCGGTCTGCTTGATCAACCCCGTGGTCCAGAGCGCCCAGGGGGAAGAGATCGATGTGGAGGGCTGCCTGAGCATCCCCGAGCGCTGGGTCTATGTGAAACGGGCCGCGGAGATCGAGGTGACGGGCCTGAACGAAAAGGGTAAGCCCGTGCGGGTTAAGGCGGAAGGCTTTTTAGCCCGGGCCCTGCAGCATGAGATCGATCATCTAGACGGCATCCTGATCCTCGACCGCAGCCTGGGGGAGGCGGAGCTGGAACCGGCCGAAAACCCCGAGGAGGGGAGCTAAATGCGCATCCTCTTCATGGGCACGCCGGAGTTTGCCGTACCGAGCCTCAAAGCCCTGGCCGCGGAGCATGAGCTTGTGGGCGTGGTCACCCAACCGGACCGCCGGGCGGGCCGGGGGCAGAGGCTGGTCCAATCCCCCGTGAAAGTGGTGGCCCTGGAGCTGGGCCTGCCCATCTTCCAACCGGAAAGGATCAGTGATCCCCAGGTCATGGAGGATTTGGAGGGGCTGGGGGCTGAGCTCTTTGTGGTGGTGGCCTTCGGCCAGAAGATCCCCGATCGCCTGCTGGCCGCGCCCAAGTACGGCTGCATCAACGTGCACAGTTCCCTGCTGCCCAAATACCGGGGTGCCGCGCCCATCAACACCGCCATCAAAAATGGTGATACGGTCACAGGCGTAACCACCATGTACCTGGGCTCCGGCTGGGATGATGGGGATATCATCCTCCAGGCGGAAGAGCCCATCTATCCCCGGGATACCGCGGGGGCGCTCCACGACCGCTTGATGGTCAAGGGGGCAGGGCTCCTTCTGGAAACGGTGCGCCAGATCGCCCAGGGCACCGCACCCCGGATTCCCCAGGATCACAGCCAGGCCAGCTATGCCTTTAAGCTGAAAAAGGAAGATGCCAAAGTAGAGTTCCACCGGACCGCTTGGGAACTGGACCGCTTGATTAGGGCCATGAACCCCTGGCCCGTGGCCTGGGCTGAGATCAAAGGAGAGACGGTGCGCATCTGGGAAGCCTGGCCAGGCAGCGGGGCGGGCTCCCCCGGCGAGATTCTCAGCTTCAGCGAGGAGGGCCTTTTAGTGGCCTGCGGAGCGGGTTCCCTCTATCTGCAAAAACTCCAGAGGCCCGGGGGAAAGATTCTTTCCGGCCTCGACTTTGCCAATGGTTTGCGTCTGCGTGTTGGGGAGATATTAAGCAGGTAAG
>DGEY01000077.1:0-13717 GCA_002391385.1 Firmicutes bacterium UBA3914 | reverse complement strand
GGAGGAGATGGCATGTTTTATGATCCCACTTTTATCTTGGTCCTTCCGGCCTTGTTACTTGCCTTGTATGCCCAGGTGAAGGTCAAAAGTACCTTCGCCCGCTACCTGCAGGAACGTTCCTACGTGGGGCTCACGGGAGCCCAAGTGGCCAGGCAGATCCTCAATGCCAACGGGCTGCACAATGTGAGTGTGGAAAGGGTGGGGGGAGAGCTCACGGATCACTACGATCCCCGTTCGGAAACGGTGCGCCTTTCGCCCCAGGTCTACGACGGCACCAGTGTGGCTGCGGTGGGTGTGGCCGCGCACGAAGTGGGCCATGCGGTGCAGCATGCTCGGGGCTATGTGCCCCTGGGGCTGAGGACCAGCCTGTTTCCGGTGGCGGCGGTGGGCTCCCAGATGGCCTTTCCCCTGTTCATGTTGGGCTTTCTGTTCAGCATGGATGTTCTGATGCTGGTGGGGATCTGGTTTTTCATCGCGGCCCTGGCCTTCCAGCTGATCACCCTGCCCGTGGAGTTTAACGCTTCCCGCAGGGCGCTGGCGGCCCTCCAGTCCGGAGGCTACTTAACCCAGGCGGAAGTGCCCAAGGCCAAGGCGGTGCTCAGTGCCGCTGCCCTCACCTACGTGGCCGCGGTGGCGGTGGCCGCCTCCCAGCTGATCAGATTGCTGTTCCTGCGGGGCCAGCGGAGAAGGTAATGGGGCGCAGCACCGATCCCCGCTACCTGGCGGTTGACACCTTAAACAAGCTGGAGTCCTCCGGGGAGTTCCTGAAGGATCTTTTAGACGCACAGCTGCAGAAAAGCTCCCTGAGCCGGCTGGATCAGGGCCTTTTCACCGAACTGGTCATGGGTACGGTGCGCATGAAGCGCAGCCTCGATTATGTGCTGGCCCAGTTCAGCAAAAGGCCCCTGGCTAAGATTCACCCGGCCCTGCTCAATGTGCTGCGCATCGGCGTTTACCAGCTCTTATACCTGGATAGGATCCCTCCTTCCGCGGCGGTGAACGAAGCGGTGAAGCTAGCGCGCGCCTTCGGCCATGAAGGCACCGCCAAGTTCGCCAACGGCGTGCTCCGGCAGGTGCTGCGGGGGAGGGATTCCCTTGTCTATCCCTCCCTGGAAGAACACCCTGCGGAACATCTGGGGCTCAAGTACTCCTATCCCGACTGGATCGTGGAGCACTGGCTGGATAGGTGGGGAGTGGAGGAGACTGCGGCCCTCTGCCGGGCCCTCAACGAGCCGCCTCAGCTGCAGATCCGGGTGAATACCCTAAAAGCGAGCCCCGCTGAGGTGCGGGCCCATCTGGAAGATAGGGGAGCCAGTGTCGAGCCCGGACGTTATCTGCCGGAGATTTTCACAGTGGAGCCCGCCCACTTAGCTGTGGCGGATCCCTGGCTGGACCAGGGGATGTTCTACATTCAAGATGAGAGCAGCGCCCTGGCCGCCCATGCCCTGCAGGTGGAGCCAGGCCAGACCGTCTACGATCTGTGCAGCGCCCCCGGGGGCAAAACCACGCACCTGGCCCAGCTCATGCAGGATCAGGGGCGGATCCTCGCCTTCGATGTGAGCCCCCGGCGCCTGGCCTTGGTGGAAGAAAACGCCAGGCGCTTAGGCATCTCCAGCATCGCCACCGCGGTGGGCGATGCCACCCAGGATCTGCAGCTGCCCCCAGCTCCCCGGGTTTTGGTGGATGCCCCCTGTTCCGGGCTGGGCACCATGGGGCACCGCCCGGATATCCGCTGGCGGAAAAGGGCCGAGGAAATCAAAGATCTGGTGGAAATCCAGAAAGGCATCCTGCACCAAGCCGCCGGCTACGTGGATGGGCAGGGCCTGCTTTTGTACACCACCTGCACCTTGACGTCTTGGGAAAATGAAGAGGTGGCCCACTGGTTTTTGGCCGAGCACCCGGAGTTTCGGGGCGAGCCCTTTCCAGAGGGATTTCCCGGCTGCGGCCCGGAGCCCTGGCTGAAGACGCTTCTGCCCCACCGGCATGGCGGTGACGGGTTCTTTTTGGCGCTATTTCGAAAAGTTAAATTTTAGGCACAACTTGAAAAGCAGCAGGACTTTGGGAATTCATGTCAAACAGGACTCCTGGGGGAATACTCTCTTGGAGGTTCTGTATGCGGATTCTGATTGCAGACAACAACGTGGAGCTCTGTCAGGTCCTGCAGCAGTTCTTCGCCCTACACGATGACCTAGAGGTGGTAGGCGCGGCCCATGACGGGGAGCAAGCCCTTAGGGAGATTCAAAGATTAGAGCCGGATTTGGTTCTTTTGGACATCACCATGCCGTACCTGGATGGAATTGGGGTTTTGGAAGCCCTGAAGGCCATGTCTCTGAGGAAAAAACCAAAGGTGTTTGTGATCACGGCTTTTGGCAGCGACCACCTGCTGAGCAGGCTGCTCGCCCTGGGCGCCGATTACTTTTTGGTGAAGCCCTTCCGTTTGGAGATCCTCCTGGAGCGGCTGCGGCAGTTTTCCAGCGCTCCAGGGAAGATGATCGTGGGCCAGGAGGCCGCGGCCGAGGATGGGCCCCTTTCCCTGGACCAAAAGGTGGTCCAGATCCTGCACAAGATGGGCGTGCCGCCCCATTTCAAGGGGTTTGCCTACCTCAGGGATGCGGTCCTCATGTACCTGGAGGAAGGCTACTACGCGGGCGGCCTCACCAAAGAGATGTACCCAGCCCTGGCGGAGAAGTACAACACCACCATGAGCGGGGTAGAGGCGGGAATCCGCAATGCCCTGGCGGCTGCCTGGAAGAATGGGAATGCGGAGTTCATCAAAGAGCTCTGCGAGCCCTACTGCGATGACCGCATGCCCACCAACTCGCTGATCATCGCCAGAATCGTGGAAGGGAGCTTGAGCCTCTAAGTTCAGCTTGGCTGAGAAGCATCTTCCTTGCGGGGGGGTCCTTTTTGGCCCCAAATGCGTTGACAAAATCCCCAAGCAGGGTTTATACTTAAGTTGCGGGGCGTGGCTCAGCTTGGTAGAGCGTCGCGTTCGGGACGCGAAGGTCGCACGTTCAAATCGTGTCGCCCCGACCATCTTGCTTTCAAACCAGGTTTCGATCTGGTTTTTTTTGTCTGTGCAGGATTTCCCCCGCGGGGATGGCCAGCTTTTCCTGGGCAAAGGCGAAGAATTTGCGCAGGGTCTTTTCCAGCCGGGCGCGGTAAGCCGGCGAGCTGTGGGCAGAGATGTAGCTTTCGATCTGTTCCGGCGTGGTACTGGCCAAAAGAAAGCGCAGAAAGCGGGAGGCATCCCCTAAATAGTATTCCTCGGATCGGATACCCTGATCCCAGAGGTATTCCACATACGCGGTTAGAAAATGAACCGTAGGCCGCTTGGCCATGATCTCACCCCCTGAAGTGGAGGTTATTACTGTGCATACTGCCCAAGAGCATCTTGCCGGGCTGTTCCCGGAGGAAATCGCCGGCCGGCTGGAAGCGGAGGTGCCGCCCTACCGGGCCCGCCAGATCTTCAGCTGGCTGCACCGGCAGGCCGCGGCCAGCTTTCAGGAGATGACCAGCCTCCCCCGGGCGCTAATTGAGGAGCTGGAAAAGCGCTTCCAGAGCCCCTGGCCCCTGGAGCTGGTCACCAGCCGCCTTTCCGCCGATGGCACAGAGAAGTACCTCTTTGCCCTGGAAGATGGCTCCACCATTGAAACGGTCCTCCTGCCGGAGAAAAGGCGCCAGACCGTGTGCCTTTCCACCCAGGTGGGCTGCGCGATGAACTGCTCCTTCTGCGCCACGGGGCAGGCGGGCTTCAGGCGGGATCTCACCGCCGGCGAGATCGCCGCCCAGGTGCTTTTTGTGCAAAACCGGCTGAAGGCCCAGGGGAAAACGGTCACCAACGTCGTGTACATGGGTATGGGGGAGCCTTTAGCCAACTACCAGGCGGTTTTACGCAGCGCCCGGCTGCTCAACCACCCGGAGGGCCTAAACCTTGGCGCTAGGCGGCTCACCATCTCCACCTGCGGCCTGGTTCCCCAGATCCGGGCCCTGGCGGAAGAAGAGCTCCAGGTCAATCTGGCCGTTTCCCTCCATGCCGCGGATGACCGGCGCCGGGGGGAGATCATGCCCATCAACAAGGTCTATCCCCTGGAGGAGCTTTTGGCGGCCTGTGATTACTACACTGCCCGCACCAACCGCCGCATCTCCTATGAGTATGCCCTGATCAGCGGGATAAATGATTCCCCGCAGGCGGCCCAGAAACTTAGCGATCTCCTGCAGGGCCGCCTCTGCCATGTGAATCTGATTCCAGTCAATCCCGGAAGCGGCGCGGCCCGTCCCTCCAGTGCCCGCATCGCCGCCTTCGCGCAGATGCTGGAGCGCGCCGGGATCCCCGTTTCCCTCCGCAAAGAACGGGGCAGCGATATTGAAGCGGCCTGCGGCCAGCTGCGCCAGCGCACCCTGGAGGGGCAGGGGTAATGGCCGGGATTCGCCTGTGGCTGGCAAGAATTATCCAAGTATTAACAGGAAAATCACCTGGGCAGGCCGAAGATAAGCAGGAAACGCCTGTGGATCTGGCGCCCACCAAGCGCTATGAGGTGCTGGCGGTGCGCAAAAAAGGGGACACCTCCCGGGCCTGCCTGCGCCTGGACTCCCAGGTTATCCCGCTTCAGCCGGGGTTTTTGGTGGGCCGGGGGGCCAGCTGCCACCTGCGCTTGAGCGATCCCAAGGTGAGCAGGGTGCATGCCAGCTTTCAGCCGATGGGGGCCAGCTGGCTGGTGCAGGACAATGCCAGCAGAAACGGCACTTTCCTCAACGGCAGGCGCATCAAGCGGGCGCTTTTGCACCACGGCGACACCATTCGCTTGGGGCAGACTGTTTTAACCTTTGAGGAGCGATGAGCATGGCCGTAGTCCACTGGGTGGTCAGGGCGGTCTTGGCGGTTTGGCTGTTCAGGATGGTCTGGAACTTGCTCAAGGCAATGCTGGAAGAGTTAAAATAGGAGTGTTGGGCATGGATGTGAAAACGGCAACAGATGTGGGGCGACTGCGGGAGAATAACGAGGATGCCCTCTGGGTAGGGGAGCACTGCCTCGTTGTCTGCGACGGCATGGGGGGGCATGTTGCCGGCGAGGTGGCCTCGGCCTTGGCGGTGGAAGCCATCAAGTCATTCCCCTTTGGTGCCGGCCGGCCCCAAGAGGAAGTCCTGGCGGCCATTGAGCGAGCCCAGGCCCGCATCCTGGAGGAGGCGGGGCGCAACAGGAAGTACCGGGGCATGGGCAGCACCATCACCCTGGCCTGGATCTCCGGTCCCGGCCCGGACGGACTGCGGGAGCTGGTGGTGGGCCATGTGGGGGACAGCCGCTGCTACCTTTATGCCAACGGCGTGCTGGAGCAGCTCACCAGCGACCATTCGGTGGTGGGTGAGCTCCTGCGGGCGGGGACCATTACCCCCGGGGAAGCCCGCATCCACCCCAAGCGGCACATCCTCACGCAGGTTCTGGGGTCGGAAGCAATCGAACCGGAACTGATCACCAGGCAGCTTGAGCCGGGTTCACTGGTCATGCTCTGCACAGATGGCTTAACCGATGTGGTGGATGATGCGCTGCTCCAGGAGAAGCTGCAGCAGAACTTCCAGGGCAGAAACCTAGCCCAGGAACTGGTGGATTTAGCTAACGAACTGGGGGGCCCCGACAACATCACCGTGATCGTGGCCCAGGTCTAAGGAGGCGGGGGGAAAATCCGTGGCACTCCTCTACCGCACGTGGTTTGGGTTTAGCGGCTGGCTGGCGGCTGTGGTCCTCTGGCTGGTGCTTTTCCAGGGCCAGGTGCTCTGGTGGCAGCCTGCGGCCCTGTGGGCTTTGTTCGCGCTCCTCTGGCTTATCACCAGGAAGCTCGGCGCCCACCCTGGAGCGTTACCCTTCACTGCGGCATTGGTCTTTCTCGGCTGGATCTTCCTCACCCGGCTGGATCCGCACCTGGCCCAAGGGCATTTCCAGGGCGTACTCTTGGGAAGCGGTTTTTACCTTCTGGGCCTGCTGGTGCCAGTTTGTCAGCTGCCCCTAAGGCGCCTCTGGGCCTGGGCAGCCTTGAGCCTGCTGGCCATCACCCTCATCTGGGGGGAGACCGCGGGCGGTGCCCGGGCTTGGCTGACTGTGGCTGGAGTGCGCTTTCAGCCGGTGGAGCTGGCCAAGATCTTTTTCATCCTGTACTTGGGCAAACACCTTGCTCCCGGCACTTCCCTCTGGGAACTGGCCTTTTTCCTGGCGAGCTTCTGCCTGCTTTTGGCCTGGCAGCGGGATCTGGGCCCTGCTGCATTGGTCTTTCTGGTGTTCATCTGGCTTTCCCTGCGGCAGGCCTTTTCCTGGTACAAGCTGGCGGGCTTTCTGGCGGCGCTGGGCGCCGGGTTTGCTGCAGGGGCCTATCTCTTTCCCCATGTGCAGACCAGGGTGTTGGCCTGGCTCAGGCCCTGGGATTACCTGGGCAGCAAGGGCTATCAGGTGCTGCAGGGTTTGTTCGCCTTAAACTCCGGGGGGTTGGTGGGGCAGGGGCTCGGTGAAGGCCTGGTCCAGGTGATCCCCCACGGACATACCGATTACATCTTGGCCATCATCGGCGAAGAATTGGGTTTTTTGGGCACAGCCGCCCTGCTCCTCTGCTACCTGGGGCTAGCCTTTTGGGCGGCGCGGATCCTCCAGGATCTGACCGGCGGGGAGCAGCTGACGGGTTTGGGCTTGACTTTGCTCCTCCACCTGCAGGTGTTTTTGGTGGCGGGAGGAATCCTGCGCTTTCTGCCCTTTACCGGCTTGACGCTGCCCTTTGTCAGTTACGGCACAACTTCCCTGGTCGCGCAATTTGGGATGCTGGGCCTCGTGGCCGGGCTGAGCAGGGGAGGGGAAGGGTGATGCGCCGCTCCTTCCTGGTTTTGGCGCTCCTTTACTGCCTGCTCTTGGGAGGTGCCTTTTACTGGCAGCTCTGCGCGGATCTGGGGGAGCACCCGGCCAATCCCCGCTACTACCTGGTCTTCCAGCAGGACCGGGGGCCCATCTTCGACCGCCAGGGGAAGGCGCTGGCCTATTCCGAGGCCCTGGAAAGCGGCTACAGGCGTAGCTATGCATCGCCATCCCTTTCCCATGTGGTGGGCTATTTCCACGAGCGCTACGGGATGACCGGGCTGGAGAGGCTCTACCATGGGGAGCTGAGCGCCGGCCGCAGCCTGTTTACCACCCTGGATCTGGAGCTGCAGAAGGCGGCAGAAGAGCTCCTGGGAAAAGCCGCGGGGGCAGTTGTGGCCCTGCACCCCGCCACGGGCCAAATCCTGGCCTTGGTTTCCGCCCCTTATGTGGACGGCGGGGCCCTGGATGAGCATTGGCCAGATTATCGGGCCGATGTGCGAAGTCCTTTTTTGAACCGGGCCACCCACGGCCTCTATCCCCCTGGATCCGTGGTGAAACCTCTGGTCTACGGCGCGGCCCTGGCCGAAAGCCAGGCAGAGCCGGATCAGCGGTGGCCGGACGGGGGCGCCTGGCAGCTGCCCGGCGGCACGATCCGCAACTACGGGGGCAGGGCCCACGGGGAGATCACTTTGGATCAGGCTTTGGCCCAATCTTCCAATGTGGTTTTCGCCCAGCTCGCGGTGGAGCTGGGGGATAAGCTCCTGGAGTACTACCGCCTTTGGGGTTTGGGCCAGGAAGTCCAGTTTGAACTGGCCAATTTAGCTGGCCTTGTGCCCGAGGGCACTTCTTCCCAGTATCACACCGCTCAGCTGGGGATCGGGCAGGGGGAGCTTCTCGTTACGCCCCTGCAGATGGCCCAGGTGGCCTGCGCCCTGGCCAACGGAGGGGTTCTGCTCCGGCCCTATCTGGTTCATGAAGTCCGGGGCGGCCTGCGTATGCGGCAGATCACCCGCCCCCAGGTGTTGGGGCAGGCTTTGCCGCCGGCCTTAGCTGAGAAGATCAAAGGGGCCATGGTCCTGGCCGCCCAGGAAGGTACCGCCAGGACCGAGCTTAGCGGAGAGTTTGCCTATGGCGGCAAGACGGGGACAGCCCAAATGGGCTCGGGCCCCGATCATGCCTGGTTTATCGGTTTTGCCCCGCCCGAGGCACCCCAGGTGGCGGTGGCCGTGGTGATCGAACACGGAGGCACCGGCGCCCAGGCGGCGGCCCCCCTGGGGGTTGAGCTGATGCGCAGGGCTGTGCAGCGGAGTGAGTAAGGCATAGAGGGTGAGGGTATGGTTGGAGAAACGCTGGCCAATCGCTATGAGATCTTAGAGAAGGTGGGGGACGGGGGCATGGCCCTGGTGTACAGTGCCAGGGACCAGCTGCTCAGCCGCGTTGTGGCGGTGAAGATCCTCCGGGCCCAGTTTGCCGATGATGAGCAGTTTGTGGAGCGCTTTCGGCGGGAAGCCAGATCCGCCGCGAGCCTGTCCCACCCCAACATTGTGAACATCTATGATGTGGGCCAACAGGGCAGCGTTCATTATATAGTGATGGAGTATGTGCAGGGGAGGAACCTGCATGATCTGATCCGCGAGCACGGCCAGTTTCCCCAGGAGTTTGTGGTCAGCGTAGGGAAGCAGATCGCCCTGGCCCTTGCCCATGCCCATTACCACGGCATCATCCACCGGGACATTAAGCCCCACAACATTCTCCTCACGGAAGAGGGGCGGGTGAAGGTGACGGACTTCGGCATTGCCCAGGCCATGTCCGCGACCAACTTGACCCAAACGGGGATGGTCCTGGGTTCCGTACGCTATTTTTCCCCCGAACAGGCCAGGGGCGCCCAGGTGCAGGCCGCAAGCGATCTCTATTCTCTCGGGATCGTGCTCTACGAGATGCTGGCGGGCCAGCCGCCCTTCAGGGGCGATTCGGCCATCGCCATTGCCCTGCAGCAGGTGCAGGACCCGCCGGAGCCCCTGCGCAAACTCAGACCTGATCTCGACGCTGAGCTGGAGGATTTGGTGCTGAAGCTCTTGAATAAGGATCCGAAGGATCGACCGGGCGATGCGGAAGAGGTGGTGCGCATCTTCCAGAGGATTGAGCGCCGCCTGGCCGCGGGTGGGGAAGGCGAAGGCGATGTGGATGCAACCCTGCCGCTGCCGGCAGTGGACCTTTTGGGGAAAGGGGGCTGGGGATTGGCTCGGAAGAAGAAAAAGAAGAAGCAGGACAAGGAGGCGCCCCAGAAACGTTCCAAGGGAATTATTGCTCTGGTTATTCTGCTGCTTTTGGGGGGTCTCGCTTTAGCGGCCACGTATGTCATCCCCGAGATCTTGTTCCCCGACGATGTGCGGGTGCCGGACATCGTGGGGCTGCATGAGATGGAAGCTTTGCGGACGCTGCGGGATGTGCAGTTGGACCTAGCCGTAGAGCAGCGCATCTTTGACAATGAAGTGCCGGCAGGCCACATCGTGAGCCAGGATCCCCTGCCGGGCCGCATGGTGAAGGAGGGCCGGGAGATCTTGGTGCGGGTGAGCCGGGGACCGGAGGAAGTGGAAATGCCTTCCTTCATCGGCCTTTCTCTCCGGGAAGCTAAGGTGGCCCTAACCCAGGCGGGCTTTGTGGAAGGGGAAAACGAAGAGGTGTACGATCCCGCGGTGGGCCCAGGCATCGTCCTGGAGCAGCGGCCGGAACCAGGGGAGATCGTGGTCAAGGGTACCGCGGTGAGCCTGGTTTTGAGCAAGGCGGCGGAACCCTTCGCCCTGCCGGATTTCCGGGGTCAAGACTTTGATCTGGTCAAGCAGCAGCTGGCCAGCTTGGGGCTGCCCCTGGGGAACAGCTGGCCCGAGTTCAGCACCATCTACCCCGCGGGGCGGGTGATCGAACAGAACCCCGCACCGGGCAGCATGGTGGAAGAGGGCTGGCCCATTGACTTCGTCTACTCCCAAGGGCCGCCGGTGGCACCCGCGGAGGAGCCGGAAACCGTGGAAACACCTGAGGAAACCCAGTGGATCCACGAGAATTTGTGGAGCACCAAAGAAGTGACCATCGATGTTCCCCCTGGGCCCAGCCAGGAGATCGTGATCCTGGTCATCGATGATTTTGGCGCCCGGGAAGTCTACAGGGAGACCCACAGGGGCGGCACCAGGGTGGTCCGCACCATCCAAGGCCGGGGCAAAGATGCCCGCTTCCAGGTTTATCTTGGCGGACGTCAGTTCTTAGACCGTGCTTTTCAGGAGTGAGGTATGCGGGAAGGAATAATCGTTAAAGGCATAGGTGGAGTTTACGAAGTGGAAACCCAGGAAGGGCGCCTACAGTGCACGCTCCGGGGGCGGCTGCGCCTGGAAGTGGAGAGGGTGCTGGTGGGGGACCGGGTGGAAGTCTCCTTAAGTGGAGGCTCCACAGGCGTGGTGGAGCGGATCCTGCCCCGCCGCTCGGAGCTGGTGCGCCCGCCCGTTGCCAACATCGACCAGGTGCTGGTGGTCTTCGCCGTGCAAAAGCCCCTGCCCAATTTGGTGCTGCTGGACCGGATCCTGGTCCAGGCTGAGCTGATGGATCTGGCCTGTGTGGTGGTTTTCAACAAGGCCGATTTGGACCCCGCCCGGGCGGAGGAGCTGCGCTCCCTGTATGCCGCCATTCCCTACCGGACCATCGTGACCAGCACCCGCACCTCCCAGGGCCTGGAAGATCTGAGGGAAGCCATCCAGGGGAAGATCAGCGTTTTGGCTGGACCCTCCGGGGTGGGCAAATCGTCCCTGCTCAACGCCTTAAACCCCCAGCTGCAGCTGGAGATTGGGGAGGTCAGTGCCAAAGTGCAGCGGGGCAGGCATACCACCCGCCGGGTGGAGCTTTTGGCCTTTGATCAGGGCTACGTGGCGGACACTCCGGGCTTTTCCCAGCTCCACCTGGAAGCTGGCCAGGAGCAGCAGGAGCGGCTGCAGCTGGCCTTCCCCGAGTTCGACCGCTACCGGGGTGCCTGCCGCTTCCGCAGCTGCCTGCACCGGAGCGAGCCCGGCTGCGCCGTTTTAGAGGCGGTGGAGGCAGGCGAAATCGCCCCCAGCCGCCACGGGCATTACCTGCTCTTTTTGGAAGAAGTAACACCACGCTATTAGAAGGGAGCCCTTGCCGTGAACATACGCATTAGTGCATCCATTTTAGCTGCCGATTTCTGCAATCTCCGGGCCGAGCTGGCCAAGGTGAAGGGTGCCGATCTGGTGCATTTTGATGTGATGGACGGGCAGTTTGTGCCCAACATTTCCTTTGGACTGCCGGTAATTGAGGCGGTGAGCCGCTGCACGGAGCTCCCCTTGGATGTGCACCTGATGATCAAGCATCCCGAAAACTACCTGGAGCAGTTCGCGGCGGTGCGGCCGGAGATTATAACTGTGCACTATGAGGCCGCGGTCCACCTGCAGCGTACCCTGGCCCGCATCCGGGAGCTGGGGTGCAAAGCTGGCGTCTCCCTCAATCCCCATACGCCCTTGGATGGGCTGCGCTATGTTTTAGATGATCTGGACTTGATCCTCGTGATGACCGTCAACCCCGGCTTTGGCGGGCAGCGCTTTATCCCCGCCATGCTGGAGAAAATCCGGGACTGCCGGGAGCTTATCGGCGCGCGACCCATTGAGCTGCAGGTGGACGGGGGAGTGAGCGTGGAAAACATCCGGGAGCTGGCGGAGGCAGGGGCCAACAACTTCGTGGCCGGTTCCGCCATTTTCCAGGCGGAAGACCCCGCAGCCTATATCGAAGCGCTGCGGCGCGCTGTAAGGTAAGCTTGCTTACCTTTTCTTTTGGCCTCAATTGACGGAAAAGTACATCTCTATGCTTGACAAGTCTGACAATTTGCTTTATTATAGAAACACACTGAGCGGACGGCGGAAAACGCAGAGAAAGGAGGGTAGTGTTCCTTAACTTTTCAATCGATCACCAAAAAAATACCAACTCCCTGGGCAAGGACAAATGCTTCGCGTTCGCCTGCGAAGCGAGAAACCAAACCCGCCGCTCAGTAAGGGCCGTCGGAAAAGCATCCTGATTTGCGGGATGCTTTTCTCTTTTTTCCGCGCTTTTGGGGAGGGTTTTCTCTTTGGAACAAGAAGTAATAAGCAAACAAATACGATTGAGTTCCGCTAGGGGTGCTGATCAGCTGAGACAGGATCAGGCGGCAGGGGCCGCGGATCCGAACCCTTCGAACCTGTTTGGGTAATTCCAGCGTAGGGAAGCGGTGATTTGGAACATGGACCGCTTCGCGTCCATGTTTTGCTTTTAGTGCCGAGGGCGGAAGGAGATCGGGAATCTAGGAGGTGCGTTGATGCGCAACAAGAACGTTCAGATTATGGTGGAGACCGCGGTCTTGGTGGGGGCCGCCCTGCTCCTCTCGGAGCTGCGGCTCTGGCGGGCGGCCCAGGGGGGAAGCATTACCCTGGAGATGCTGCCCATCTTCGTTCTGGCCTTCCGCCGGGGGGGCGTCGCGGGCCTCATGGGCGGCGGGCTGTTCGGGGTGCTCCAGATCATCCTCGGCGGCTACATCTACCATCCCGTGCAGGTGATCCTGGACTACCCCGCGGCCTTTCTCGTTTTGGGCGTGGCCGGGTTTGGCCTTCTGCGCCAAGTGCGCTGGCTGGGAGTAATCACAGGGAGCCTGCTGCGCCTGATTCTCCATGTTCTTTCCGGGGTGATCTTCTTTGCCGAATACACCCCCGAGGGGAGCTCCGTCTGGGGCTATTCCCTGGGCTACAACGCCGGTTACCTGGTGCCCAGCGCCGTGATCACCTTGGTGATCATCTGGCTTTTGGAGAGGCGGAGGGAGATCTTTGAACCGCGGGAATAGGCGGGCGCTGATTCTGGCGGCCGGGGAGGATCTGCCCGCAGGGCCCCCGGCCTTTTCCTCCGCCACCCTGATCATCTGCGCGGACGGCGGGGCGGCACTGGCCCGGCGCTGGGGGCTCAAGCCCCACCTTGTGGTGGGCGATCTGGACTCCCTCTCCCTGGAGGATCAAAAGTTTTGGCGGGAGGAGGGGGTGCCCTTCCACACGGTACCGGCCCGCAAAGATCAGACCGATCTGGAGCTTGCGGTGGAGCTGGCCCTAGAAAAGGGGGCCCGCTCCATCACCTTGGTGGGGGGCTGGGGCAGCCGCATCGACCATGCCCTGGGCAATGTGGAGCTGCTCTACCGTTTGGCCCTGGAGGGTGTGGAAAACGAGCTGCTCACCAGCGGTCACAGGCTCACGGCCTTCAGCGGTCAGGTGAAGGCCAAGGTATCGCCGGGCAGCTTCGTCTCCCTAATTCCCCTGACCCCCTGCGTGCGGGGGGTGCGCACCCGGGGACTGGGCTACCCCCTCAGCGGGCAGGACCTGCACAAGGGCAGTACCTTGGGCATCAGCAATTACGCCCTGGAGGGGGAGATCGGCGTGAGCCTTGAAGAAGGCGTTCTGCTCCTGATTTGTGAGCAATAAAATGCCCCTAGGTACTCACCTAGGGGTCCTTCTCTGCGAACATATATGAAGGGGCAGGCCTAAAGAGCTCTCTGTACTTTTCCGCTCTTGAGACACCGCGTGCAGACATAAGCCCTTTTGGGGCTGCCTTGGACGATGATGCGAGCTCTCTGCAGGTTGGGTTTCCAGGTGCGCCGATTTTTGTTCTCCGCATGGCTGCGCAGATTACCGGTAACCGTACCCTTGTCGCAGACGATGCACCGTCTAGCCATGTTTCCTACCCCCTTTGAACCGATTTCCTGAACGCTACTACATTGTAGCACAGGGTTTTTGGAAATGCAAGGTGAGATGCGGGAAACAGCCGCCACGAGTTAGCGTAAAGTTTTGGTAGGCGGTGGCAGGAAAAACGCGT
>DGEY01000082.1:38082-75806 GCA_002391385.1 Firmicutes bacterium UBA3914 | reverse complement strand
GGTTTGCTCCTTCTTAGTGCCACCTCCCCAACAGCCCCAGAGTAACAAGGCCGCGGCCAGCAGAACCACGCAAAAGAACCAACGACTGTGCCTTTTCATCTGTTTACCCCCTCGTTGTAAGTGGATTTTTGGATCAAATTCTTCCTGGAGCGGCCCCAATCCTGCTGGCGGTGGGCCTTTCTGGACAAAAGGTGACTTTTGGTATCCTGCTGGGCTGAAAAAAATCGGGATCATGGGAAGGAATTGCTAAGTTCACGTTGTATTATTATCAACGAATGAATCCGAAACGTTTCGGATGAGGGGGAAAGGAAACTCCGTTTTCTTTTGGTTGGGATCCGAAACGTTTCGGATAACAGGGGATGATTGCATGGCGGCTACACTGAAGGACGTCGCCCGCTTAGCGGGGTTTTCGGTGACCACCGTGTCCCGGGCCTTGAACGGGCACAGCGATGTGAGCGAGGAAACCCGAAAAAAGATCATGGAGGCGGCACAGGCCCTGAATTATGTCCCGAACCGGGTTGCCCAGCAGCTGGTCATGGGCAAAAGCAGCGCGATTGGCCTCTACTCCTTGGATCGGGAAACCTTCCAGAACCAGTTCATCACCCTGATGATCAGCGGCCTGATGGACGAGGCCACCGCCCACGACTTGAACCTGATGCTCTTTGCCACCCAAAGGCTGCAGACGGCGGAAGAGGTGGTCATGCAGTGCAGGCAGAGGGGCCTGGGGGGCGCGGTTATCTCGGGATTACGCATCGATGAGGACCTGATCGGCCATCTTCCCCAGATGGATTTCCCCATTGTGCTGGTGGATGTGCCAGTGCACGGGCCCAGGGCCACGTACGTTTCGGTGGATAACGTCTTGGGGGCCCGCAAAGCGGTTGAACACCTAGTTTCCCTGGGGCACCGGAACATCGGCCTGATCAACGGGCACAGCGGGGCCTGGGTCAGCCATCAGCGCCGTTTAGGTTATGAGCAGGGGATGCGCGACAGCGGCCTGGCCATCAAGGAGAGCTATATCTTCGAAGGCGATTTCAGCAAGGAATCGGGCCGCAGGGGTGCCCAGCACCTTCTCACCGTTAACCCGGAGCTCACGGCCCTGTTTGTGGCCAGCGACCTCATGGCGGTTGGCGCCCTGGAGCAGCTGCAGGCCATGGGCCGCGGTGTTCCTGAAGATATTTCAGTGGTGGGCTTTGACGATCAGGATTTTGCCCTGCACGTCAGCCCGCCGCTGACCACCATTCGGCAGGACATGTATGTCTTTGGGAGGTTGGCGGCCCGGGAGCTGATCGGCATGATCAACGATCCCGGTTACACTCCCAGGCATGTGGACCTGCCCTGCACGCTGGTGCAGCGGGGCTCCAGCGGCCCCGTGCGCAGCAAGGAGGTGTTGCGGTAAGGGGGTGTCGCAGGAGGAAGGTAAGTGGAGTGGACTGAAGGAGAAAAAAACGAGGAGGGTCTAGCTTGAAACGACTGAGTTTAGCGCTTCTTGTGGTGTTCTTGGCGGCATCTGTGGCAGGTGCCCAGCACATCAGGATTGGCGGTTTTGGAGGCAATGACACGATCATCGTGGAAGAGATGATCGAGCTGTTCGTACGTCCAGCCCTGGAGGGCACGGGCATTACTGTGCAGTACGAGCCTGTGGCCGATGACTTCCAGCGCTATATCATCAACGCCCTCTCGGCGGGAACCGCGCCTGATCTCTTCTACATGGACGTTCTGTGGGCAGGTTCGCTGATCCAAAGCGGCGTAGTGGAACCCCTCAACGCTTATCTGGAAAAGTCAACTGTACTGAAGCCAGAAGACATCATCCCTTCGCTGCTTGATGCCTTTACCGTGGATGGCACGATTTACGGCATTCCCAAAGACTTCAACACCCTGGCGGTCTTCTACAACAAAGACCTGTTTGATTACGCAGGTGTGGAGTATCCCAACAACGAGGACACCTGGGATACCTTCTACGCCAAGCTGGAGCAGGTAGCCGCCATCGATCCCGACATCTACGGCCTGGCCCTGCAGCCTGAGTTTGCCCGCTTTGGCGCTTTGGCCTTTGCAGCAGGCTTTACCCCCTTCAATGCGGAAGGCAAGAGCGATCTTTCCGACCCGGCCTTTGTGGAAGCAATCAAGTGGTACACCGGCATGGCTGAGACCGGCGTAGGCGTCATGCCGCAGGACATCTCCCAGGGTTGGGGCGGCGGTGCCCTCGCTTCTGAACAGGTTGCGGTGGCTTTGGAAGGTGCCTGGATCATCGGTGCCCTGAAGAGCGATGCACCCAACCTCCAGTACGGCGCCTGCCTCATGCCCAAGCATCCCGGAACGGGTCAGCGGGGTAACTTCGTGTATACCGTGGCTTGGGGTATGAACGCAGCCTCCGCCCACAAAGAGGCGGCCTTCCAGGTGCTGGAAATCCTCACCAGCCCCGAAGTGCAGCAGTGGGTACTGGAGCGGGGTCTGGCCATCCCCAGCCGGGAAGCTCTGGCCGATAACCCCTACTTCCAGCAGGATGATCCGGAAGCCCAGGCCAACTACGTGGTCTTCTTGGGCGCTTCCGATGGCAACGTCCTGCCCTTCAGCTTCGGGTCCTACGGCGGCGACTGGACCGGTCCCATCGACCAGGCCCTGTCCGCGGTCATGAGCAAGCAGGCCACTGTGGAAGAGGCTCTCCAGGAGGCCCAGCAGCGGTTAGATGCGGTAATGGGAAGATAAATCCAGCGGGGACATTTGGGGCAACCCAAATGTCCCCTTCAAGGAGGGAGAAGCTGTGCGCAGGCGTTCGTCCCAGGGGCTGGGGGAAAGGCTTGCCCCCTATGTGCTGCTGGCTCCTTTTCTGTTTACCCTGATTGTCTTTTTTGGCTATGCCTTTGTGCGCGTTTTCTATTTCAGCTTCACTGATTACGACCTTTTTGCCACCCCCAAGTGGGTGGGTTTGAAAAACTACCTGAATATCTTTAGGGATATCGACTTCACCCTGGCCATGAAGCATTCCCTCACCTTTATGCTGGTTGTCACCACGGCCCAGACCGTTTTGGCCCTCGTTTTGGCCCTGGTGCTCAACCAAAGGATCCGGGGCATCAACTTCTTTAGGGCTGCCTACTACATGCCCAGCGTCACTTCGTCCGTGGTGATCACCTTGATCTTTATCTGGTTTTTCCAGCGCCGGGGTGTGATGAACTTTCTGATCTCCAAGTTCCAGGAATACCGGGGTATTGTGGGGCTGTTTCTGCTGTTGGCCGCGGCTTTGCAGCTGTCCCTGGTGGGCTGGGAAAAGCTGCGCAGAAGGCCGGTGAGCTTGTTTGAACCGAGCTTTTTGTTCCTTTCCCTGCTGCTCTCATTTATCGTAGTTTTCAGTGCCGTCCGCTTCGGCCTCTTGACTCCCAGGGAGGTGGCCCCGGTGGACATTATCTGGTTCAACACCACCAAAAAGTGGCCGAACTTCTTGGGCAGCTTGGCCTTTCCCGTGCCCTTGGGGGCGATCATGCTCTTTAACATCTGGACCACCGCGCCCACCTTTATGCTTTTGTACCTGGCGGGTCTGCAGGATATCCCCCGGGAGCTCTACGAGGCCGCGGCGGTGGATGGGGCCGAGCGCTGGCATATGATCCGCTACATCGTGATCCCCCAGCTGAAGCCCATTACCTTCTTGGTGGTGACCATGGGCCTCATCGGAACCCTGCAGATGTTTGACCAGGTGGCCATTTTAGGAGGTCAAGCCCCCCGCCAGTCCACCATTACCCTGGCCTATTACATCTATTCCAACATCTTCCCCAGTTCCGCCACACCCCGGGTGGGCATGGCCAGCGCGGCAGCCATGTTCCTGGCCATCCTCACCTCGGTGATCGTGTACATCCAGCGGAAGGTGTTGGGGGAGGAGGGGGACCATGCCTAGTCTGCAAAGAAGGCGCTGGGCCAATGTGGCCGCGATTTACTGTTTTCTCTTGCTGTTTTCCGTGGCCTTCATGGGCCCCTTTGTCTTTGCCCTGCTTTCCAGCTTAAAGGACAACCCCACCGGGTGGCCTCCGAGCCTGGTGGTGAACCAGCTCAAGCCCAGCAACTGGGCGGCCGCTTACCGCCTGGCCAAAGAAGGGGGCGGTAGCGGGCTGATGGGAGGCCTGGGACCGGGGGGCCAGATCAGCTTTGAAATCACCTATTACACCCAGGCGGGCCAAGAACCGGCTCCGCCGGAGGTGGTCATCCCCCGGCGGGTGATCGGCGGGGCTGCCCAGGCCCTGCGGGTGGAGCACTGGGCCTCGGACTATGTCCAGGTGGTGGATCTGCAGGAAGTGGGCAGGGAGCCCCTGGAGGATGGGCTGCTCACCACCTACCGCTTCACCTTGGTGAACACTGCCCCAGTCACCTTGGGGGAAGTGCCCATGGACCTCACTGTACCCATGCGCCAGCAGTTTGTCTCCGCGACGCTTGCGCCCAACCGCATTGAGCGTCTTGGCCGCACCCAGAGCTGGAACAACGTGAGCGCGGGGCTGCTGCCCTATGTATTTGCCAACTACGCCAGGGTGTTCAGGGAGAATTACAGCGTGAGCACGGGTAAACAGCTCTTTACCCTCTGGATCCGCAACTCGCTGTTTTTGGCGGCGGTGCGGGTTTTGACCACGCTGCTCTTTGCCTCCATGGCGGGCTATGCCCTGGCTCGGCTGAGGTTCCCAGGCAGAACTGGCATTTTTGCCTTTATGCTCTTTTCCATGATGATCCCGGGGCAGGTCACCTTCATCTCCAATTACCTGGTGCTGCGGGACGGCATCTTCGGCCTCTCCAAGCTCTTTGGTGTGTCCACGCTGCTCAATACCTACAGCGGCCTGATCATCTCGGGCCTGGTTGGGGCGAGCTCCGTGTTCATCATGAAGCAGTTCTTCGAACGTCTGCCGGCGAGCCTGGAGGAGTCGGCCCGCATTGATGGCGCCAGCACCTACACCATTTTCTGGCGCATCATGTTTCCCTTGGCCAGGCCAGCTCTGGGGGCCCTGACCATCTTGACCTTCCAGAGCGTGTGGAACGAGTTTTTCTGGCCCCTGGTGGTGATCACTTCACCCGCGGATAAGTATCCCTTGACCATCGGTCTGCTCAATTTGCAGCGGGCCTACGGGGCCGCCACCTTCGATTGGGGCCCTATTCTGGCCGGAACGTTCATTTCCGCATTACCGGTGCTAGTTTTATTCATCGTCTTCCAGCAGTACTTCGTGGAAGGAATCAGTTTTACAGGAACTAAGGGCTAGGAGGAAGGTAGATGGCATTCGATCCCCGCTGGGATTTGGTAGAAGCGAACTTCAGCAAGAACACCGGACATTACGAGAGTTTATTCACCTTAGCAAATGGCTATCTGGGCACTCGCGGCGCAACGGAAGAAGCCTACCGGGACAGGACCCCCGGCACCTACCTTGCGGGACTGTTTGATGCGGCCCCCCGGGAGGTTACCGAGCTTCCCAACCTACCGGATTGGCTGAGTTTGGAGATCACCATCTGCGGCGAGCGCTTTGATCTCACGCAGGGGGAAATCCTCGATTACTACCGGGTGCTCCGCTTGAGGGAGGGCACCCTGGAGCGGTTTGTGCGCTGGCAGAGCCCGCAGGGCCGGATCAGCACCCTGCGCTTTTTCCGCTTTGTGTCCATCCACGATCATCACCTGGCCGGACTGCGTGTGGCAGTGACGCCCGAGAACTACAGCGGGCCCATCCGCGCCCTCTCCCGCCTGGACGGGCAGGTGACCAACAGCGGCACCCAGCACTGCGCCCCCGTGGAGGCCTCCACCTTTGGGGAGCGGGGGATTTACCTGGTGAGCGAGACCTACGAGCACAAGTACTTGGTGGTGCAGGCCGCCTCCCATCACGTGCAGGGGCATGTCTTGGGTGAAGGGTATCTGAACGGCCCCCGCCGCATCGATTTCTGGGTGGAGTTCCAGGCGGAGCAGGGAGAGGCCGCGGGTTTGGACAAGCTCGTGACCACCTACAGCTCCCGGGACCTGGAGTTCAAGGACCTGCAAAAAAGCCAGGAACAGCTCCTGGCCGCGGCGCTGAACGCCAATCTGCGGGCCCAGAAGCGGGGTTTGGCCCAGGCGGTGGAGGAACACAAAAGGGCCTGGGAAAAGCGCTGGGAGCGGGCGGATCTGAGCCTTGCCGGCCCCGACTTTGACCAGCTGGCCCTGCGCTTTGCCCTTTTCCACCTGATGCAGATGGCTTCCTGGCATGATTACCGGGTGAGCGTTGCCGCCAAGGGCTTAAGCGGCGAAGGTTACCGGGGGCACGTCTTTTGGGATACGGAGATCTTCATCCAGCCCTTCTTCCTCCATGTGTTCCCAGAAGTGGCCAAACTGCAGCTGCGCTACCGCCACCATACGCTGCCGGGGGC
Source organism: Firmicutes bacterium UBA3914 (assembly GCA_002391385.1). GTDB lineage: Bacteria > Bacillota > Limnochordia > Darwinibacteriales > Darwinibacteriaceae > DTU010. The sequence goes on along the minus strand of DGEY01000082.1, from coordinate 69,452 downwards.
TTTGCGCAAGGCCAAGGAAAACGGCTACGAGGGCGCCATGTTTCCCTGGGAAAGCGCAGATACCGGCGATGAAACCACGCCCAAAGTGGGTGCCATCGATTTCGAGACCAAAAAGCCCATCCCCATCCTCACCGGCATCTACCAGCAGCACATCACCGCGGATATTGCCTACGCGATCGCGCGCTACCTGGAGGTTACCGGCGACCGCCGCTTCCTGGAGCAGTACGGGGCGGAGGTGGTGCTGCTGGGTGCCAGGTTCTGGGCCAGCCGGGTGGAGTACAATGCAGGGGAAGACTGCTACGAGCTGAAGGATATCATGGGTCCCGATGAGTACAAAGAAAGGGTGGACAACAACTACTACACCAACCTGCTGGTGCAAAAGCACCTCCTCTTCGCCAAAGAGCTCCTGGAGAAGCTGGCCTGCCGGGAGCTTGTGGAGAGGTGGGGGTTTTCCCAGGCGGAAGCGGAGCTTTGGGAGGAGATCGCCCAAAAGATCCGCCTGCCCCGGAGGGGCGAGCTTTTGGAGCAGTTTACCGGGTTCCTGGAGCTCAAGGAAATCGATGTGCTCCAGTACCGGGAAACCCCCGGGGAGCTGCAGAAGGTGTACAGCTGGCGGGAGATCAACGAATCCCAGGTGCTGAAGCAGGCCGATGTGATCATGCTCCTGCATCTGCTCCCTGGGGAGTTCACCCCAGCGGAAAAGCGGGTGAACTGGGAATTTTACGAGCCCAAGACCATGCACGATTCCTCCCTCAGCGCGGCGATCCACAGCGCCGTGGCCAGCGATCTGGGGCTCAAAGCAGAGGCTTACCGTTACTTCCAAAAGGCCAGCCGCATCGACTTAAGCGATGGCCTACAGAACAGCGCCCACGGGCTGCACGCCGCTTCCCTGGGGGGACTGTGGCAGGCCGCGGTGCACGGCTTTGCCGGCGTGCGCGTGGAAAACCAGGTGCTAAAGATCAACCCCAGGCTGCCGGAGGCCTGGTCGGAGCTGCGCTTTAAGCTGCAGGTTGGAGATGCCCTCCTGGAGCTGCTGATAACTCCCGAGGATGTGACCATCACCTATCTCCAAGGTACAGGCAAAGTTCAGATGGAGATCGGCCCCCAGGCCTTCCAACTGGGGCCGGAAACGGGCAGCCTGCAGGTGGCATACCCTGGCTGAAGCGGGTAGTTTTGACTTTTTTGGTGGATCTGTTGTATAATGTTTACCACACTCAGGTCGGTGTTGACCAGCGGCGTGAAGAAAACTGCATAGGAGCGCAGTTAGGTGTGCAGTTAGGTGGGGTGGAGGGCAGTGGTGCCTTCCACCCTGCCTTTTTTTGCACCTAAGGAGGACAAAACCATATTGGGGTTTCCTAGGAACCCACGGAAAGGAGATGGCATGAGTAGAAGAGAGAGAGCACTGCAAAGAGCCCAAGAGCTAAAGGAGGCAGTTCAAGACTATTTAGCTGTGAAGGATTCCATTCCCCGCGGCATGGCCCCCGCCCAACGGGAACAGTATGCCCGGCAGAAGGCCAAGATCCTGGCCCTCTTTGGCGGGACGGAAGAGGATTGGAATGACTATAGATGGCAGCTTAGACACAGGGTCTCCGATGTGGAGGCGCTGCTTAAGATCGTCAACTTAGAAGAGGATGAGATCCAGGCCGTCCGCGAGGTGGAAAAGAAGTTCCGCTGGGCAGTTTCCCCCTATTACCTGGCGCTGATCGATGACACCCAGCGCTATGATCCCATTAAGCTGCAGGCCATACCCACTAAGGCCGAGCTGTGCACCGGTGGGCAGGCTGACCCCATGGGCGAGGCTTACACCAACCCCGCGGGCAGCATCACCAGGCGCTATCCGGATCGGGTGATCATCAACGTAACGAACCAGTGTGCCATGTACTGCCGGCACTGCCAGAGGCGCAGGAATATTGGCTCTCAAGATCTGCACACGGAAAGAAAGGTCCTGGAGGAATCCATCGCCTATATTAGAGCCAACCCGGAAATAAGGGATGTGCTCATTACCGGTGGCGATGCCTTAATGCTTTCCGATCGCACGCTAGATTGGCTTTTGGGAGAGCTTACGGCCATTCCCACGGTGGACTATGTGCGGCTGGGGACCAGGGTGCTGGTGACCATGCCGCAGCGCATCACCCCTGAGCTGATCCAGGTTCTCAAGAAGTATCCGCCGCTGTTTATCAACACCCAGTTTAACCATCCCAAAGAGGTCACCCCAGAGGCCAAGGCAGCCTGTGACAAACTGGTCAACGCCGGCATTCCCTTGGGAAATCAGGCGGTTCTGCTCAACGGGATCAACAACGATAAGTATGTGATGCGCCTGCTCAACCAGGAGCTGCTCAAGCTTAGGGTGCGCCCCTACTACATCTTCCATGCCAAGGATGTGGTGGGCACCAAGCACTTCAACACTTCCATCGATGATGGAATTGAGATTATGGAATACCTCCGGGGCTACACCTCTGGGATGGCTATTCCCACCTATATCCTCAATGCACCGGGTGGCTACGGGAAAACGCCCATCGGCCCCCAGTACCTGATCTCCCGGGGCAAAAGGTCCATCAAGATCAGGACCTGGGAAGGCAGGGTATTTGATTACCCCAATGAACCCACCGTGGACCTAAAGGACATTTTAAAAGCATAGCGAAATAAGCCCGGGGATACCCGGGCTTGCGCCTTGTTATGTGGGGAAGGAGGGAGCTAGGGTGAGCAGCGCCAGTTACACCCAGCTTTCCCGGGAAGAGCTGTGGGAGCGGGTGCGCAGGGCCCAAAAGCACCTTGAATCCTGCAGGCTGTGCCCCCGGGAGTGCGCAGTGGACCGCAGGCAGAGCCGGGGCTTTTGCCGGGCCGGCGCCAGCGCAGTTGTGTCCAGCTTCGGCCCCCATTTCGGTGAAGAAAGGGTGCTGGTGGGCACTGGGGGTTCCGGGACCATCTTCTTCGCGCACTGCAATCTGCGCTGCGTGTTCTGCCAGAACTACCAGCTGAGCCAGGGCGGTGAAGGCACATCGGTCACCGCCGAGCAGCTGGCCGTGCTCATGCTCACTATCCAGGACCGCTACCGCTGTCCCAATATCAATTTGGTGACGCCCACCCACTTTGTGCCCCAGATCCTGGAGGCCGTGGCTTTAGCCGTGGAGCGGGGGCTGCGCATCCCCCTGGTTTACAACTGCGGCGGCTATGAAAGCGTGGAAGTGCTCAGGCTCTTGGCTGGGGTTGTGGATATTTACATGCCCGATCTCAAATACAGCTCCGGGGAGCTCAGCCGCAGCTACTCCCAGGCGCCGGACTATTTTGAGAAGGCTGCTCTGGCCCTCAGGGAGATGGACCGCCAGGTGGGAGGACTGAAGGTGGGAGAGGATGGCACAGCCAAAAGGGGACTGCTCATCCGCCACCTAGTGCTCCCCGGCGCCCTAGAGGATACCAAGCGGGTGCTGGAGTTCATCCAGGGGGAGCTTCCCCCAGATTGCCTGGTTAACCTCATGGATCAATACTACCCCTCTTACCGGGCCTTTGAGTATCCGGAGCTGAGCCGCCGGGTGAGCCGGCGGGAGTTTCGGGAGGCTTGGGAATATGCGGAAAGCCTGGGTTTAAGGCTGGCTAGATGAAAGGAGCTGGAGTTGCCTCCAGCCCCTTTTTTAGAAGAGTCGATGGATGAACAGACCGCTTAAGAGCTTGGGCTCAAACCAGGTTGACTTGGGCGGCATCACCTGGCCTTGATCCGCCACCGCCAGGATTTCCTCGATGGAGGTGGGGTAGAGGGAAAAGGCCACCTGCATATCCTCCCCAACCCGCCGCTCCAGCTCTTTGAGGCCCCGGATGCCGCCTACGAATTCGATCCTCTGATCCGTGCGGGGATCGGCGATCTTCAAAATGGGTGCCAGGAGCTGATCCTGGAGCACGGCCACATCCAGGCTCTTCACCAGGTCATCGGTGGGCACAACACCGGGGCGGGGCGTGAGCTTGTACCACTGGCCGGCGATGTACATGCCGAAGGTGCCCTTCTCCTCAGGAGCATAGGGAGCTGTGGGCGCCTTTGCTAAGCTAAAGCGCTCTTCAACCTGCCTGAAGAACTCCTCCCGGGAAAGGCCCCCGAGATCCTTGACCAAACGGTTGTAGGGCCAGATCTTCAGATCAGAGGCGGGGAAGAGTACAGAGAGGAAGTAGTTGAACTCCGCCCGGGGGTCGGGGTTCTTTTCCCGCAGTTTCAAACCCACCCGCACCGCGGCCGCGGAGCGGTGATGTCCATCGGCGATATAGAGATAATCGATGCCGGCGAAAAGCGACACCAGCCGTTCAACGGTCCGGGGGCAGTCCACCTTCCAGCAGATCTGGTCCACACCGTAGGCGCTGAACTGGTAGAGGGGCTCATGACTTGCCACCCAGTCCTGGATGATCTCAGCCACTTCTGCATGATCCCGGTAGGTCTGGAAGATGGGCCCCGTCTGGGCCTCCAGGGCTTTGATGTGATCGATCCGGTCCTGCTCTTTATCGGGCCTGGTGAACTCGTGCTTTTTGATCACATCGTTTTGGTAATCATCGATGGAGGTGCAGGCCACCAGGCCAGTTTGGGCCCTTCCGTCCATGATCTGGCGGTAGATATAGAAGCACTCCTGCTCATCCTGGATGAACTGCCCCTTGGCGAGCATATCCTGGAAGAGCTCCCGGGCCTTGGCATACACCCGGGGATCGTGGGGATCTAGAATTTCCGGGAAGTTGATTTCGGCGCGGTCGATGCGCAAAAACGAGAGGTCATTCCCGGCCACCATCTCCTTGGCTTCCTGAGAGTTCATCACATCATAGGGCAGGGCCGCGATTTGCGCCGCGAGCTGACCGTTGGGCCTCACCGCCCGAAAGGGTTTGACGACAGCCACTTTGCAGCCTCCTTTCGCTTAGTTGACCCGGTTCTGTACCGGTTTGCCCAGGGCGAAGCTGAGCACCTCCTCCGCCACCACCTTGGCCACCTTCAGCTGCGCTTCTTTGGTGGAAGCGGCGATGTGGGGGGTGGCGGTAACCTGATCCAGCTGCATGAGTTCGAAGCTGGCCGGCGGTTCCTGTTCATAGACATCTAAGGCTGCCGCGGCCACATGTCCGCTCTCCAAAAAGCGCTGCAGGGCCCCTTCATCCACAATGCCGCCCCGGGCGGCGTTGATGATCATCACGCCGGGTTTAGTCTTCCGCAGGTTCTCTTCCCCAAGCAGCCCCTTGGTTTCTGGGGTGACCGGAGTGTGCACCGTGATAATGTCGGCGGTGGTGAGGATTTCCTCGAGACTGGCAGCCTTGGCGCCAACCTCCGCTGCCCGCTCTGGGGTGAGGGTGCGGCTGTAGGCCAAAACGTTCATCTCGAAGGCCCGGGCCCTTTTGGCCACTTCCCGGCCGATACGGCCGAAGCCGATAATGCCCAGGGTCTTGCCGTAAAGCTCCACGCCCATGAACGCGGCCCGGTTCCACTCGCCCCGGCGCAGGGAGGCGTTGGCCTGGCAGAGTTTGCGGGCCATGGCCAGCATCAAGGCGAAGGTGTGCTCCGCGGTGGCGATGGTGTTGCCGTCGGGGGCGTTGACCACCACAATCCCCCGTGCCGTGGCAGCGGCCACATCGATGTTGTCCACACCCACTCCGGCCCGGCCGATGATCTTGAGCCTGGGCATCTTCTCCAGGACCTCTGCTGTGACCTTGGTGGCGCTGCGCACCAGGAGGGCGTCGTAGCTCTCCAGGTCCTCCGCCTCATTTACGTTTTTTTCCACAACCTCAACCTGTCCGCTATCCAGCAGGGGAGTTAACCCTTCTTTGGCGATCTTGTCCGAGACCAGCACACGAAACATGGCCATCCTCCTTTACCGAGAGATTTCCTAAGGTTTTACTATTATATCATACCGCTAAGGGTGGGGAAGGCAGGAGTTGCCATTTGATGAAATTGTGGTAGTATGAAAACAAACAAACGCTGAACGAGGGGAGGCAGTGCAGTGAAGAGAGCTTACAACTTCTACGCTGGACCAGCCGCTTTGCCTTTGGAAGTTCTCCAGGAGGCCCAGGCAGAACTTCTGGACTTCGGCGGCACCGGCATGTCCGTCATGGAGCTCAGCCACCGCAGTAAGGACTACGATGCGGTTCACGAGGGAGCAGGGCAGAGGCTGCGCCAGCTTTTGAACATCCCGGCTGATTACGAAGTCTTGTTCCTCCAGGGGGGAGCCAGCCTCCAGTTTGCCATGGTTCCTTTGAACCTCTTAGGCGAGGGCGAGACCGCCAACTACATCCTCACCGGCTCCTGGTCAGAAAAGGCTTTAGCCGAGGCGGTGAAGGTCGGCCAGACCAAAGTGGGGGCCAGCACCAAGGAGGAGAAATTCCGGCGCATCCCTTCCCAGGGGGAGCTGGAGATCACAGGCGACGAGGCCTATGTCCACATCACCAGCAACAACACCATCTACGGCACCCAGTGGCAGGAGTTCCCCGACACCAAGGGGGTGCCCCTGGTGGCGGACATGTCCAGCGACATCCTCTCCAAGCCCTTTGATGTGAGCCGCTTTGGGCTGATCTATGCCGGCGCCCAGAAGAACCTGGGTCCTTCCGGGGTTACCGTTGTGATTATCCGCAGGGATCTCCTCGGCCGCTCCCGGGAGGAGCTGCCCACCATGCTCAACTACAACACCCACGCCAAGGCCAGGTCCCTCTACAACACGCCCCCCACCTTCGGGATCTATCTGCTAGGCAAGGTGCTGAGCTGGGTGGAGCGGAAAGGCGGTGTGGCGGCCATCGCCCGCCAAAACGAGCTCAAAGCACGGATCCTCTACGATGCCATCGACCAAAGCGGCGGGTTCTACCGGGGCCATGCGGAAAAGGAGAGCCGCTCCTTGATGAACGTGACCTTCAACTTACCAACGGAAGAGCTGGAGAAGGAGTTTCTGGCGGAGGCTGCGGCCGCGGGCTTTGTGGGTCTAGGAGGTCACCGCTCCATCGGCGGCTGCCGGGCTTCCATCTACAACGCGGTGCCCGTGGAGGCTTGTGAAGCCCTGCGCGACTTCATGCTGGCCTTTAAGGCTAAGCACTAAACTGGTTAGGATGAAAAACAAAAGATAAGGGCTGTCCCAGGGGCGGGCAGCCCTTTATTTTCCCCGCGCCTTGAACACCTGGGCCCGGAATGTTAAAATAAGTGTACCAGATACGGTTCTGGAGTAAAATTATTTATATTTATGCAAAGATGAGTAGTAAATACTCAAAGACCAGAAGGAGGTAGATCATGTCCAGGAAAAAGGTAATCATCATGGGTGCTGCCGGGAGGGATTTCCACAACTTCAACACCTATTACCGGGATAACGAGCGCTATGAGGTGGTGGCCTTTACCGCCACGCAGATTCCCGACATCCACGGCCGCAAATATCCCCCGGAACTGGCGGGAAGCCTCTATCCAGAGGGCATCCCCATCTACGATCAGAGGGAGCTCGCGGATCTGATCGCCAAGTACGATGTGGATGAGTGCGTGCTCTCCTACAGCGACGTGAGCTATGAGTACGTGATGCACCTCAGCGCCCTGGTCAACGCCGCCGGCGCCAACTTCGCCCTCTTGGGGCCCAAGCACACCATGCTCCGGAGCAGCAAGCCGGTGATCGCCGTGTGCGCAACCCGCACAGGTACCGGCAAGAGCCAGACCTCCCGCAAGGTGGCGGAGATCCTGCTCAGCCGGGGCATCAGGGTGGTGGCGGTCCGGCACCCCATGCCCTACGGGGATCTGGCCGCGCAGCGGGTGCAGCGCTTTTCCACCATCGAGGATCTGGCCAAGCACCAGTGCACCATTGAAGAGATGGAAGAATATGAACCCCACATTGACCGGGGCAATGTGGTCTACGCGGGCGTGGACTACGAAGCCATCCTCAGGGAAGCGGAAAACGATCCCCAGGGCTGCGATGTGATCTTGTGGGATGGCGGCAACAACGACTTCCCCTTCTATAAACCCGATCTGCACATCACCGTGGCCGACCCCCACCGGGCCGGGCACGAACTTGCCTACTACCCCGGGGAAGTGAACCTGCGCATGGCCGATGTGGTGGTGATAAACAAGATCGACAGCGCTTCTCCGGAAAACATCGAAACCGTGCGGCGGAACATCCGCTTGGTGAATCCCACCGCCCGGATCGTGGATGCCGCTTCACCCATCAGGGTGGTCAATCCCGAACTGATCCAAGGTAAGCGCGTCCTGGTAGTGGAGGATGGGCCCACCCTCACCCACGGGGAGATGAAGCTGGGGGCCGGCATCATCGCCGCGCAGAAGTACGGAGCGGCAGAGATCGTAGACCCCAGGCCCGCGGCGGTGGGCAGCCTCGCGGACACCTTCGAACTTTATCCCCATATCGGCGCCCTGCTGCCTGCCATGGGCTACAGCCCTGAGCAGCGGGCCGATCTGGAAGCCACCATCGCGGCGGTGGACTGCGATGCGGTGATCATCGGTACGCCCATTGACCTCAACCGGGTGGTGCAGATCAGGCAGCCCAACACCAGAGTGTACTACGATTTGCAGGAGATCGGCAGCCCGAATCTCGAAGAAATACTGGAAGAGTTCATCGAGCAGCATAGGCTCAAATAGGAGCAAAAAGGAGTTGGTCTTCTTGGCCAGGACTGAGGAGTTCATCCGCGAGGTCGATAGGTACAGCGCCCGCAACTACAATCCCCTGCCCGTGGTGATTGAGCGGGGTGAAGGGGTGTGGGTATGGGATGTGGAGGGCAACAAGTACCTGGATATGCTCTCCGCCTACTCCGCCTTGAACCAGGGGCACAGGCACCCCAAGATCATCTCCGCCCTGATGGAGCAGGCGGGCAAGTGCACCCTCACCTCCCGGGCCTTTCACAATGAGACCATGGGGCCGTTTCTGAAAACCCTCTGTGAACTGGCAGGCTATGGGAAGGCCCTGCCCATGAACACCGGGGCCGAGGCGGTGGAGACGGCCATCAAAGCCGCCCGCAAGTGGGGCCTTGTGCGCAAGGGCGTCCCGGAAAACCAGGGGGAGATCATCGTCTGTGAGAACAACTTCCACGGACGCACCGTGACCATCATCAGCTTCTCCAGCGAGGAGCAGTACCGCTACGGGTTCGGACCCTACACGCCGGGCTTTGTGCTGGTGCCCTATGGGGACCTGGAAGCCTTGGAAAAGGCCATCACACCCCACACAGTTGCTGTCCTGGCCGAACCCATCCAGGGTGAGGGGGGAGTTGTGGTGCCTCCCCAGGGCTACCTGGCCAAGATGCGGGAGCTGGCCACCGAGCATAACCTTCTGATGATGCTCGATGAGATCCAGACCGGCCTGGGCCGCACAGGCAGGCTCTTCGCCTATGAACACGAAGGGGCCAAACCCGATGTGCTCATTTTAGGCAAGGCCCTAGGCGGCGGGGTGTATCCCGTCTCCGCGGTTTTGGCCAGCGAGGAAGTTTTGGGGGTGTTCAACCCCGGCGATCACGGCTCCACCTTTGGCGGCAACCCCTTGGGTGCCGCGGTGGCCCAGGCTGCCTTGGAGGTCATCCTGGAGGAGGACCTGCCGGGAAGGGCTGAACAGCTCGGGAACTACTTCCTGGAGGGGCTTAAGGCCCTGAACAGCCCCTACGTGCGGGAAATCCGGGGCAGGGGCCTGCTCATCGGGGTGGAGATCAAGACCGAATACGGCTCGGCCCGCCCCTTCTGCCAGCGGCTCATGGCCGAGGGACTCCTCTGCAAGGAAACCCACGAACAGACCATCCGTTTCGCCCCTCCTCTGGTGATCAGCAAAGAGGAGATCGATTGGGCCCTGGAGCGCATCCAGAAGGTGCTGGGGGCCTAGAGGAAAAGCAAAGCAACTCCGGCAATGGAGATCAGTGCTCCCAGAACTTCTTTGGGGAGCACTTTTTCTTTGAAGATCAGCATGGAAAAAGGAATGATCAAGACCGGCGAGAGCGAGGTGAGGGAAGAGGCGATGCCCGCCGGTGTCCGCTGCAGGGCAAACAGGGCGGCGGCCACCCCCAGGAAAGGGCCTAGGATGGCGCCCAGGGTAATAAAGCGCAGGGCCGGAAGGTCCCGGAGGGCCCTGGCCATCTCCGGCCATTTCTTCCCCCAGGTGATGATCAGGGTGAAGGCGAGAAAGGCGGCGAGGAGCCGGATCTGGGTTGCCGCCAGGGCATTGTATGAGCCCATGCCCAGCTTACTTAAAACCATGCCCAAAGCTTCACCCACAGCCCCCAGGGCGGCGTAGATCACGCCCTTCAAGGGGCGGTTCAGCCTCACTTTTTTCTCCTGGGGGCTGCGGCCCAGGATCACCAGGGAGATGCCCAGGGTGACCAGGAAAATGCCCACAAGCCCCCGGGGAGCCAGCCTTTCCCCCAGGAGCAGGAAGCTCAGCAGAGCGGTGATGGGCGGGCCCAGGGACCTGATGAGCAGGGAGATGCGGGAGCCGATCTCCACAAAGGCCCGAAAAAGAAAAATGTCACCGAACACAAAGCCCACAAGCCCCGAGATGGAGAGCCAGAGCCAGGCCTGGGGGGGTGCATCCAGGGGTAGTGCCAGTCCCCGGGTGAGCCAGGCGGTGAGGGTCAAAAGGGGAAAGGCCACAAAGATCCGCAAGTAGTTCACCGCCAGTGATCCGACGCGCCTTCCCGCTGCTTCAAAGGCTAAGGAGTTCAAAGACCAGCAAAGGGCGGCTGTGAGCGCCGCCAGCTCGCCAAGGTGTGCCGCCACTTGTGCATCCATCTGCCCATCCCCTGTCTTGAGTCTGCTGCTTTGCCTTCAGCACCATTATCATTGTAATCCTCACCCCGGGGAAAGGGAAGTGTTAGACCCAGGTTAAGGAGGGATCAGCGAACGGGAGATAGAAATATGCAGCAGCTGGAAAAAGCAGCAAAGGAGGCAGGGAAGATGCTCAAGTGGTGGCAGGAGCGGGTAGTCTATCAGATCTGGCCCCGCAGCTTCCAGGACAGTAACGGCGATGGCATCGGCGATTTGCAGGGGATCATCGCCCACCTGGATGAGCTGAAGGACCTGGGAGTGGGCATTATCTGGCTCAGCCCCGTCTATCCTTCGCCCAACGCGGATTACGGCTATGACATCAGCGATTACACCGGGATCAACCCCGAGTTTGGCACCATGGAGGATATGGATCAGCTCATCGCGGAGGCGGCTAAGCGGGACATCAAGATCGTCATGGACCTGGTGATCAATCACACCTCGGATCAGCATCCCTGGTTCCAAAGCAGCCGGGAAAAAAACAGCCCCTACCGGGACTACTACATCTGGCGGCCGGGCAGGGGAAAAAGGCCCCCCAACAACTGGGGCAGCTTCTTCGGGGGCCCCGCCTGGGAATATGACCCCCACAGCGGCGAGTACTACCTGCACCTTTTCGCCAAGAACCAGCCCGATCTCAACTACCGCAACCCCAAGGTGCTGGCGGAGGTGAAGGATATCCTCCGCTTCTGGCTGAATAAGGGCATTGCCGGCTTTCGCTGCGATGTGATCAACATCATCTGGAAGTCCAGCCTGGAAAACGGCAGGTGGCGCCCTGCCCTCAAGGGCTTGGAGCACTACCTTTCCCAGGAGGGCTGCCACCGGATCCTCCAGGAGCTGCGCCGGGAGATCTTCGATCACTACGACTGCTTCACCGTGGGGGAAACGGTCTTTGTCACAACGCAGATGGCCAGGGACTTCTTGGGCCAGGGGGAGCTGGATATGGTCTTTTCCTTTGAACATATGGGGGCAGATGAGCTGCTGATCAAGTGGTTCAAGCGCCGCTTCAGTCCCAAGCGCCTGGCCCGGGCCCTCACCAAGTGGCAGCTGGAGGTGCCCTGGAACGCCAACTACCTGGAAAACCACGACCAGCCCCGCTCGGTTTCCCGCTTCGGCCATGAGGGGGAGTTTTGGGAGCAGTCGGCTAAGCTCCTCTGCGTCTTACTTCTCACCCTCAAGGGCACTCCCTTCATCTATCAGGGACAGGAAATCGGCATGACCAATTTCGACTACACCAGCATGGAGCAGATCCGGGACATCGAGTCCCACAACGTCTACCAGCTGGCCAAACGCCTGGGATTCCCCCCGGGCCTTAGGTGGAAGCTGATCAAGGCTTCTTCCCGGGATAACGCCCGCACGCCCGTGCAGTGGAACGGGGGGCCCAACGCGGGCTTTACCACCGGAAAGCCCTGGATCGATGTGAACAGCAACTACACTAAAATCAACATGGAATCCCAGCTGAACGATCCCAACTCCATCCGCAGTTTCTACAAAAAGATGATCGCCCTGCGCCGGGAGAGCCCGGTGCTTAAAGCCGGCGATTTTGAGCCGGTGGCCATTGAAGAGAGCTTGTTCGCCTTCAGGCGCAAACTGGAACGGGAATCCCTGCTGGTCCTGCTCAACTTCACCCAGGCAGCTGTCGCGGCGCCCTACCGGGGCCAAGTGGTCATTTCCAACTATGACCGCACAAGCTACGGCGGCCGGCTGGAGCCCTTTGAAGCAGTGGTCTTGCGGGAAAACTAGGAGGATGGTCATGGAAAAGGCAGCCAAACGCAACATCTACACCTTCGGCCTGGGCACCGTGGGGCGGGATATGGTCTATGCCATGGTGAGCATGTACCTCATGTTCTACCTCACGGATGTCTTAACTGTACCCAGCGCCACCTTGTGGGCGCTCAACGGTATCATCCTGGTGGGGCGCATCTTCGATGCTTTGAACGACCCCATCATGGGTGTGATCGTGGACAACACCAACACCAAGTACGGCAAGTTCAAACCCTGGATTGTGCTGGGGGCCCTCACCTCGGGGATCATCACAATCCTCTTGTTCACTGACTTTGGCCTGAAAGGCACCAGTTTCGTGGTGGTGTTTGGGATCCTCTTCATCCTCTGGGATCTGGCCTATACCACCAACGACATCTCCTACTGGTCCATGCTCCCGGCTTTGAGCGTGGATCAGCAGGAACGGGAGAGAATCGGCGCCTTCGCCAAGATCTGTGCCAACGTCGGCCTTTTCGCTGTTGTGGTGGGGCTGGTACCCATCACCACCATGTTGGGGGAAAGGCTGGGCAGCATGACCCAGGCCTACCATGTGTTCACCGCGGCCCTGGTGGTGATCATGTGGGTGGGTCAGGCCATCACCGTTTTTGGGGTGCGGGAGAACCGGGAGATCTTCAAACTGGAGGAGACCACCACCCTGCGGGGCATGGTCAAGGCCATCGCCGAAAACGATCAGCTGCTTTGGGCGGCGGTGTCCATGGGCCTGTTCACCATCGGCTATGTGACCACCACCAGCTTCGGACTGTATTTTTTCAAATACGCTTACGGCGATGAGGGTATGTACGCGGTCTTCGCCCTCATTTTGGGCCTCTGCCAGCTGGGGGCCTTGTCCGTTTTTCCCCTGTTTAGTAAGAGATTCAGCCGGGAGGCCCTCTACAGCGCCAGTACAGCCATGGTGGTCCTGGGCTATCTGATCTTCTTCTTTGCCCCCATGAACATGCTGGTGATCGGCCCCGCGGGCATTTTGATCTTCTTGGGGGAAGCGTTCATCCAGATGCTCATGCTCATGTTCCTCACCGATACGGTGGAATACGGCCAGTGGAAACTGGGTAAGCGCAACGAGAGCGTCACCTTTTCCCTGCAGCCGGTGATCTACAAGGTGGCCGGTGCAGTGGCCAGCGGCATTGTGGGGGTAACGGTGATCCTCTCCGGGATCAATGATGCCCTCACCCCCGCGGATGTCACCGCCGGCGGGCTGGTGCTGTTGAAGTTTGCCATGCTAATTTTGCCCCTCCTCTGCATCCTGGTGGGCTACTGGGTTTACCGGAGGAAATACATCATCGACAGCGCCATGTACCAGCGCATCTTAGGCGATCTCCAAGCCCGGGGACAGATCAAACTGGGTTAGGGCAAAATCCTTTAATTTACGGGAGGGACTCGCCCTTAGGTGCAGAAGTGAAGAGGTGATGGTAAGCACGGGGGAGAGGAGAGAAGGCTGAGGGTGAGTCGGAAAAACGCGCGGCAGCTGATGGAGGAGCTGTACGGTACACAGCGCAGGAAGGGCATTGACAAGTACAGTAAGGAGCATCCCCTGGATGTGGTCAAGTTCTGTTTCATAGGTCGAGACGAGGACTGCCTCCGGGCCATGCACCTGATCAACGTGGCCATCCTCCATGATGTGGTGGAAGACTTCGGCCACAAGGGTTACACTCTGGATAAGGTGCAGGTGGTGGTGGGGTTAGGTCCCGCTGAGGTGAGACTTTTGGATCTTCTAACCCGCAAACCGGGCCGGGAAGAGGATTATTTGCCGAGCCTCTGCAGGGATGAGGATGCGGCCAGAATCAAGCTGGCGGACCGCATCGCCAACTGCCAGGATCTGCTCCAGTGGGTAAAGGACGAGGGGGGCTTTTCCGAGGATGCCCGCAGGATTTATGAAAAATACAAGCGGGAAAACGCGGTGTTGCTGCCTCAGCTTAAGGCGAACTTCCCGGCACAGGTGGAGGACCCGGACCACGCTTTTCACCGCCAGATCGAGCTTCTCCAGGGTTGCATGGAAGAACTGGACGACCTCTATAGGCAGTATCAAGGCCAGTATTCCCTGACAAAGTAAATCCGCACCGAGGTGCGGATTTCTTTATGCTGAGCCGCAGCAGTGGCCGTAGTCCAGCTGGCTGCCGCAGGGGCAGGGGGCATCGGGACTCAGGCGCTTTCTGGTGGCGAAGTCGTAGACGATGGCTTTGCGCTTAAGTCTATCTTCCCTGGGCGGGTCGGGCCTTGTGGCCCGTTCCATAATCTCCTCCGGCGAATGCCCCTTCAAGACCCAATGGGGGACGCAGTGGTAGAAATCAAAGACCACCAGGGCCAGTTCGGTGATGTCTTCATCGGTGGCCCTCTCCATGTGCTCCAAGAGGGCATAGACGATCTCAGGGGGCGAGAGATCCGTTTGCACCAGGCTGAAGAGGAGGTCGAGAAAGTAAGGGGCCTCTTCCTCCAGCTGGTGTTTATGCAGGAAGCTGGCCACTTCCCGGATCTGGCGCATGTTTCTGTGGTAAAAGGATGCCTCCCCCGCCTGCCAGGCCTCAGCGTAGCTCAAGGGCCGGTACTCCAGGGCCCGCCGCTCCCGGAGGGCAGCTAGGAGGTAGTCCAGATCCGTGAGGCGCCCGTCGCAGAAATAGCCCCGCTCAAAGACGATGTTCCAGCTGTAAAAACCGATTTCCCGCAGCACTTCTCCGATGCTGGCCACATCCACCGGCTCGGGCAGGAGGCGGTTGAGCATTTTGCCCAGTTCATGGAGGGGCAAACAGCCGTAGTAGTGGAGCAGACCCCGGGTTAAGCGGGCAATCTCGGTGTTTTCCCGCACCTTGCGGCGGTAGGCGGGCCCGTCCAGGGCGAAAAACAGCTCCTGGATCTCCAGGGGAATGATCAGGTAAAGGTGATCACCATACGTTTCCGGAAAGCCCACGTACTCCTCCAAGAGATAATCCTCCGCGGGGCTGCTGCCTTCTGCCTCCAGGCGGTGGATCTGGGTAAGCGTAGTGATTTCCTGCACCAGGCTGTAAATAGACTGATCCCAACAGAGCATCTTGCCCGCGATCACCGCGGGGAGCCGCTGGCGCAAGTAGGCAACCAGGCGCGATTTGCGCAGGCCGCTCACTCCCTTAATCTGGAGCTTGCGGCAGAGCTGCATCAGCTCGGCTTTGGTCTGCCGGGTCAGGATGGACTCCAACAGGAAAGCACCACCTGCAGCGTGGCTGGCCATATTCTTCACCGTCCTTTGCTCACAGCCGGACCTGTAGTTCCACCGGGCAGTGATCGCTGCCCAGCACTTGGTCGTGGATGAGGGCATCCACCAGGTTTTCCTCCAGGTCCTGGGACGTTAGGAAATAATCGATTCTCCACCCGATGTTCCGCTCCCGCGCCTTGGCGAAATAGGCCCACCAGGTGTAGGCATCCCGTTTGTCGGGGTAGAAATGGCGGAAGGTATCGATAAACCCTGCCTCCAGAAGTTCGCTGAATTTCCCCCGCTCCTCATCGGTGAACCCGGCGTTTTTGCGGTTGGACTCGGGGTTTTTCAGGTCGATCTCTTGGTGGGCCACATTGAGATCTCCGCAGATGATCACCGGCTTCACCTGCTTGAGCTCCTGGACGAAGGAGCGAAAAGCATCATCCCAGACCAGGCGGTAGTCCAAACGGGCCAGGCCCCGCTGGGCATTGGGTGTGTAAACATTGGTGAGGAAAAAGGAATCATATTCTAGGGTAATCACCCGGCCTTCCCGATCGTGTTCCTCCTTGCCCAGCCCGAAGCGGACGTTTAAGGGTTTGGGCTTGGTGAACACCGCGGTGCCGGAGTAGCCCTTCTTTTCGGCGTAGTTCCAATACTGCTCGTAGCCGGGCAGCTCCAGCTGCACCTGGCCCTCCTGCAGTTTGGTTTCCTGGATGCAGAAGATATCGGCGTCAATTTCCCGAAAGAAGTCCAGAAAGCCCTTGTTCAAGCAGGCCCTCAGGCCGTTCACATTCCACGAAATGAGCTTCATCAAATAACCTCCCACTGCGTGAGTTCTCCAGCTGCGGGCTCAATCCTGCCGCCCATGGAAAAACAGGAAAAGAGAGGAAGGGCAAGGAGGAATCCCGGGACTCCGAACCGAACTGTGTCATCTTAGGAAAGGAGGGGTACCATGCTCATCCTAGTTACAGGCGGAACCGGCTACATCGGCAGCCATACCTGCGTGGAACTGCTCAACAGCGGTTACGATGTGATCATTTTGGACAATTTGAGCAACAGCGAGCGCTCGGTGGTGGATAGGATAGGGCAGATCACGGGCAAGCGTCCCCTGTTTTATCACGCCGATGCCACCGATGAAACCGCGGTGGATTTGATCTTCTCCACCCATCCCCTGGATGGGGTGATCCACTTCGCCGGACTGAAGGCGGTGGGCGAGTCGGTGGAAAAGCCCCTAGCTTACTATAAAAACAACCTGATCAGCACCATGGTGCTCCTGGAAAACTGTGTGAAATACGGGGTGCAGCGCTTCGTGTTCAGCTCTTCAGCCACCGTGTACGGGGAAAACGAGGTCCCCTTTGTGGAAACCATGGCGCTGCCGCCCCGCACCAACCCCTACGGGGAAACCAAGGCCATGTCGGAAAAGATCCTGACCGATACCGCCCGCAGGCACCCGGAGATGTCCGTGGCGCTTTTGCGCTACTTCAACCCCGTGGGCGCCCACGAAAGCGGGCTCATCGGGGAGGCACCCCAGGGCATACCCAACAACCTCATGCCCTACATCACCCAGGTGGCCAAGGGGATCCTGCCGGAGCTTAGGGTGTTCGGCGGCGACTACCCCACACCCGACGGCACCGGCGTGCGGGATTACATCCACGTCATGGACTTGGCCGCAGGGCATCTGGCGGCCCTGGAGAAGATGGGGCCCGGTGTACACATCTACAACCTGGGTACAGGGCGGGGAACCTCGGTTCTGGAGCTCATCGCCGCTTTCGAACAGGCCAACAAGGTGAAAATACCCTACCGAATCGTGGAACGCCGTCCAGGCGATGTGGCCCAGTGCTGGGCCGATGTGAGTAAGGCCCAAAAGGAACTGGGCTGGACGGCTAAGCGGGGCCTTCTGGAGATGTGCCGGGACGCCTGGCGCTTTGAGCAGCAGCGGGGCTAGACTGAGAAGGGAGCGGTGCCCATGAAAAGACGGCATTCCATTCGCATGAAAGTCGTGATCGTGCCCTTGATCCTGGTCTTTGTGACCATCGCGGTTTTGGGCGCAGCCAGCGTGTATGTCCCCTACACCAGAACCCTGGAGCAGAAAAGGCTCGGGGGACTGGCCGTGGCCCAGCAGGTGAGGGCCAGGCTCCTCACCGGCAGGCAGGCCCGGGCCGCCCTGGAGGAGCTGGCGGCACAGGCCGAAGGCCAAAGCGGGGAGGAGAAGCTGAGTGAACTTGCCGAGCTTCAGCGGGAACTCAGCCCTGAGCACCTGGTGGTGGATGTGACCAGTGGTGCCACCCTAAGCTACGCGGCCATCTTCGATGCCCAGGGCCGGCCGGAGGCGGTAAGCCACGCCCTCACCCGGGAGCAGCTCTTTCAGGATCGGGCAAAGCTCACCGCCCTGGAAAGCAGGACAAACTATGTGGCCTTGACCGAGCATCCCCTCAGCGGGGAAATGGTCTGGGATATTCTACTCCCCGTCTTCGTGGATGAGCAGTACACGGGGGCGGTGAACGTGGGCGTCAATTTGGAGATTGTAGGCAGGACGCTGCGCAGCAGCATCCTGCTCACGGTGCTCCTGGCCAGCTCCGCTTACCTTCTCCTCAGCCTGATTCTCATTCTCAACGTCTCCCGCCTGATTCGGGCCCTGGCCGGACTGGGGGTCCATGTGGATGTGCTGGCCGGAAAGGTGCTGCACGCCTCAGTACCGGAACCCATCTTGGACCGGAAGGACGAAGTGGGGCTGGTGGCCAGGGGGATTCAGGCCATGCAGGAGACCCTGCGCAGCGTTTTAGCCCGGGTGTTGGAGGCCGCGGGGGCCACAGCCCGGGCCAGCCAGGAGCTTTCCGCTTCTGCCCAGCAGACCAGCGCCACCATTGAGGAAGTGGCGGGCACAGCCAACCAGTTCGCCTCCACGGTGCAGACCATGGGCGGCAGCGTGGCGGAGATGGTGCGGGCTGCGGAGGGAATAGAAGCTTCCGCCAGCGAAGGGCAGTCCGTGGTGGCCAGGGCTGTCAACCTTTCCGATGAGCTGAAAAACAGCCTCGCGCAGCTGGCCGGGGCCGTCACGGGGCTGGGGGAAAGCTCCCGGGAGATCGGCCAGATCGTGGGGGCCATCACCGACATCGCCGACCAGACCAACCTTTTAGCCCTCAACGCCGCCATTGAGGCGGCTAGAGCGGGCGAACACGGCCGCGGCTTTGCGGTTGTGGCAGAGGAAGTGCGCAAGCTGGCGGAAGAGGCGGCAGCATCCAGCAAGCGCATCACCCAGCTGGTGCAGGCCATCCAAGGAGAAGCGGAGCGTACCGTGGTGGGCATCACCAAAAGCGCCGCCGATGCCGCAGAAAGCGCCAGCGCGGTGGCCAGAAGCGGCGAGCTGCTCCGCCTGATCTTGCAGCAGATCGCCGAGATTACCGGCACCATCAAGGAAGTCTCCCGGGGTTTGGAGCTGATCAGTTCCGGCAGCCAGGAACTGGCGGCCACCACCGAAGAGCAGTCGGCCTCCATGGCCACCATTGCCTCGGCCACCCAGGAACTGAGCATGATGGCGGATCGCCTGCAGCAGCTGGTGCAGGAATTTGAGCTGGAGGCCCCGCCCGGGGGGAAAGATTGATTCGGAAGTGACTTTCCCTTGCCCCAGCAGCTGCGGGGCTGTATTCTAGAGTTAGCACGACCTATGAGGAGGTGGGTTAGATGATCTTGGTGAGCAGTGGAAGCTTGCACAGCCATGGCGTTGGCCCGCCTCGGATCTGGGGCTGAGCTGTTTCAGCCTGTTTTGACCCGGCTCAAGGCCAGCGCCTCGGGGAAGAAGGATAAGGAGGGCGTTGGCTTTTATGTATGTAAAGGCTGAAGAAGTGCTGCCTGCAGATCTCCTGGCGGAGATTCAGGAGTATGTGCAGGGAGTGGAGCTTTACATCCCCAAGCGGCCCGAAGCCCGGCTGGGCTGGGGAGAGCGCAACGGGGCCCGCCAGCAGATCCGGAGCCGGAACCGGGAGATCGCAGAGCGCTACCAAAGGGGCGAGAGCATCGCCTCCCTCATGGAGCGCTATCACTTGAGCTATGACAGCATCCGCAAAATCGTGAGCTCCGGCCGGAAAGAATGAGTCCCAAGGATTCTCGGGAGGCCCAGGCGTTGTGAGGTGGTACAATGGGTAGTGGTGGGACCCGCCAATTCAGGGCGAAAGGGGGATGATCAGATGATCGTCAGGAGGTATGGCATCCTCTAGCTAGTCTAGGGTGCCTCAAGCTGGCAGGCTCCTGTGCCGCAGGGCAGGGGCCTGCTTTTTTTCTGGAGGGCAGCAGGAGTTTGCTGTCGGATGGGGAATATGGGACTTCCTGTCATTTCCTGCCGGTTGGGGGTTGAGGTCATGGGGTGGCTGCGGACTAAGTGGCGCTCTTTCCGGCGTCAACTAAATACGTTTGGTGTAGATCAGGAGCTGAAGGACCAGGCCATCGCGGCCAGCGTGCAGCGGGTCTTCTGGACCGCGCCTGTGCTGTCCCTGGGGAACTTCTTGGTGGCCCTAAGTTTCTGGCTGCGCAATGTGCCTCATGGAGGTAGGGAACTGCTCTGGCGGAACTTGATCAGCGGGGTCAACTTCACCGTGAGCGTTATCAGCATGCTGATCTGGTTGGCCGCTTGGCGGATCAAGGGATCCGGGAGCAGCGCCCGGAAACGGGCCCTGTTTGTCTACGGCGTTGCCTGCTATGTGCTGGCCGCGGGGTTGGCTATCTCCCTCATCGACCAGCTCGCCATGGCCAGTATTGCCGCCTTTCTCCTCAGCGCCACCATGGTGGGCACTTTGTATTATCTGCATCCCCACCATGCCCTGCTCCTTTTCGGGCTGGCCTATTTCGCCTTCAACCGGGGACTGGTCCTGGTGGGGGGCCATCCAGGCAGTGTGATTCTCTCCAACCAGGTGAACGGCCTCATCGCCGCCGCCTTGGGTTACGCCCTCTCCCTGCTGAACTGGCTGCATTTCCGCCAAACCACTCTTCAGCAGAGGACCATCGAGGAGCAGCAGCGGAAACTGCGGGTTCTGGCCTATTTGGACTCCTTGACGGGCCTGCCCAACCGGAGGTTCCTGGACGAACGCATTGATCGGGAGGCCGCCTTGGTGCGGGAGGGGCAGAGCCAGGCTGCCCTGCTCATGTGTGATATCGATCGCTTCAAGCTGGTGAACGATACCCATGGGCACCTGGCGGGGGACGATCTCCTGCGGGAGCTGGCGGCGCTGCTGGAGAAAAACATCCCGGCGGAAAGTGTTCTGGTGCGCCTGGGGGGCGAGGAGTTTGTGATCCTGGCACCGGGAGTGCCTCTGGGGGAAGCGGCCCGCCTGGCGGAGCGCCTGCGGGAGCTGGTGGAAGGACACAGCTTCACCCTGGGCGGCAGTGAAGTGCGGATTACGCTGAGCATCGGCGTGGCGGCCCTCACCGGCGCGGAAGGGGTGCGGGACTACTACAACCGGGCAGATCGCGCCCTCTACCAGGCCAAAGAGCTGGGGCGTAACCGGGTGGTGGCGGCACCGTAAGCCGCCAGAAGGGACAAAAACAGAGCAGGTTCAGCCGCAAGGGGCGGCGGAACCTGCTTTTCGCTACTCCCGGGGGCGGGAAAACCAACTCTCCAGGCTGCCCAGGTTTTTATAGGCAGCGGTGAGCTCCTTCACTGCCTCGGGGTCTAGTCCCTGGGCCCGCAGGCCCCTGGCGAAAATGTCCAGGGCTTTGCGGCGTTTGAGGAGCAGGGCCGGGCCCGCTGAAACCGTCCTACCCAGCGTCTTGGTGATGCCAACCAAAGCGGAAAGCGCTCCACCTAGCATGGCCCATCCCTAGGAGTTCCCGTACTGCTTGGTGACGAACTTGATGGTGTTCAGGTATTCCTCCGTCAGGTACAGGGCATCCTGTTTTTCCATACCCGCGTCGATCAGGTTCTTGTAGAACGTACCCGCCGCTTGGCTCATGCGCTCTGCTCCCTCCTGGGAATAGAGGGTTTGGAAAAGCTCCTTGATCAGCCTGGGCAGCTTTTCGGCAACAAGATCCAGCATCTCACCGATTTCTTTCACGGGAATATCAGAGTTGCT
Source organism: Firmicutes bacterium UBA3914 (assembly GCA_002391385.1). GTDB lineage: Bacteria > Bacillota > Limnochordia > Darwinibacteriales > Darwinibacteriaceae > DTU010. The sequence goes on along the minus strand of DGEY01000082.1, from coordinate 47,725 downwards.
CACTGGCTAAGACACTCCTTTCCAAGATTTTCATAACCGGCCACAACATCTGCGGCAGTGCTTCCTCCAGCACTGTGCGCAGTACTTCTTGAACGAGCACCCGGCTCCCACTTCCCGTTAAGGAAGAGTAGACCCTCTGTTTGACTGCCTCTGGCATGGCTGCCTTCAGGCGGGCCAGTTCTTTTTGCAAGGCGAGCTCCAGGCGCAGTACCTCCAAAAACTCAGGGTCTGTGGCTGTAAGCCTCAGGGCCAGCTGCCTTTCCCCGTCTGAGAGCTTGCCATAGATCAGGCCCCAAGCCAGCTCGCTGTAGTCTTCCTTTGGTGCGCTCATCTTTCTCCCTCCTGCAGCCAGCGATAGAGGTGTCTGCGGGCGTTATGGGCTTTGCTTTTGACTGTGCCCTCAGGCAGGCTCAACATCTCCGCGAGCTCCCGGTAGGTAAAACCTTCCACGTAGAGCCCGTACACGATGGTGCGCTCCAGGTCCGCAAGCTGCTTGAGGGCTTCCTCCACAAACAGGGCTGAAGAGTCGCCTACAGCTGCGCCTTCCCAGATCAGGGGCAGGTCAGGGGGGCGCCGGCGCAGGAAGTCCACCATTTTGTTATGGGCGATGGCCAGCAGCCACGCCTTGGGGGAATGCACCGTCTCCAGGCGGTCCAGCCCCTCCTGGGCGGCTAGAAAGGTTTCCTGCACCAGGTCTTCCACCAGCTGCCTGTCTTGGAGTTTGAAGGCTAGATAGCCGTAAACGGCATCGGCATATGCGCTGTACAGTGCCGCCAGATCCACTTTCCTCAGCCCCTTCACCCCTCTAGTCGTCTGCGCTCCCGGGATGGTTCACGGGAAAATGTTATCTTTTGGTAAAGATAGGGCGGGGGGCGCCGCCCTCTGCTAGAATTCTAGGTAAACCGAGCGATCCCTACGGAGGTAAGAACCAATGGCCAAAGACTATGAGCACCTGCGGCGGGAATGGGTGGAAATGGCACCCTATTGGATCGAGGAAGCAAGAGCCGGGGGGGATCTTTCCCGCAAAGGGCTCCTGGATGCCTACATGCTCGCAGCCTGCGGCGATGTTCAGGGCCTGCGCATCCTGGACTGCGGCTGCGGCGAGGGCCGCTTTTGCCGCATGCTGGTGGAGCGGGGGGCAGGGTATGTGCTGGGCGTGGACAACTGTCCGCCCATGATTGAAGCCGCCCGGGAGCTGCAGTCCGGTAGGGACGAGTACCTGCTGGCCGATGCCCAGGATCTCAGCTTCCTGGCGGAGGCCAGTTTTGACCTGGTCGTTTCCTACCTCAACCAGTGCGATCTCCCCGATTTCGACGCCAATGTGCGGGAAGTGTTCCGGGTGCTCAAAGCTGGGGGGCGCTTTGTGGTGGCCAACATCCATCCCATGCGTTCCGCCGGGGGAAGCTGGCTAAGGGGACCTGATGGGGCCAAACAGCACGTCATGCTGGACAACTACTTCGCAGAGGGCGAGCGGCATTTCAGCATGAAGGGCGTGCAGATCACCAACTTCCACCGGACCCTTTCCACCTACCTGCGCAGTTTCCTCCGGGCCGGGTTTACCCTGGAGGACCTGATCGAGCCCACGGTTACACCGGAAGCGGTGGCAGCTTACCCCTCCCTCGCGGACGAGCGGCGGGTGCCCAATTTCATCATTTTCTTACTGAAGAAATAAAGAATTTCTGTGGAGTTTGCCCCTAGGTTGTTGTACCCTGGGATCAGGAAAGCAGTAGGGGGGGCGAACTGTCCATGGAAAAGGCGATCGATCTGAACAAGACCGTGTACGAACTGGTCCAGGAGCACCCGGAGTTGGTGCAGATCCTGGCTGAGCTGGGCTTTGCCAGCATCACCAATCCGGCCATGCTGAAAACAGCAGGCAGGGTCATGACCCTGCCCAAGGGGGCAGCCCTGAAGGGTAAGGATCTGGAAGAGATCAAAGGGGAACTGGCTAGGCGAGGCTACTCCGTGATCCCCTAGGCGTTTGGGGGAGCTTGGCTGAGCAAACGGCAGTTATTTCACTGAGATCGGGAAATACTACCCCTGGGGAGAGATATTTGACCTTCTTTGACTTTGACCTTTCCTGATGTTCGTGGGAAAATAAGGTTGCAAGTTGAAGTTGAGCAAATCAAACCCGAGGAGGTAGTGAGCATGTATCGCTTGATGCCGTTTCGCAGAAGGAGTCGTGGAGAATTCTTCTGGCCCCAGACCTGGCAGGACTTCTTCAACTGGCCGGAGTCTGTCTGGGAGGGTTTCCCCGGCTTTGGCGGTTTTGGTAGTTTCAGCGTGGATGTGAAGGAGACAGAAGACGGTTACCACATCCAGGCAGATCTGCCTGGCGTGGCCAAGGACAACATCCGCCTGTCTTTGGACAATGGCTATCTGACCATTGCGGTGCGGGCTGAAGAGCTGAAATCCGAAACGAATGAAAACTACCTCTGCCGCGAGCGGCGGCTGGCCTCCAGCCAGCGCAGCTTCTACGTGGGCAACGTCGATCCCGAAAACGTCCGGGCCAAGTACGAAAACGGGGTATTGGATATCACCATCCCCCGGGCTGCCCAAGGGCCAGATCGCAGGCAGATCCCCATTCACTAAACAACTTAGACGGAGGGTGCTCAGGCGCCCTCCTTTTTTGTTGGGCAGGATTTGGCCCCTGGGGACAGAATATGGTAATTAGTACCATTTGACAAAAGGGGGAAGGGGCTGATGTCCCAGGAGGACCAAATCAGGTTAGCTGTCTTTCAGTGGCTGGAGGAGCAGACCAGATTTGACGATGTACTGCCCTGGTCCACTCTCCTGCATGGTTTTAGCTACCAGGGCCACCGGATCAGTTTGGTTGGGCAGCAGGGGATCTGGAAACCCAAGGTCTTCAAATCCATACCCATCTCCATCCGCACATCCCACCAATCTCCCTACCACGACGGGTTTACTGCCGACGGGCTTCTGTGTTACCGCTATCGGGGCACCGACCCCCGCCACCATGAAAACGCGGGGCTGCGGGAAGCCCTGCTGAAGCAGGCCCCCTTGGTCTACTTCCATGCCCTCCTGCCCGGTAAGTATCTGGCCGCCTGGCCTGTGTATGTCATCGGGGAAGATCAGGCCAGCCTTTCCTTCATTGTGGCGCTGGATGACAAGCGCTACCTGGAGCCCGGGCAGGCGGCGGGAAGCGGGGAAGAGGGCCGCCGGCGCTATATCACCGCCAGCTTCCGGATGCGCCTGCATCAAAGGTCCTTCCGGGAGCGGGTGCTGGCCGCCTACCAGAGCCAGTGTGCCTTCTGCCGCCTGCGCCGGGCCGAGCTGCTGGATGCCGCCCACATTGTCCCAGACCGGGACCCCTTGGGTGAGCCACTGGTCACCAACGGCCTGGCCCTCTGCAAGATTCACCATGCGGCCTTTGACCGGCATTTCATCGGCGTCACGCCCGATTACAAGATCCAAATCCGCCGGGAGCTGCTGGAAGAAAGGGACGGGCCCATGCTCCGCCACGGGATTCAGGAGATGCACAACCAGCGGTTGATCCTGCCTAGGAAGGCTAGCCAATACCCAGACCGGGACCTTCTGGCCCTGCGCTATGAAGAGTTCAAAAAGGCCATTTAAGCTGCGGCCCTGTCCTAGTATCACCGGGACAGGGCCTTCCTGTTGGAAAGGGAAACCGCGCCTGGCTGGCGAACTTTCTAAGGTGGACTACACTGCAAAAGGAGCGGAAGCATGCAGACCAAGAAGGTAAATGTGGTTGAGGACTATCACGGCACGCCGGTGGCGGATCCCTACCGCTGGCTGGAAGACAGCGGCGATCCGGAGGTGCAAGTTTGGGTGGAGCGGCAGAACGCCCTCACCGAAGCGTTTCTGCAAGGGGAGGACCCCCGTCCGGCCATCAAGGCCCGCCTGCAGGAGCTTTGGAACTATCCCAGGACCCAGCTGCCCCGCCGGGCCGGTTCCTGGATCTTTTTTGAAAAGAACAGCGGCCTCCAGAACCAGCCGGTGCTCTACCGCCAACGGGGCCTCAGCGGTGAGCCGAAGATGGTTTTGGACCCCAACAGCTGGAGCCCAGATGGAACTGTGGCCATGAGCAACTACAGCGTGGAAGAGGGCGGCCGGTTCGTGGCTTACACCGTTTCGGTCCACGGCAGTGACCGCCAGGAGATCCGCATCCGGGATCTGGAAAAAGGCGAGGATCTCCCGGAGGTGCTGCGCTGGTGCCGCTTTACCAACATGGCCTGGTTCCGGGACCTGGGCTTTTACTACACCCGCTATCCCGCGCCTGGGACGGTTGACCCCGGGGATGAAAGCAACTTCAACCAGGTCTACTGGCACGCTTTAGGCACAGACCAGGAGGAAGACGTCCTGATCTTTGAACTTCCCGAGCGCAAGGAGCTCAGCTTCCATGTGAGCTTGACCTGGGATCAGCAGTATCTGCTTCTCCACGTCTTCGAGGGCACCGACCGGCGCAACGGCCTTTACTACCGCCCCCTGGGGGGAGAGCCTGGCTTTGTCCATCTGTTTGAGCCAGGGGAGGCCAGCTACCGCTTCTTGGGCAGCCATGGCTCCACCTTTTATCTTGTCACCAACTTGGAGGCTCCCAGGGGCCGGATCATCGCGGTGGACTTGAAAAATCCAGGCCGGGAGCAGTGGGTGGAAATCCTGCCGGAACAGGAAGATGTGATCGACCAGGCCTGCTATATAAGCGGCTGCTTCGTGGTCTCCTTCCTGCATAACGCCCATTCCCGCCTGAGCATCTACGACCAAAGCGGGAGGTACCTGAAAGATGTGCAGCTGCCCACCATGGGTTCTGTCCAGGGCCTGTGGGGCAGGCAGGACGAAAAGGAGTTCTTCCTGAGCTTCACTTCCTTCCTGCACCCCGCGGCCGCCTACCACTACGAGTTTCCCAGTGGTCAGCTTAAGCCCTTTGGCGAGCTGAAGCTCACCTTCGACCCGGCGGACTACGAGACTAAGCAGGTGTTCTACCCTTCCAAGGATGGGACCCAGGTTTCCATGTTCTTGGTGCACAAGCGGGGACTCAAGCTCGATGGTCAAAACCCGAATCTGCTCTACGGCTACGGCGGGTTTAACATCGCCATCACGCCAAGTTTTTCCCCTGGACGCCTTTGGTGGCTAGAACAGGGAGGCGTGTATGCTGTGGCCAATCTCCGGGGCGGCAGCGAATACGGGGAAGAGTGGCATCGCGCGGGTATGCTGGAAAACAAGCAAAATGTGTTCGACGATTTCATCGCCGCGGCTGAGTGGTTGATTGAGAATAAGTATACCAGTAGGGAGAAGCTGGTGATCGAGGGGCGCAGCAACGGGGGGCTCTTGGTTTCCGCGGTGCTGGTGCAGCGTCCCGAGCTGTTCGGCGCTGTGGTCTGCGTGGTTCCCGTCACCGACATGCTCCGTTTCCATAAATTTACAGTGGGCCGCTACTGGGTACCGGAGTACGGCAATGCCGAAACTAATCCTGAGCACTTCCAGTTCCTCTACAGGTATTCGCCCCTGCACAATGCCGCGCCCGGGGAGTATCCCCCCACCATCATCGTCACCGCCGATGGCGATGACCGGGTGGTTCCCGCCCATGCCTACAAGTTCAGGGCTGCTCTGCAGGGGGCGCAGCGGGGGGCGGCACCGATTCTGCTCCGAGTAGATACGAAGGCAGGCCATGGCCACGGTAAACCCACGGCAAAAATCGTGGAAGAACAAGCGGATATTTATGGTTTTTTAGTTAAAGTCCTTGGAAATTAGGCATATCCACCGCGAAATTGGACTAAGTATAGAAGGAAAATACATGGACAACTCGAAACCTGTGAAGCGGGTTTCGAGAAGGATAGCAAGGAGGAGGATATTTTGAAGTTCGCGGTTTTGACTGGTGGAGGAGATTCATCTGGGATCAATGACTTCCTGTACTTTTTAGCCCAGCGCCTGGAAAGGGAAGGGCACAGCCTGATTGGTTTCCGCCGCAGCTGGCTGGGTTTGGTGAACAACGACGCAGTTGAGCTGGGAAGAAAATGCCTTGCCCAACATCGCTTCACCCCGGGAACCATCTTAGGCACTGAGCGTAAGAATCCCATCAAAGACGGAGAAATGGACAAGGTCTTGGCGAGTCTCGAAGACCGCGAGGTGGACGTACTGATCGCCATGGGCGGTGACGACACCTTGGGGGTGGCCAATCACCTGGCGGGGATGGGCTTTACCGTAGTGGGCGTGGCCCAGACCATCGACGATGACGTGCAGGGCACCGACCGTTCCCTGGGCTACTACACGGCCATCTACCAAGGCGTGCGCGCTGTGAACAGCATGGTGAACAGCAACGTGGCCCATGACCGGGACATGATCGTGGAGATCATGGGTCGCGATGCGGGCTGGTTGGCCTTGGGAGTGGCGGTGAACACCCCGGCCTGCGCCTGCATGTGCCCGGAGGGGGCCATGACCTTTGATGAGATGGTGAGCGCCATGGAGCGGTACCGGCGGGAGAACGGCCAAGCGGCTTTGGCCATCGTGTCCGAGGGAATCCAGCTGGAAGGCGTGGAGCGGGCTGGACTGCAGCGGGATGCCTTTGGCAACATCGCCTACGCAGGGGTCAGCCACATCGTGGGGGATCTGTACAAGCAGCGCACCGGCAGGAACCCCCGGGTGCAGGTGATGGGATACATGCTCAGAGGCGGAACGCCCGTGCCCCAGGATGTGGAGCTGGCGGCTTTCTACGCCAACTACGCGGTGGATCTGGCCCTGGCCGGCCAAACGGGCCGCCTAGCCGGTCTGCAAAACGGCAAGCCCACGGCGGTACCCCTTTCGGAAGTGGTGGGCCAGAAGAAGCTCTTGGATCTGGCTGAACTGAAGGAAAAACTGGCGCTTCTGGCTTAAGCTTCTGCCACCCTTTCCTTCAGCCGGAGGATATAGTAACTAACCGCCAGGCCCACCAGGGCCAGGAAGAGACGCACCGCGGGCAGGGGGATCAAGAGCATGGAAATGAGGAGTGACGGCCAGAGGGTGCTTAGGGCCACTACCTTGGCCCTGCGGGGAACAACCCGCCGCTCCAGGTAATCCTTGAGGCCCCGGCCCAGGAGGCGGTGGTTCACCAGCCACCGGTACAGGGAGGGGGAGCTGCGCAGGTAGCAGTAGGCCGCAGTCAAAAGCAGGGGAGTGGTGGGCAGTACTGGCAGAAATAAGCCCACCACCCCTAAACCCAAAGCCAGCGTTCCCAAGGTGAGCAGCAGATACTTCTTCAGCATGGTACACCTCGCAGACTAGTGCTGGTTAGATTATAGGGTAGGCTGGTATTGAGTTCCAGACTAGATTAGTTAGGAGATTGGTAATGAATTATGTACTGCTGTGCTATCCCCGCTGAGGGACCTGCCGCCGGGCCAAGGCTTGGCTCGATGAACAGGGCATCCCTTACCAGTATCGGGATATCAAAGAGGACAAGCCCTCAGCGGATGAACTGAAGGCATGGGTGGAAAGGTCCAGGCGCCCCTTGAAGAGCTTTTTCAACACCAGCGGGCAGAAATACCGGGAGCTGGGGCTGAAGGATAAACTGCCCAGCTTGGGCCCTGAGGAACAGATCGCCATCCTGGCCAGCGATGGTCTCCTGGTGAAAAGGCCCCTGCTGGTGGGGGATGAGTTCGTGCTGGTAGGCTTTGGGCAAAAGGAGTGGGAAGAGGCGCTGCTGAGGCCCCAGGGCTGACCAAGGTACGTCTGGCGGTGCAAGGAAACTTGCGGTGGTGGCCGCGATATCTGCTGCGCTGAGAAAAGCCCCTCGGCACTTCACATCTGGGAAGTGCGGGGGGCTTAATCATTGCTGCGCCGCCATTTTGAATGGAAAAGGGCTACGGCGCCCCAGCTTCCACAACGAGGAGCCGGGTGGGGGGCAGGGTAAGCTCGCTATCCAGTTCCAGGATTGTGCCGCTTACGGTGTAGCTCTTACCCGACTCTAAAGTGATCAGATCCGATTCGTTGAAATAGTCCCCCGGCTCCAAAACATCTCCGGTGCGCTGCACATCCACCCAGGCCATGATCTGGTACTCACCTGGTGGAGCGATCAGCTCGAAAGATCCGCCCTTGGCGGGCAGGGTGGTTTCCTTCACCACCTCGACTCTGTTGCCTGTTCTCCTACCCACCACCAAGCGCATCTCTTCCACCGCATTCACGGCCCAGTAGGCATTGATCAGCCCATAACCGTACTCTTCGCTGAACTCCGCGGGGCCCAGGGGCATACTCGCAGCTTGGAGTATCTCCCTGACCTGCTGCGGCGGGATCCCCGCGGCCAGCATCAGCCCGATCACACCGGAGATGTGGGGGGTGGCCATGGAGGTGCCCTCTTTGTACCCATAGTCACCGTCATAGGCGGTGCTCAGGACGCCATCGTCTTCTCCGTTCCCATCTGTATCGTTATGGATATCGCCCCCCGGTGCCATCACGTCCAGCCCCGGACCGTAGCTGGAATAGCGGGTCCGCTGCGGCTGGTGGGGGTAGTTGTAATCCACTGCCCCCACGGCGATCACCTCGGGATAGCGGGCGGGATAGTACACCCCAGGCCCCCAGCCGTTGCCAGCGGCAGCCACCAGGATGCAATTTGTCTCCCGGCTGATACGCTCCACAGCATCCCGTAGATGCACCATCTCGGCGCGGCTGCCCAGGGAGAGGTTGATCACGTCCGCTGGATAGGGGTTGCGGGGCTTGTCCGGTTCATCCAAGAGGCCCGCGGCATAGAGCAGTCCGTGGACGAGTTCCCACTCACCTCCCCGGCCCCTCTCGTTCAGGACCTTAACCGGCAGCAGCTCCACATCCCACATGACCCCCGCCACGCCCAGGCGGTTGTTGGTGGCTGCGCCGATGGTGCCGGCTACGTGGGTTCCGTGTCCGTAGTCATCGTCGAAGTCATCGTTCCCGGCCACGAAGTTGTACCCATAGCGGTGGTCCAGCTTCGCTGCCAGCTCTGGGTGGTCTTTTTTCACCCCCGAATCCACCACGGCGATGCGGATGGAGGTATCGCCTGTCACCACGGACCAGGCCTGGGGCAGGCGGATTAAGGGATAGTGCCACTGCTGGCCGTAGAGCTCATCGTTGGGCTGAACAACACCCAGGGCCAGGACCTTCCCATTGGGCTCGGCGTACTTGATACCAGGTGCGGAAAGGGCCCGCACCAGCCCCTGTTCCCACCTGTCCGGAACCTGCACCAGGTAGGCGTTGAGGATGGCCAGGCGATCCAGGATGACCAAGCCCAGATCCTCTAGGATCTTGAGCTGCTCCTGGGCACTTACGCTTTCCTCGAAGGCGATGATCAGCTCTGAGGGTTCGAAATCCATCTCGTACCAGTCCGGGCTTTCCGCAGCAGGCCATGAAACCCCAACAGCCTGGGGCCCATAGTTTACCTGGAATGGGTCCACAACGGAGCGGGGGAAGCTGTGCTCCACCGCAATGGTTCCGGAAAGCACTGCGCCGACCACGGCGGTGAAATCCACTGTGGAGGTTCTGTGGACCTGCTTGTAGGGTGGTAAGAACACCCAGCCGGGCAGCTCTGGCCGAATCACGGTGGTTCCCTTGAGGCCCGGGAGGATGTAGCGGCCCTGTTCATCGGTTCTTGTGCTTTTCTCCACCTGGCCTGTGGCGTAGATGAGCACATCTGCCAGGGGATTGCCGTTCTCCTCCATCACGGTGCCTT